>NC_007512.1:1325000-1692500 GCF_000012485.1 Pelodictyon luteolum DSM 273 | reverse complement strand
GGCCGGTCTAGAAAAAAACAACGTGGCCGTTCCCGCCGCTCCCGCAGTCCGCCAAAGCATGCAGATAAACCTGTTCGATGCTGTTGAATCCCGTCTGCATGCGGCTATTGAAGCCATCGACATCGATCGGCTGACACCCATCGACGCCCTGCTTGAACTCAAAAAGCTCCAGGGGTATCTCAATGCCAGGAGCTGATAAAGCCGTCCTTCTGGTTTTCATCCAGGCCGATAGCGGAGTGGATGGCGCTGCCCTTCTCGGCGATGCTGCCCGTTCGACAGCTCTCTTCTCATCGCTGAAAGACACCCTTTTCAGCGGCATCATCCGCCGGGCGCAGTTCGCCATTCCGCCCCTTTCACTCATGATCCTCGGCTCCGTGCAGGTGGACGGCGTCCGTCAGGAGTACTGCGATCTTCGTTTTGAGCGATTTCCCGCCGATCGGCACTGGGATCTCGTCGGCATCAGCGTGCAGACCGGTGCGGTGCGCCCTGCCTTTGAACTTGCCGCCGCCTTGAGGCATCGTGGAGTGAAGGTGGTGCTCGGCGGCCCCTACGTCACCCTCTTTGCGGAGCGGTGCCGGGAGCATGCCGACGTTCTGGTATGCGGCGAAGCAGACGACCTCTGGCGTGAGGTGCTCCTGGACCTCCGGAAGGGTGAATTAAGGGCCGAATACCGCCAGGAAACGCCGCCCGACCTCTCCTTGTCCCGTCCTGTCAGTAAATCCATGCTTGACATCAAGAGCTATTTCACGACCAATGTGGTGCAGACCACCCGAGGTTGCCCCTACAGCTGCGACTTCTGCACCGTGCATGTGATGAACGGTCACCGCCTGCGCCACCGTCCGGTGAAGGATGTCCAGAGGGAGGTAGAGGGTTTTTTGAAGGAGGATCGTCGGATATTCTTTTTTCTCGACGATACCATCAACGCTGATGAGCGCTACGCCCGGGAGCTGTTCAACGGGCTGATTCCCCTCGGCATCCGGTGGGTAGGCCAGTCGACAACCGCACTCGGGGAGAATCCCGCTCTGCTTGAAGTATTTGCCCGTTCCGGTTGCGGCGCGCTTCTCGTCGGCATTGAAAGCATCGGCGACGGCAGCAACCACGCCCACCACAAGTTCCATAACCCGGCTTCGCGACAGGTGGCTTCGATCAAGGCGATAAGGGATGCCGGGATCTGTGTCTATGGCAGTTTCATCTACGGCCTTGACGGTGACACATTGGATATGCCGCGCCGTATCGAGGAGTTCATCGAAGAGACGGGGGTTGACGTTCCGGGCATCAACCTCCTGCGGCCGATTCCTGGAACAGATCTGTTCACCCGACTTGCCGGTGAGCATCGGCTGCTGCATGATCCGGGGAACCACGATGCCTTCAGGTTCTCATGGGGTCAGGAGATGCTGTACCGGCCGAAGGCTGTTTCGATCGAGTCATTCATCCCCTCGTATACCGGACTGACGAAGAGGGTGTTCACGGTGGCAAACGCGCTGAAGCGCGCCGCTTCGGCACCAACCCTCCGAGCTTCCGTCTTGTCGTTCAACCTGCTTTATGTCCATCTGTACGGCCTCGCGCGCCGCGATCTCTATCGCCAGCTGGCCACCCTTGCCGGCGCCGGGGAAGGGTAGGGGGGGGGTCAGCTGAGCGAGAGGATCTCCTCTTCGAGGAGCTGCTGGTTGTAGAGTTCGAAGTAAATTCCCTGATGTTCGAGCAGTTCCCCGTGGGAGCCACTTTCGGCGATATGGCCGTCTTTGAGGACGATGATCCGGTCGCAGTTCTTCACCGTGGAGATCCGGTGGCTGATGAGGATGACGGTGGTGTCGGGCAGCTCCTGGAGCAGGGCATCGAAAATCCTCGCTTCCGTTGCGGTATCGACGGCCGAGAGGGCATCGTCGAGGATAAGGATGCGTGGTTTCCATGCAACAGCCCGGGCAATGCAGGCCCGCTGTTTCTGGCCCCCTGAAAGGTTGATACCCTTTTCTCCGAGCATGGTTTCAAACGCATCGGGAAAGTCCTGGATGTCATCATGGAGCATGGCCGTCCGGCTGGCTTCAAGCACCTCCTCGGCACTGCTTCGCCGGCTGCCCCAGCTGATGTTGTGCGCGATGGTGTCCGAAAAGAGGAAGTTGACCTGAGGCACGTATCCGATCTGTTCGCGCAGCTTTTCCAGTGGCAGGCTCCTGATGTCCTGTCCATCGAGGGTGATGGCGCCTCCTGTTGGTTCGTAGAGACGCGGGATAAGGCTGACGAGGGATGTTTTTCCCGATCCTGTCGCCCCGACAATGGCGGTCTTGGTGCCGGCTTTGATCTCAAGCGTCACATGCTCGAGAACCGGCCGGTCCTCATTACCGGGATAGCTGAAGCTGATGTCCCTGAATGAGAGGGTCCCGGAGGCGCCTTTCTGCTGAGGAGCATCAACACTCTCCGCTGTCCCCTCCGTACCGGGTTCGGGCTGCATGCCCATGATTTCATCAAGCCTCGCCTGAGCGGAGGATGCTTTCTGGATGATGCTCGTTACCCAGCCGATGGAGATGATCGGCCAGCCGAGCATGGTGACATAGACGATGAACTGCGCGATGCCGCCGATGGTCATCGTTCCCTCTGTGACGCTCTTGCCACCGATCCATATCACCGGCAGCAGCGAGAATGCGGTGAGTGAGGTGAGGAATGCAAAAAAAAGCGCCTGCAGTTTTCCCAGAGAGAGGTTTTTCCCGTAATATTCTCTGTTGAGTTTTTCAAAGCGGTCAATCTCAAACGCCTCCCTCGTGTAGCTTTTGACAATGCGGATGCCGGAGAGGTTTTCCTGTACGAGGTTGGTGATGGCCGCATAGCTTTCCTGTATGCTTTTCGAGCGCTTCTGCATCGAGCGTCCGATCCGGTAGACCGACCAGCTGAGGATCGGGGCAGGCAGGAGGGCGAAGAAGGTGAGTTTCGGCGAAAGGGCGATCATCGCCGCCAGCGCGAAGAGCAGGCGGAAAAAGGTGTTCAGGGAGTACATGATGCCGGGACCGAGGAATTCCCGTACTGCGTTCAGGTCATTGGTGCCTCTGGAGATGAGCTCACCGGTGCTCGTGCTGTCGTAGAAAGACCTCGGCAGGCGCTGCAGGTGGCGGTAGTAGTCGTTCTTCAGGTCATACTCGATATGGCGGGAGGTGACGATGATGCTCTGACGGACGAGGAAAAGAAAAAAACCGCTTAAAAGGGCGAAGAGGACATAGAGGCTGGTGTTTTGGAGGACGTGCTCAATAAGGAAGCTGCCGTTCATGCTGTCGATGGCCAGACGGATGTAGCGGGGCCCTATTACGGCGAACAGGTTTGTCAGGATGATGAACGCAAACCCTGCAAACAGTTTCGTGCGGTACCTGCCGAGATAGGGCAGGAGGCTGAGAAGATTTTTCATCCGTTATTTCTTCCGTAATTTCATCCGTAATTTCATCCGTCAGTTCATCCGTTATTTCATCAGTCATGTTTTTGATGTAGCGGTAGTAAATGTATAATAAGAATGACGAAATCAAAACTATGCCATACGGGGGAGACTCATGCCGTTTGACGCCAGCAAAAATTACTACTCGATAGGTGAGGTCAGCCGGATTGCCGGTGTTCCAGCCTATCTCCTTCGCTACTGGGAGACCTTTTTCAAGGAACTTCGCCCCGGTCGGGACACCCGCGGCAACCGTCGCTACACCAACCGCGACATGGCTCTCGTGCTCAATATCAAAGATCTGGTCTATGAGCAGGGCTACCGGCTCGGCAAGGCAAGCGAACTGATGAAGAATGAGGGCAAGACGAGGGACGAGGATCCCCGAACCGGCGAGATCCTCCGCCTGCAGAAGGAGATCGGCCATGTAGACAAGAAAAACCGGGTGGTCGACCAGCGAAGGGTGGCTGTGCTGAAGGAGGTCAAGTCGGAGATTGAGGAGATTCTGCAGCTGCTCGGTTGATGCTTCTTCTCGATGACTCCCGGGTCGGAATGATGGGACCGGAGTGATGGGGCCATAAAAACAGAAAGCCGGCTGACGCCGGCTTTCGTGTTGTGTTGATGTCCGATTGGCTGCTTACTGAGCGTAGAGCACTTCGAACTGGCCGGTGCCGCCTTTGCAGACATGCTCCACCCAGCGGGCGTAAGCGCCACCGCTCCAGCGGTATTCCTCAAGGTTCTGCGAGCGGAACTGAGGAGCTGCGTAGCGGATCTTGTAGCCTTTCGGAAGAACGATCTTGAGCTGGGTATCGACGGTGAAGTCGTTGAACTTGCCGACCATGCCGTGGTGGACCAGCGGAATGAGCGGGTGGTTCAGGATCCTGCGGAGTCCGCCGCCGGCATCTACGGAAACGCCGGGGAAGTCGCCGTCGACCTTGACTTCGATACCCTGTGAATCGGAACGGAAACCGGCTTCAACGGAAGCAGGCCTGTTGAGCTTGTCGGCCGGGAAGAGTTCCGCCCAGCGTGCGATGGAGTCGACGATGCCCGATCCGCCGTGCGAGAAACGCCAGCGGGTGACACCGACGGGACCCTTGTCGCCGCTCTGGGTGCCGATACTGTTGACCTCGATCTTGGAAATCCTCTGGCCGCCCTCGTTGAGTGCGGTGAAGGCAGGTCCGATGAACCAGAACTCACGGATCCAGTCATTGAATGCACCGGTGGTCTGGAGTGCTTTCAGGGTTCCTTCCCAGGTATCGATGACATCGTTGTTGTCAAGCGGCACCTTCATGATGATGTCGTGGAACTGGCGACCCTGCATGTAGATCGGGTTCGGTACATTCCTGCGGACTGCGTCGGAGCGGTAGTAGAACAGGTTGACGACAGAGCCTTCGAATGAGAACGAGTGGGAGAAATCACCGACGGTGACGGAACCCTCACCGACGCAGATCCTGCGTTCTTTGGTTTCATTGGCGATGTCAGCTTCGATGACCAGTTTGTTCTTTGTGCTGTCGACGATGGATTCGATGACAGCCGAGAACCGTACAAAGCCCTTAGCGGGATCCAGCGGCTTCACGTTGATCTTGACATTGCAGTCTGCGGGCAGCAGCGGGAGGGCCGGGGGGACGTTTACTTTCGCCCTGGCTTTTACCTTTCCCCACGAGCTCGAACCGCCCTCGAGAACGATTTCGTAATCGGAGTGCGCGGTGGTCGCGTCTTTAGTGCCGAAAAGAGCCATAATGATTTCTCCTTTTTCTGATGGCGTTGAAATTGGATATTTGCAGGGGCCCGTTTTACTGAAAGCCTACCCCTGTTAAATAACAGCTTGAAATAAATTTAAAGAATAATTAATCAATAAAAAAGCAAAATATCTCCGTCGTGTTTATCTCTTAGCACGAAATGTTGTATAATTTTTCTGCCTCTCCTGGGTTCATTGACTTCGTTCATTGATTTTATCGTCTCTAAAGCAATGACTGTTTACCCGAAGGCGGCCGACCGGTTCCGCCGTTCCGCCTATGCATCTTCCCTCCTCAGCGGAGTGCTTCTTGCCGTTTCGTTCCCTTCTTATCCATCCATCCATTTTGAGCTGCTCGCCTGGGTTGCACTCGTGCCGCTGCTGTTGACTGTTGCCGACGATCCGTCATCCGGATCGGTGTTTCGCAAGTCCTATGCCGCCATGCTCGCATATTCGGCCGGGGCACTCTGGTGGGTATGCATTGCCACGTTGCCGGGAGGCATCATGACCATCGCGGCACAAGCATTTTTCATGACCGTGCCGTTCATGCTGTTTTTCCTCTGCAACCGTTTCTGGGGGTTGCGGCGGGCCCTCGTAGCCTTCCCGTTCATGCAGGTGGGGTGGGAGTGGCTCTATATGCAGCAGGATCTGTCGCTCGGCTGGCTGACGCTCGGCAATTCCCAGGCGAATCTCAATGCCATGGTGCAGTATGCCGATATTACGGGAGTGTGGGGCATCAGTTTCTGGCTCTCCTCATTCAATGTGCTTGTCGTGCTTGCCGTCCTCGGCGGAAGGAGGCTGCTTGTACCCTATGCCGGCGCACTGCTTGCGATGGTGCTCGCTCCTCTCGCCTACAGTGCCGTGGTCCTGCATGCCCCAGGCGGAGCGGGTCGTGCGGGAACAATCCGGGTCAGCCTCGTGCAGCCCGACATAGATCCGTATGAAAAGTGGGACCGATACACCGGCAGCGAAACCCTGGAGCTCTATTACCGGCTGACCGGCCGCGCCGTCAGGGAGAGCCGTCCCGATCTGGTGGTATGGCCTGAAACAGCCCTTCCGTTCTTCATCCTTGATGACGGCAACGATGAGTATCTCCTCTCACTGCGACGCGCACTCAGCCTCTGGCGCGCCCCGCTCCTGACCGGGTTCTCGGACATCGTCTATGCTGCTCCTGGAGACGCGCCCTCTTCGGCAGGACCGGGAAAATTCGACCGGCAGAGCGGCCGCTTCTATGAGACCTATAACGCCTCCATGCTTCTCTCTCCGGGGGTTGACAGCCTGCAGGTTTACCGGAAGGTGCGCCTGGTTCCATTTGCGGAGCGGGTTCCCTATACCGAGTATTTTCCGGCACTTGAACAACTTACGTTTTCTCTGGCGGGAGTGGGCAGTTGGGGCCGGGGGCCAGGGCCCTCCCTCATGGAGCTTCATCCCGCAGACCGCAAGCGGGTGCGCATCGCCAACATTATCTGCTACGAGTCGATTTTTCCAGGCTATGTATCGGAATTTGTCAGGGAGGGAGCCGAGCTCCTGACGCTGGTTACCAATGACGGCTGGTACGGCACCTCTTACGGCCCCTGGCAGCACCTGGCAATCGGCCGCCTGCGCTGCATCGAGAACCGTCGCGCCATGGCCCGGTGCGCCAATACGGGCGTCACTGAGTGCATCGACCCCTTCGGGCGCACCATCGCCAGGGTTCCGTGGTGGGAGGAGCAGGTCCTCAATGCTGAGCTTCCACTGGGGCGGGAGCTGAGCTTCTACACCAGCCACCCCGACCTGCTGCCGAAGGTTTGTGTGGCGGTTTCGTTGCTCGTGGTGGCATCGGGAGGTATCGGGAGGCTTTCCCTCAGAGCCCGTAGGTCTTGATTTTCCTATAAAGCGTCCGTTCGGTGATGCCGAGGGCTGCTGCGGCTTTTCTTTTGCTGCCGCCGGAGGAGCGGAGCGCATCGGCAACGGCCTGTTTTGCCGCCGCCTGAAGCGGGCTCATCTCGTTCGCTGGCGGGCTCATCTCGTTCGCCGGCGGGCTCATCTCATTCACCGGCGGGCTCATCTCATTCACCGGTGCGACTTCTTTGTCGGTATTGTGCGTTGTTGCATCGGGCAGGAGAAGCGGTCTTGGGGCGGTCGGCTGGGGGGTGTATACGAGTTGCTGGAGCATCTGGCGGATTTCACCTACTTCCTGACGGAGCTGGATGATGCTGCTGTATACGAGCTGCAGCTCGTTCTTTTCCGAACGGGCGGGGTCGTGGACGAGGCTTTTGAACCGGCTTCGCTGCACCAGATGTTTGTCAAGGATATCGGGCGTGATCTCGCTACCCTTTTCGAGCACGAGCAGTGATTCGATGAGGTTGCGCAGTTCGCGGACATTGCCCGGCCAGGTGTAGCGGAGGAGCATTTCCGTGGCTTCCGGGCTGAACCCCTCGAACGGGATCCGGTGCTTCGACTGGAACTCGTGTACAAAGTGCTCCGTCAAAAGCAGGATATCGCTGCCCCTTTCACGCAGCGGCGGTATGTGCAATTCCACGCTGCGGAGGCGGTAGTATAGGTCTTCCCTGAAATGTTTTTCGCTGACCGACTGGATGAGGTTCCTGTTGGTGGCTGCGATGATGCGGGTGTCGGCGTAAATGGAGTGGGACGCGCCGACCCGCTGGAACTCGCCGTTTTCAATGACCCGAAGAAACTTTACCTGGGTTTCGGTAGGCATTTCCCCGATTTCGTCGAGGAAGATGGTGCCGCAGTCGGCAGATTCAAAATAGCCTTTTCTGGCCTGTATGGCCCCGGTGAACGCCCCTTTTTCATGTCCGAAGAGCTCCGATTCGAGAATCCCGGCGGGAATGGCCCCACAATTGACGGGGATGAAACTGCCTCCGGCCCGCCGGCTGTGGTCATGGATGAAACGTGCCAGCACTTCCTTGCCCGAACCGGTTTCGCCGGTGATGAGTACCGTGATGTCGGTTTCGGCAACCTGAAGTGCGAACTGGCGGAGCCGCACCAGGAGGTCGCATTTTCCTATGAGTCCGGTCTCTTTTTTCATCTTGAGGATCCTGTGGCAGCAGCGCTCAACTGCTCACCTGATGGGTATGGCTATGGAGCTGAAGGGAAGCCGGCGCGCGGCCGACTTTGCCGCATCGGCATTCGGGAACCCTTTGGCAAGGCGTACCTTGTACATCTGGTTCTCGAAAACAACGGTAATCTGTCCTTCTGCTGAAAGTCTCGAGGCATACGCTTCGGCGTTCACCCTGTTGCTGAAGCTTCCGAACTGCAGGGTGTGGGTGTCGGCTGTACCGTACGCGGTTGTGCTGTAGGCGGCCGGTTTTTCAGGTACCATGGCAGGCACAGGCGCTTGTGCCGCCACGGGTGCCGGTGCTGAGGGCTGCAGTGGCGCTTTGGCTGCAACGGACGCAGCTTTTGGTTGCGGGGAAGCTGCAGGAGAAGGGGCTGGCGCGGGTGCCGGAATGGGTTTCGATAGCTGCGGTGCAGGAACCGCTGCGGTCAGCGAGCGGTTATAATCTGCGATGCGCGCATGGCTGATCGGGTCGATTGCCGGGTCGGGGTACATAGCAAGCTGGCGCCGGAACAGGGACACAGCCTTAGGCCCATCTTCCGTCAGGAGTGCTTCAATGACGGTTTTTTCAGAGCCGGCCACGGCTTTTTGGCGGATTGATTGTAATAAATATGTTTTATCTTGCTGGACATACTGCCGGATCTGCGCCGCGTAGGAGACCCCACCCGCACCGCGGGCTTCAGTGGGAGCCGTCACCAGTGCGGCGTACGCCGCGATACAGAGCGCAAACGAACGAAGCGTGGAGTTGGCCTTTCCTCTGGGCATGGTGCTACGGGTTGAAGGTTGCCGGGGTTTCAGTTGAACGGTGCATTGCAATAGCTTCCGCGCAGTCAATATGACAAATTTTTCATATAAACGGAACCCTCAACGCCGTTCCTGAATACAACAAGAGAGACCAATGCCCTCCATTTCCGTGCATGCATATGCCAAAATCAACCTCGGTCTTTTCATCACCGGAAAACGGGATGACGGGTACCACAACCTTGAAACCATCTTTGCCCCCGTCAGTTGGCACGACACGCTTTGTTTCAGTCCAGCTGACGCTATTTCAATGCGCTGCACGAACGCCGACCTTCCGACTGACGGCAGCAACCTCTGCATCAGGGCCGCCCGGTCGCTGCAGGAGTACGCCGGAGTAGGGGATGGTGTGTCGATCGAGCTTGACAAGCAGGTTCCGTTCGGTGCGGGCCTTGGCGGCGGCAGCAGCGACGCTGCAACCGTGCTGCGGGTATTGAACGGGTTCTGGAACATCAACGCCACGGTGGAGGACCTGCACCCGCTGGCAGTGAAGCTGGGCGCCGACGTACCTTATTTTCTTGAAATGGAGGGGCTCGCCTATGCGGGCGGCATCGGTGATGAACTGACTGACCTGCATGCCGGACTGCCATGGCATGTGGTGACGGTGTTTCCAGCGGAGCACATCTCCACTGCGTGGGCCTACGGGAACTTCCACCGCCGATTCGGGCAGAGCCGTCCCGATATCCGTACGATAGCCGCCGACCTCTCCGGAATCGGGGACACCGGGCGGCTCGAGCTGTTTGAAAATGATTTTCAGTCCGCTGTCTTCGAGCAGTTCCCGAAGGTCCGCAGGGTCCATACGGATCTTCTCGAGGCAGGAGCGGTGTTTGCCTCCCTCTCCGGCAGCGGTTCGGCCGTCTATGGACTGTTCGAAACCGCTATGGACGCCCGTCGCGCCATTGAGCGGCAGCGGGCATCCTATCCCACGAACCTTACCCCTCCCGGTTTTTCGATGCGGCAGTGACGCTGCCGCAGGCGCCCCCTTTCTTTCAGCCCTTGCGGCCCGTGATGATCGACTGGAGCTCTGTCGATATCAGGCGGAGGTCTTCATCAAGAAAGTGCGACGAGTGCAGCCGGGTGCGTTTGACGGCTGAGAAATCCAGCACCGTTTCGAGTACCTGTTCCTTGAAGAGCGGGGCGTTCTGGATGGCTGTGCCGTCCGGCCCCGTCAGGGACGAATTCCCCCAGTAGGTGAAGCTGTCTTCATTGCCCACCCGGTTGACACAGCATACGAAGGTGCTGAAGAGGAATGCATAGGTGGAGGCGATGGTCTGCCACTGGGTGACGATCGGCGGCAGCCCCGCTCCCGGCGACATGCGAAGCGGGCTCGACATCAGCACCATCATGAGCTGGGCCCCCTGGTGGGCCAGAAGGTAGGGGACCGATACATGCCAGAAGTCCTCGCAGATGGCGACCCCTATGCGGCCGAGCCTTCGCGAGTCGACGACCGTGATTTCCTGGCCCGCTGAAAAATAGCGGAGCTCTTCAAACATGCCGTACGTGGGCAGGTAGATCTTGCGGTGGATGCTCCGTCCCTTTCCGTCTTCGAACATGAACGCCGAATTGTACACCCCATACTCTTCGCTCAGCTCTATTCCCCCGCAGATGATGGTGATGTTGCGGCTCAGCTCCCTGAGCGGATCGAGGCGCGGGTCGTCGATATGCATGGCAATGTCCTGGGCCGCATCCTGCACGTTGTATCCCGTCAGCGAGAGTTCCGGAAACGCTATTGCGTCGGCGCCGCCCTTCAGAGCCTCCTCGGCAAGCAGGCAGTGATGGGCCAGATTTTCATCGAAATTCGCGAGGGTGCAGTCCGTCTGGGCTATATGCAGATTCGCTTTCAGCATTGTCGGTGAGGGGTTTAGTGATAGGGATAGAAGAGGTAGAAGACGAGGGATATCATGGCAAGGATCCACATTCCCGGACTGAGCTCCCCGTGGCGGCCGGTGAAGAGCTTCATCAGCACATGGGCAAGGAAGCCCGCCGTGATGCCCACACCGATGTTGAAGGTGAAGATCATGAGGATGATGGTGAGGAACGCCGGAATCAGTTCGGCGTGGTCACTGAAGTCCAGCTTCGTCACCGAGCCGAGCATGAACATGCCGACGAGCACCATGGCAGGGCCGTAGGCGAAGGCGGGTACGATGGTGAGGAGCGGAGAGAAGAAGAGGGAGAGGGCAAAGAAGCCCGCGATGACCACTGCCGTGAACCCTGTCCGTCCTCCCTGCTCGATGCCGGTCGCCGATTCAATGAAGATGCCGGCCGTCGTCGTGCCTATGAGGGCGGCGATAAGGGTCGAGATGGCATCGACCAGCATGGGCTTTTCGATGTCCGGGAGGTTCCCCTCCGTGTCAAGCAGGCCCGCCCGGGAGGAGAGGCCGTAAAGGGATCCCATGGTGTCGACAAAGTCCATGATGAGGACGCTGGTGATTACGCCGAGGAACCCGAGGGTGAAGGCGGCGTGGAAGTCTATCTGCAGCAGCACGGGGCCGATGGCGGGCGGGAGGCTGAACGGGGATGCGGGCATGTCCACAAGGCCTGTCATGACGCCGCAACCGGTTGCGGCTGCCATGCCGATGAGGATCGCTCCGCTTTGTTTCCGGGCGATGAGCACGGCGGTAAGCAGCAGGGCGGCAAGACCGAGCAGTGCGGGAAGGGCCGTAATGTCTCCCATCCGGACCGGCGCACCCGGAACCCCGATGGTGATGACACCCATGTCGCCGAGACCCAGAAAGGCGAGGAACAGACCGATGCCGACGGGGAAGCTGTGCTTCAGGGATACCGGTATGGATTCTGCCAGCCATCGCCGCAACCCCGCAAGGGTCAGGATGGTAAAGAGTACGCCGCTGAGGAAGATGGCGGCAAGCGCTGTCTGCCATGAATAGCCGAGCACCTGCACGACCGTGTAGGCTATGAAGGCGTTCTCGCCCATGTATGGCGCAACGGCAAACGGACGTTTGGCGTACAGCCCCATGAGGAGCGTGCCGGTAAGGGCGGTGAAGATGGTTGCCGTTGTTGACGCCCCCCTCGGCATGCCCGCAGCTTCGAGGATGGCCGGGTTGACGACGATGATGTAGGCGAGGGTGAAGAAGGTGGTCAGTCCGGCGAGGAACTCCTGCCGGTACCCGGTGCCATGTTCTTCAAACCCGAAATATGAACGAATGCCCATTGGCATCTCTCCCTGAATGGTTTCGCCTTTCTATTTGTTGTCAGTCATAAATGATAATGATTTCTTTGGATTATCCGCTGAAACGTCTATCTTGGACTAAATAAGTCCTATTTAAAGTCCAGTCATTAATTCAGTCATTAAATCCATTCAATCATCATAAGGAGGAGCCATGGGTGTTCTAGTCGGGCGCAAAGCGCCGGAATTCAATGTAGAGGCCGTTGCCGGCGGCAGGGAGTTTGTCGATTCCTGCAAGCTTTCGGATTTCAGCGGCAAGTATGTCATCCTCTTTTTCTATCCGCTTGATTTCACCTTCGTCTGCCCGACCGAATTGCATGCGTTCCAGGAGAAACTCGATGAGTTCAAAAAACGCAACGTAGAGGTTATCGGCTGTTCGGTAGACTCCAAGTTCTCGCATTTCGCATGGCTGCAGACCCCGCGCAACCGCGGCGGCATCGAGGGCGTGACCTATACGCTCCTCTCCGACCTCAACAAGACGGTCTCTACTGATTACGACGTGCTTGCTGAAGGAGCCGGTGTGTCCTTGCGCGGACTGTTCCTGATTGATAAAGCAGGGATTGTGCGCCATCAGGTGGTCAACGATCTCGGGCTCGGCCGCAACGTGGACGAGGTTCTCCGCATGGTCGACGCGCTCCAGTTCACCGAGCAGTTCGGCGAAGTGTGCCCCGCCAACTGGAACAAGGGCGACAAGGCGATGAAGCCTACCGATGAAGGCTTGAAGGATTTTTTCAAGGACGAGTAAGACCCGCAGAAGTTTTTTATCTACAAGCGTAAGAGAACAAAGAGCCGCCGATATCGTCCTGATACCGGCGGCTCTTTGTTTTTCGTAGTGCCGTTCCGAGGATCGGTCTTTGGTCCGGCTTAGTATGCTTTTGCGAATACCACTTTCTGAGCTGCGGGTTTGCCGGAGTATATGCAGGTGCCGGGCTCGTTCATCCGGTAGCGTTCGATATAGCCGTCCTCTTCGGGAAGGACCCTGATGGTGGCTTTTGTCTCTTCCTTTATCTTTTCTTCAGTTTCGGCAGTGCCGTCCCAGTGTGCAATGACGAACCCTTTTTCGACAGCGGCCTTGAACTCTTCATAGCTGGAGGCTTCAACCGTATTCTCTTCACGGAACAGGAGGGCCTTCTGGTACATATCCTTCTGCATGGCATCGAGGATTTCCTGCACCGCCCCCGGGAGCGTCTCTCCGAGCTGCAGTTCACTCTTTTCGAGGGTGTCGCGACGTGCGGCGATGCAGATCCCTTTTTCAATATCGCGTGGGCCGACTTCAATGCGGACAGGAATGCCCTGCAGTTCATATTCGGCGAACTTCCAGCCGGGCGAGTTCTGTTCACTGCCGTCGACAAATGCGGGAATTCCAGCTGCTTTCAGAGATGCGGCCATGGCATCGGCCTGCTCCAGTACGGCAGCCTTGTCGCCTCGCAGAATCGGGATGATGACCACCTGGCGCGAGGCAAGTTTCGGGGGAAGCACAAGACCCCGGTCGTCGGAGTGGGCCATGATGAGCGCTCCGATGAGCCTGGTCGAAACACCCCAGCTGGTGGCCCATACGTAATCAAGACGGCTGTCTTTGGTCTGGAACTGGCAGTCGAAGGCCTTTGCAAAGTTCTGGCCGAGGTTGTGCGAGGTGCCTGCCTGAAGGGCCTTGCCGTCCTGCATCATCGCTTCGATGCAGTAAGTCTCCTCAGCGCCGGCGAATTTCTCGCTGTCGGTTTTCCGGCCCATGATGACCGGCATGGCCATGTATTCTTCAGCGAAGGTGCGGTAGACGTTGATCATCCGCATGACCTCCTCCTGCGATTCCTCGGGCGTTGCATGGGCGGTATGGCCTTCCTGCCAGAGGAATTCGGTGGTGCGAAGGAAGAGCCGGGTGCGCATCTCCCAGCGTACCACATTGGCCCACTGGTTGATGAGGATCGGCAGATCCCGGTATGACTGGATCCATTTTTTATAGGAGGACCAGATGATGGTTTCCGAAGTCGGACGTACGTAGAGCTTTTCGGCAAGTTCCTCTCCTCCTCCGTGGGTGACGACGGCGCATTCGGGCGCGAACCCTTCGATATGTTCCGCCTCCTTGGCGATGAAGCTTTCAGGGATGAAGAGGGGGAAGTAGGCGTTCACGTGGCCGGTTTCCTTGAACATCCGGTCAAGGGCAGCCTGCATCTTTTCCCAGATTGCATAGCCGTTCGGCCGGATGACCATGCAGCCGCGCACGTCGGAATAGTCTGCGAGTTTTGCCGAGCGGACCAGGTCGATGTACCACTGGGAATAGTCTTCGTTTCTTGCGGTGATTTTATCTGCCACGGATGTATGTGCTTAGGGTTGATGCTGCTGCTCTCGGGGAGCAAAAATATACGACTACTGCTCGAACTTTTTCATCTTTTCCATCAGGTTTTTCAGGTGGGCCTTGCGGTCCTGGCTGATTGGAGCTTCGTCCATGATGACCTTCCGGTACCCCCCGGGTACCCTGAATTCTGAGTCGGGGAGCTTTTTCGGCCATACCTGCACAAGTTCCATCCGGTTTGTTGAACCGCCGGAGGACTGGATGATGCGGACAGGGAATCCCTCGACGCCTGCCTGTTTGAGGGTTCGGGAGAGCGAGGTGTTCGAGAGCCGGGGGTTCTGCGACTGCAGGATGCGGAAGGTCGAAAAATCTCCGAGACCTTCGGCTACCCAGAGCTCGAGCCGTTCAGTGCTGCTTGTAAGACGGATGTGGCGGCAGGGGTATCCTTTCAGGGTTGTGTTCGCAAGGCGTTCGAGCCTGTAGTTGCTGTCGAAGTCGAGGAGCGTTGCGTTTTCAGCTGCCGAGCGGAGGTTCACAGGGGACCAGGACCCTGTGTCGTGGTTGATGATGATGGCTTCGTCCGGCCGCGATGCTCTGGTGATGACGGCAGTGCGCAGCGGATCGGGGACTCTCTGGAGCTGGACGAACATCTCCATTTTCTGGGCCCGGTCTCCGAAATAGTAGGTAACCTCAGCCTTGCCGGAGGGCATGGTAAGGAGCATTTCCATGACCCCTGTGAAAGTGGCTGCAGCAGTTGCTCTGCCGGGCAGGATGGAAGAGAGGAGGATGAGGAGAAGTGTCAGCAGTCTGTTCATCGGTATCGGGTCTGTTGGTACAGGGTCGCATGGTTTCAAGAAAACATAAAGCTACGCAAATATCGGAACATCCGCCGTGCCGCCGGTTTTTTATAATGCGGGGGAGGGTGTACATTCATGTTTCGCCGATCGCTATCAATGCACCCCCGGCGGCAATTCTCCAGACAAGGCAACCGTGACGAAACCGGCACAGGAATGGCAGGTCCGAGGCCTGCTGAAAACAACGGCGGAGTTTTTTCTCTCCAAAGGAGTCGATGAAGCGCGTCTCGGTGCTGAACTGCTGCTCGCGCACGTGCTCAAGATGGCACGTCTGGACCTCTATCTGCAGCACGAGCGGCCAGTATACCCCGATGAACTCGAGCGCTTCAGGGAGCTCTGCCGCCAGCGCCTCGGCGGCCGGCCGTTGCAGTACATCACCGGCGAGCAGTGGTTTTACGGTCTGCCATTCCATGTCGACCGGCGGGTGCTGATTCCCCGTCCCGAAACGGAGCTGCTTGTCGAGTTTGCCCTTGAGCTGCTTGAGTCAGATGGGGCCAGTGCCTCCGGGGTCCCGCGCATCCTCGATGCCGGCACCGGCAGCGGGTGCATCGCCCTGACCATGGCGATTCGTATGCCGACGCTGCAGGCCGTGGGGATCGATGTCTCCCTGGAGGCTCTTGAGGTCGCCCGCACCAATGCAGAGCGGCACGGAGCCGGGGATCGGGTATCGTTCGCCGTCGGCGACATGACGGACCCCTTGTTCTCGCCGCCAGGCGCCCCGTTCGACATGCTTGTCTCCAACCCGCCCTACATCCCTGAATCTGAATGGGCCGGCCTGCAGCCTGAGGTGCGGGACCATGAGCCGAAGCTGGCCCTTACGGTTCCGGTCGGGATGGAGTGTTACCGGGCACTGGCAGCTATGGCGGGCCGCCTCCTCAGGCCCGGCGGGCGGATCGCGCTGGAAATCCATGCGGACGGCGCCGGGGGGGTGGTGGAGCTCCTCGAAGAGGCGGGCATGCTGGATATCGTGGTAAAGAAAGATTACGCAGGCCTGAACAGGATCGTTCAGGGGCGGCTTCCCCGATGAAATTAATTGCCCCCATGCATTGTTTTTTCTTCACGGCAAACGGTTGGCTTCCCCCGTGCTTCCTCTGGCGGTGCGATGTTGTCGCGGCGGAGTGTTTTTCGTACATTCCCTTTTCTGTACGGGCAGCGTACTGTCAGGTATCAAAACAGGTAACAGTCAGATGGGTTCTCGTGAGTTGAACTTGCGGGAACGGCAGGTGCTGGGGATCATCATCCAGCTGTATGTGGTTACTGCCGCTCCTGTAGGCTCCAGGTACATAGCAAGGAATTACAGCCTCGGTCTTTCAGACGCCACGATACGCAATGTCATGGCTGATCTTGAGGCTGAAGGCTATATCAGCCAGCCCCATACGTCCGCAGGGCGGATTCCCACCGACCTCGGGTACCGCTACTACGTCGACCTCATCATGAAGGTGCAGCGCATCGACGAGGAGGAAAAGCGGCGGATGGAGTCGGATTTCGGTCCGATCAGCATGGAAGGAAGGGGGACCTCGGCCGAGGTCCTGGTATCTGCTGCGAAGGTTCTCGGGAGCATTTCGCGACAGCTCAGTGTCGTCCTTTCTCCGACCCTGTCGAATGCGGTTTTCGAGAAGCTCGACATGGTGCTTCTGAGTTCCACCAGGATGATGGTGGTGCTTTCCATCCAGTCGATGTTCGTCAAGACCATTGTCATGGAGCTGCAGCATGAACTGACGCGCCAGAAAGTCGACGAGGTCGTCGACCTGCTCAATGAACGGCTCTCGGGGTTGACACTTTCGGAAATCCGCCGTTCAATCACCCGCCGTCTGGCCGGCAGCAGCTGCGACACCAACCTGAAGGATCTTATCGTGCGCTCGGCAGACAGCCTGTTCGACGAGTCGCCCATTTTCGAGCGACTGTATATCTCGGGTGCGGAGTACATCGTGGAGCAACCGGAATTCAAGCAGCCGGAACGGGTACGGGAACTGATCACCATGATCGAAGACAAGTTCAGCGTTGCCCGCCTTGTCGAGGACATCGCGCCGAAGCAGGACCTCAAACGCACTGCCGG
The DNA here is from genome assembly GCF_000012485.1 of Pelodictyon luteolum DSM 273. Classification (NCBI taxonomy): domain Bacteria; kingdom Pseudomonadati; phylum Chlorobiota; class Chlorobiia; order Chlorobiales; family Chlorobiaceae; genus Pelodictyon; species Pelodictyon luteolum. The sequence goes on along the minus strand of NC_007512.1, from coordinate 1,675,113 downwards.
ACATGACGTGTCGATCAGCATCGGGCGTGAGAACAGCGCACTGCAGGCTGAGGATTTGACCATCGTCTCAGCGCCATACTATGCAGGCAGCATGGTTGGAACGCTGGGGATACTGGGGCCGAAACGAATGGATTATGAACATGCCGTCCGTGTATTGAACTACATGGCGGACTGCCTGACAGCAACACTGTCGGATGTCAACTAAACACAATTTTCGATTCAATGATGAAAAAAGCAGAAGACCCATTGCAGGACAGGGAAGGAACGATACAGGAGCACACCGAAGGACAGGCAGGCACTGCTGCGGCGGACCAGTCGGCGGCAGTTGAAACGCCGGAATCGAGGATTGCCGGGCTTGAAAGAGAGGTGCAGGCAGAAAAAGAGCAGAACGGGAAGTTCCGCGATGAACTCCTTCGCCGTGCGGCCGAGTTCGAGAATTTCCGCAAGCAGAAAGAGCGCGAGGCCGTCATGGCTTCCCAGCGGGCGACGGACAACGTCCTGCGCGACCTGCTCACACTTGTCGACGATGTTGAGCGGGTGCTTGCCAATGTCCCCGAACCCGAAGAGATCCCGGCTGCGGCCAAGCCCTATATTGACGGCGTGGAGCTGTTGAAGAAAAACCTTGACCGCTGGCTCGAGTCGAAAGGGGTGAAGCCGATTGAAGCGATCGGAATGAAGCTCGATGTTGATTTCCACGAAGCCATTTCCCAGATCGAGCATCCCGATGCCGAACCGGAGACTATCGTCGAACAGTATCAGACAGGCTATCTCCTTGGTGACAGGGTACTGCGCCATGCGAAGGTCATCGTGGCCCGGTAACGGGATTTGGGCAGACAGAGAGCAATGAATCGAGACATAATTTTCCAGGTATTGAGATGAAAAGAGACTACTATGAGGTCCTTGGCGTAAGCCGCTCGGCAGACAAGGATGAAATAAAGAAGGCCTATCGGAAACTGGCCCTGAAATACCACCCCGACAAAAATCCAGACAACAAGGACGCCGAGGATCATTTCAAGGAGGTCAACGAGGCATATGAAGTACTGAGCAACGATGACAAGAGACGTCGTTACGACCAGTTCGGCCATGCCGGCGTCGGTTCTTCGGCAGCATCGGGCGGCGGTGGCGGCCAGTATGGCGGCGGAGCGGATTTCAGCGATATTTTCAGTGCATTCAACGACATGTTCGGTGGTGGTGGTGGCGGTTCACAGCGCAGGCGTGCTGCATCGGGGATTCCGGGTGTTGATCTGAAGATCCGTTTGAAGCTCACGCTCGAAGAGATTGCCAAGGGCGTTGAGAAGACAATCAAGATCAAAAAGCAGGTGCCCTGCAAGGAGTGCAACGGTTCGGGTTCAAAAACCGGAGCCACAGAGACCTGTCCCACCTGCCACGGTGCCGGAGAAGTCCGTCAGGCCTCAAAGACCATGTTCGGCCAGTTTGTCAACATCGCAGCCTGCCCGACCTGCGGCGGCGAGGGTCGGATCGTCAAGGACCGCTGCCCGTCATGCTACGGTGAGGGCATAAAGCAGGGTGAGGTGACGGTGAAGGTGAATGTGCCTGCCGGTGTGCAGGAGGGCAACTACCTCACCCTCCGCGGACAGGGTAATTCCGGACCGCGGGGCGGAGCTCCGGGCGACTTGATCGTGATGATCGAGGAGAAGCCGCATGAGCTCTTCGTACGCAACGGCGATGATGTCATCTACAGCCTTGCCGTCAGCTTCCCCGATCTCGTGCTTGGCACGAAGGTCGATGTCCCGACTCTGGAGGGCGCCGTAAAGCTTACCATCCCCGCCGGCACCCAGCCTGAAACCATGCTCCGCATTCCGGGTCATGGCATCGGCCATCTCCGGGGCTCGGGCAAGGGCGACCAGTATGTGAGGGTCAATGTGTATGTGCCCAAAGAGCTTACCCAACAGGATAAGGATCTTCTCCGCGACCTGCGCAAATCACCCTCGATCGCACCCGAGGCTCACAGTGCAGGGGGAGCGAAGAGCTTCTTTGAAAAAGCTCGCGACATCTTCGGCTGAACGTTTCCCGGGATGATGCACTTAAACGCAGGAAAGGCCGGATCATCCGGCCTTTCCTGCATTGTGGTGATCCGGCAGTGATTTCTTACATGCCGCCAAGGTCAGCTTTCGCTTCATTGAGGACTGCCGGGGTGATGGTGCTGTAGCCCATCTCTTCGGCATATTCTTCTACCCCGGTTTTGATGCGTCCGCGAAGGAACGAGGGCAGCCCGTTCAGTTCTTCTCTGGCCTCATCGCTCCAGTGCATCGACGTGTTTCGCTTTCGTGTGGCTTTTCTGTACGCCTCGGTCAGCTCGTCGACAAACTCTTTGATCACGGCAGGGTCCGAAAGCTGCTGCGGAGAGAAGATTTTTTCGGTGAGGATCTTGTTCGGCACCAGATGAATTTTCAGCTGGGGCATATAGAGCAGCGTAGCCATCGGTTCGGGGCTTCCGCAGGTGAGAAAGAGCGCTATCTTTTTGCGCTTCAGGTTTTTCTTCAGGTTGCTCTGCACGAGGGCGCCGAGCAGCTGCGAGGAGACCAGGAGATAGTAGATCGGCGCTCCCATGATGACCACGTCGAACTCCTGGATGAAGCTGTAGTCTGCCTGTGCCTTGCACTTTGCCTTTTCGACATAGGCACCGGTTCTGGCCAGTTCCAGACCGATGGAGTCAATGAGCCGGTCGGTCGATCCTCCCGCAGTCTTGCTGTCGTAAAGGATGATGGCCTTCATCGGCGCGGCGTTCTGTTGCGTCATAAGAGAAAAGGATGGTTTCAGCTGAATGTGCGGTGTATTGTTGTACCGGAATTATAATACATTACCCCCTAAATCACTAATCACCCCCGTTGGCAGACTACTGCAGGGTGGGAGATCATAAATGAAAAAGGCGCCGGTGTAGGCGCCTTTTTCATGTTCGTATGGATGGACTGGCTCAAACGAAGTTCGAGTAGATCTCCAGGAGGTCGGTGACCCTGGTGGAGTAGCCGAGTTCGTTGTCGTACCAGCCGACAACCTTGACCATCGTGCCTGCGCTCATGGTGAGGAGCGAGTCGAAGACGCAGGAGTGCGGGTTGCCGACGATGTCCTGAGAGACGATCGGGTCGGTGCAGTATTCGAGGTAGCCTTTCATCGGACCATCAGCGGCGACTTTCATCGCGGCGTTGATCTCTTCCTTGGTGGCAGGCTTCATCAGGATGGCGGTAAGGTCGGTCATGGAGCCGTCCGGCACGGGAACCCTGACAGCAAAACCGTCAAGCTTGCCTGCGAGTTCCGGGATGACTTCGCCGATTGCCTTGGCGGCACCGGTGCTTGTCGGGATCATCGACACGGCTGCAGAGCGGGCGCGGCGAAGGTCCTTATGCGGAAGATCGAGGATGTTCTGGTCGTTGGTGTAGGCATGGATGGTGGTCATGAACCCTTTCTCGATGCCGAAGCTGTCCTCAAGCACCTTAACCATCGGGGCGAGGCAGTTGGTGGTGCAGCTTGCGTTCGAGATGATCTCTTCGCTGCCGGTGATCAGGTCGCCATTGACACCGAGCACGATGGTTGCGTCGATTTTGTCCTTTGCGGGAGCGGAGATGATGACCTTCTTCGCGCCGGCGGTGATGTGCTTGTATGCGGCTTCACGAGAGGTGAAGATGCCGGTGGATTCGACGACGAGGTCGCAGCCGAGAGCCTTCCAGGGGAGGTTCAGGGGATCGCGCTCTGCGGTGATGGTGATGGTCTTGCCGTTGATGACGAGGTTGTTGCCCTCGACGGTTATTTCACCGTTGAATTTCTTGTGGGTCGAATCGTATTTCAGGAGGTGTGCGAGGGTTTTGGTGTCGCACAGGTCGTTGATGGCAACGATTTCGAATTTCGGATTGTCCATGGCCTGGCGGAAAACCAGACGCCCGATGCGTCCGAATCCGTTGATGCCGACTTTCACTTTAGTCATGATGTCTGTCCTGTGGGGTGATTGGTTATGGGCTGTATGAGTGAATACCTGATGCAGTGAGCAATTTTTTTCAATGCAAAAAATATGAATGAAGATATACTTTCATTGTCTAAATATTCAGCCGATCCTCATTTTTTTTGAAAACTTTCTGTGAATGCTGACTTCAGTCCCGCGAAACTTCCATTCGTGAGCATGAGCACGACATCGTTTGGCTGCAGGTTTTCATGGAGAAAGCGGACGATGTCGCCGGGGTAGTCATCGGGGTCCGCTCCGGCGAGGAAAACGGTTTTGCCCTCTCTTTCCAGTGCTTCCTTGAGCTTCCCGGTATCAAGGCTTCCCCCGGGGCCGTAACGCTCAGGGCGGTGCACCTTTCCCATCACCACAACCTCGGCCGGCCCGAAGCAGGCGGCCAGCTCATCTTGGAAGATGTTGCGGGTGGTCGTGTTCGAGCGCGGCTCGAAGCAGGTGAGGATGCGCCTCCGGGGCCAGCGTTCCCTGATGGCTTCAAGCGTGACCCTGATGGCCGTAGGGTGGTGGGCGAAATCCTCGACGAGGGTGATGTTGCCCTCGAACGTACCGATGGTTTCCATTCTGCGTTTCGGGCGGAGAAAGCCAGGCAGCCCTTCTTCTACCTGTTCAAGCGTCATTCCGGCAAGGGTGGCGACGGCGATGGAGGCCACGGTGTTCGTTATGTTGTAGTTTCCGAACAGGGGGGCGTGGAAGCGCTGCAAAAGGCTCCCTTTATAATACACGTCGAATGTGGAGCCCTCCTCTCCGACGTCTATGTTCCCGGCCATCCAGTCGCAGCCTTCCGTGAGCCCGAACGTCTCCAGCCTGCACCGTGCTCCCGCGGCTACCTCCATTGCGACGGGGTCGTCGCCGTTGACGATGAGCGCCCCTTTTGAGGGGATGAGGTTGACGAGCAGCCGGAAGCTCCGCTTGATCTCCTCGAGTGAATTGAAAATGTCGGCGTGGTCGAATTCGACGTTATTTATAAGGGCGATGTCGGGGCGGTAGAGCAGGAACTTGCTTCGCTTGTCGAAAAAGGCGGTGTCGTACTCGTCTCCCTCGCTGACAAAGAACCCTGCTTCGCTGCGTCCCGACGGCCGGCATCCGATCCCGAAGTTTTCCGGGATGCCGCCGACGAGGAACCCCGGTTTCAGTCCACCGGATTCGAGCAGCCAGGCGATGATGGACGTGGTCGTGGTTTTGCCGTGGGTTCCGGCGACGACGATTGACGTGTTGCGGCCGATCAGCTCCCGGCGGACAAGATCGGGCATCGCCACCAACTCCATTCTTTCGTTCAGGGCATATTCGAGTTCTTCGTTGCCCCGGCTTACCGCATTGCCGACCACAACCATGTCCGGCATCACCTGTTTCAGGTTCTCGGGGTTGAAGCCGTTGAAATAGCGGATGTTGTGTTCTTCAAGGTAGGTGCTCATGGGCGGGTAGAGCCCCGTGTCGGATCCCGTGACTGCGTGACCGATGCGGGAGAGTGCAACCGCTACCGATGCCATTGCCGTTCCGCCGATGCCGATGAAGTAGATGGAGCTCATATGCTGCTGGTGCCGTATAGGGTGAGGAGTCCCCTGAAACCGCTTCATGCTGCCGTAAGGGACCTGTTGGTGATATATACGAAAAATCAAAAAATGGCGTGCCTGAAAAAGATGCCGGATAGAGCGGAAGAGGGTGAAAAGTGCAGAGTCTTGTTTCACGAAGAGCGTATGCGTATGATTGCTCTGTAGGGCTTTTCCGGAGGGGCGCTGCGGCAAGCACTTCCCCCGCAATCCTTATTCCCTGTAGAGCTATGCCGGACGATATCGTTGAAGAACAAATCTATGAAGGCGCGGATTTCCGCGATTCGCCTCTTTCTGCCGGGGTGTATGACGGATGTTCATTTGTGGGGTGCGTGTTCCGGGCTACAACCCTTTCCACCATGGCGTCCTCAATGACATCTTCAATGACCTCCTCCATGACATCTTCAATGACGTTCCGGGAGTGCGTATTCAGGAACTGCGACTGCAGCCTCATGGAGGTGGATGGCACGAGCTTTCAGGACACGGTGTTCCAGGGATGCCGTCTGGAGGGCGTGCAGTTCGCCCGGTGCCGAAAGGTATTGCTTTCGTTTTCGTTCGAGGCCTCTATGCTGCGCCTCGCCTCCTTTGCCGGGCTTGATATCCGCGGCACCCGTTTCGAGGGGTGCGAGCTTTATGAGACCGACTTCAGCGACGCAGATCTCCGGGGAGCGGTGTTCGCCGACTGCGATCTCCAGCGGGCTGCCTTCATGCACACGAACCTTGAAAAAGCTGATTTCCGTACGGCCCGCAACTACTCCTTCCGTCCGGATCTCAACCGGATCGGCAAGGCCCGCTTTTGCCTGCCGGAACTCACAGGTCTCCTTGAGGGCTATGGCATCCGCATAGAGTGACGGCCTCCCGGGCCGGCTTTTTTTCGGTGGGGAAGAATGCGGGGAATCCGTACTTTGAGCAACAGTTTTTAAAGAAATCAACCGCTCAACCCTACTTTGCCATGCAATTCATCGACCTTGTTACCCAGAAAGACCGGATCCGCGGGGCCGTGATGGCCCGTCTCGAGTCCATCGTAGACCGTGCCCAGTTCATCATGGGGCCCGAAGTGGCTGAGCTTGAGTCGAAGCTGGCGGCCTATGCAGGTACGAAGCACTGCCTTTCATGCTCTTCGGGTACCGACGCGCTCCTCATTGCCCTCATGGCCAAAGGGATCGGCCCCGGCGATGCGGTGCTGACGACACCCTTCACGTTCGTGGCGACGGCCGAAGTAGTGAGCCTCACTGGAGCGACGCCAGTGTTTGTCGACATCGACCCCGATACATTCAATATCGATCCTGCTCTGCTTGAGAAAGGGGTGCTGGAAGCCCGGGCCCGGGGTCTGGAACCCAAAGCGCTCATTCCTGTCGACCTTTTCGGCCTCGCTGCCGACTACACGCGGCTCGAGGCCGAAGCCCTGCGGCTCGGGCTCTGGATCCTCGAGGATGCCTGCCAGGGGTTCGGCGGAGCGCAGGGCGGCAAAAAAGCCGGAAGTTTCGGCCTTGTCGGTGCGACCTCGTTTTTTCCGGCCAAGCCGCTCGGCTGCTGGGGGGATGGCGGTGCGATCTTCACCGACAACGACGAACTCGCAGCGCTCATGGTGTCGGTGCGGGTGCACGGAGGCGGCGTCGACAAGTACAGCAATGTGCGCATCGGCCTGAATGGACGGCTTGATTCAATGCAGGCGGCTGTACTGCTTGAGAAACTGGAGATTTTTGACGAGGAACTGATGCTCCGAGACCGTGTAGCCAAGGCTTACAGCAGCAGCCTCGGTGGCAGACTGAAGGTGCCTGTGGTCCCGGACGGGTACCGTTCCGCCTGGGCGCAGTACTCGGTGCTCGCCCGGGACAGCTCCGATCGTGAAAAGCTGATGGGAGCCCTCCAGAAAGAGGGCATTCCTTCGGTCATCTATTACAAGATCCCCCTGCACCTGCAGGAGGCCTACGGCGACCTTGGCTACAAAGCGGGCGATTTCCCTGTTACCGAGGATATGGCCTCACGGGTCTTCTCTCTGCCGATGCACCCCTACCTGAAAGAAGAGGAGATAGAGCAGGTCTGTTCCGTTCTTCTTGCCTGAACCCCTCCCCTCCGGCCTCCGGTCAGGCTGCCTGTCCTTCCTCCCGGGCAGGTACTCTACCGGGGGCTTTCAGCCGTACGTAGATTCCCCCCAGCATCACCAGCATGTTGATGGCTCCGACCACGAGGAACGGGGCCTTCGGGCTGAACATGTCAAACATCCTTCCCCCGATGGTGGTGATGATGAGGATGCCAACCGCACCGCTGATATTGAACATCCCGATCACCGATCCCCGCTCCGCCCTCGGCGCCTCCTGGCCGATGAGTGACTGTGCGCCGAGGAAGGAGCTGATCTGGCCGATGCCGAGCAGGACGAAGAAGATGATCGAGAATCCGTCATGCGGATTGTCGATGAAGACGAGCGAAAGGTAGCCGAGGGTGGCGAGCCCCATGCATACAGTGAGTGCGGTGACACGGTTCCAACGGTCGATGAGGGGACCGATGACGGGTGCCCAGAGGAGAGCGGCGGCTTGGGATATGATGAAGATGAGGGTTCCTTTCCTGACGGCTTCGGCCGGCGCCATGCCCATGGCGATGCCGGCCGTAATTCCCCAGAGCGGAAGGAACGTGCCGATGATCGACTGGTCGCCGCGCGCGACGAACGCCGCACCGTAGGAGAGCAGGATGCGCGGGTTCTTTGCGTGCGCCACACCGCTCCTCAGAAGGGCTTTGAGGGGCGGCCGCTCCTCTTTGCGGACCGGCGTTCCGCCCTTCAGGCCGAATGCCAGCACCAGCGCGGTTACAAGAGCGAGGGCGGCGATTGAAAGGTGGGCAATTGTGCCGGCCTCGATGCCGGTGAATCCCCGGGCTATGAGCTTTTCAGGCATGCCGCCGAAAAACTGGTTGAGGGTGACGATGCCGAGCCCGTTGAGGAATCCGGTCACGGCGATGAGCTTGCCGCGGGAGCGTTCTGCCGGGTAGTCGACCATGATTGTGGCAAGGCCTGCCGTGACGGCGACGATGCCGAGCGCGTAAATGACGCGGCTGAGTGTCAGGGCTGCAATGGTTGTGGAGTAAGGGTAGAGGGAGTACGAGATGGCGAGCAGCAGCATGCCGGCGATGTAGACCGGTTTTCTGCCGATGCGGTCCATCACGACCCCTGCCGGCACGAAGAAGAGCAGGGCGACGACCTCCGTCCAGAAAACCAGGTTGCCGCTGATGGTACCCTGCTGGTCGATGGGGATGTGGAGATGCTCGTTGAGGATATAGGCCTGGCCGATCGAGACGAAGGTCACGAGCCCGATAGAGACAAAGGCGGCGTAGAGGAAGGTCCATGCGTTTTTCGGCATGACTTCGGGCGCAAGGATGACCGGCCCGATTTTCTTTTCGTTCGGAGTGGTGGTGTGCACTTGGTTCAGGGGTTATTGCAGCGGTGTACAGAGCTGAAGCCGGCCGTCCTGCATCCGGAGGCAGCGGTCTGACATGCCGGCGTAAGTTTCATTATGGGTGACGATGATGAACGAGGTCCGGCGTTCTTTCGAGAGGGCAGCCATCAGTTCGTACAGGCGCTGGCTGTTTTCGCTGTCGAGGTTTCCGCTCGGCTCGTCGGCCAGCACCAGTTTCGGCTGGTTCATGAGTGCACGGGCGATGGCGACCCGCTGCTGTTCTCCACCCGAAAGCTCCGAGGGAAGATGGTTGAGACGCCCGGAGAGCCCGAGTTCCTGAAGGAGCAGGGCGGCGCGCTCTTTTGCCGGCTGCAGCCTGCCCGTGGCGATGAACTCAGCCATAGCTACGTTTTCCTGGGCAGTGAAGTCGGAAAGAAGGTGGTGGAACTGGAATATGAACCCGATCCTCCGGTTGCGGAACCGCGCCAGCTCCTTTTTCGTCATGCGGTACCTTCCGTCCTGAAAGAGCGGTTCCCCCTCAAAAAAGATGCTTCCGCCATCGGGCGTGTCGAGTGTGCCGAGCATGTTGAGGAGCGTCGTCTTGCCGCTTCCCGAGGCTCCGATGATGGTGACCATCTCACCTTCCGCCGCCGAAAGGTCGGCTTCGCGGAGGATCGGCAGGGGCGGGCGGCCCGGCAGTGCGTAGGATTTCGTGATGCCTCTGGCTTCGAAGAGCATGCTCATAGGGGCCTGGTCTGTCCATCACCCTCGATCATCCACTTGTAGGTGGTGAGCTCCTTGAGGGCCATGGGTCCCCTGGCGTGGAGTTTCTGGGTGCTGATGCCGATTTCGGCACCGAGCCCGAACTGGGCTCCGTCGGTGAATGCGGTTGAGGCGTTGTGGTAGACCACCGCTGCGTCGACCCGCTTGAAAAACTCCGCTTTTACCGCGTTGTCCCGGGTGATGAGGGCTTCGCTGTGGCGCGAGCTGTAGGTCGCGATATGGCTCAGCGCCTCATCAAGGGTATCGACGGTTTTTACCGACATCTTCAGCGAGAGGAACTCTGTTCCGTAATGTTCAGGTTCGGCATGCTTAAGCAGTGTTGCCGGGTAGGAGGGGAGAAGCTCGAGGTAGGATCGTTTGTCGGCAAAGATGATGACCTGATGCTCGCTTAGCGGCCGGCAGAGTTCTGCGAGATCTCCGAGGCGGTCGCTGTGGATGATGAGGGTGTCGAGGGCATTGCAGACGCTCGGGCGCCTTGTCTTTGCGTTCAGGACGATGGCTTTGGCCATTTCCATGTCGGCGTCTCGGTCCACATAGGTGTGCACGATGCCGGCCCCTGTTTCTATTACCGGGACCTTGGCCGTGTTGCGGACATGGTCAATCAGCTGCTGGCTGCCGCGGGGGATGATCATGTCGATTTTGCCGACTGCTTCCATCATGATGGTTGCCGCTTCCCGCTCTGAGGGCAGGAGGTAGAGGATGTCGGGGCTGATGCCGTGGTCCTGCAGGACAGTATGGATGAGCTCCGCTATGGCCCGGTTTGAGTGGTCAGCATCACTGCCGCCTTTGAGTACGGTGGCGTTGCCGGATTTCAGGCAGAGTGCGAAGACATCGAAGGTGACGTTGGGCCGTGCTTCATAGATGATGCCGATGACCCCGATCGGCACCGATGCCTTACGGAGGCTGAGGCCGCTCGAAAGAGTGCGTTCCTCAAGGGTGATGTCGAGCGGGGAGGGGAGCGAGGCGACGTTCCTCATGTCGGCTGCGATTCCCTCGAGGCGTTTTTCATCAAGAAGCAGCCGGTCGTACATCGGGTTCGAGCGCTCCATTTTTTCAAGATCCTTCCGGTTCGCTTCGAGGATGGCCTGGGCGCTCGAGGTGATGCGGCCGGCAAGGTCCTCCAGGACCTTGTTGATGTTCTGGTCGCTGAGGGTGACGATATTGCGGCTTGCCTGCCGAACCGCCTCAAGCTGCTCCATGATGGTGTCGGAGAGGGTCATGTGTCCGGTTTCCTTACTGGGGTTCATACTGCATGGCTGGATCAACTCTTGCTAACGATGTCCGGGTCCCCGGCGTTCAGGCTTTTTTCACGAATTCCGATTTCAGCTGCATCGCCCCGAATCCGTCGATTCTGCAGTCGATGTCATGGTCGCCTTCGACGAGGCGGATGTTCTTCACCTTCGTGCCCCCTTTGATCGGTGCGGAAGCGCCTTTCACTTTCAGGTCCTTGATGACGGTCACGGTGTCGCCATCCTGCAGGATCGTGCCGTTCGCATCCTTCCACACACGGGTCGCTTCTGTCGCCGCATCCCCCGTGCGGGTCCATTCATGAGCGCATTCGGGGCAGACGAGAAGGGCTCCGACCTCATAGGTGTATTCGGAGTTGCATTTCGGACAGTTCGGGAGGTTGCTCATGGTAATAGGGTGTGTTATGGTGATTCGATGGTCGTTGTTACTCGGGCTTGATGTAGAGGTAATCGTAATGGATTATCGGTTTTTCGCCCTTCTTGCCCATGGCGGCGCGGGCTTTTTCGTCGCTGCAGCAGGCCATGCCGTAGCCGATGACCTTGCCGTTTTCAGAGCATATCCTGATGACATCTCCTTTTGAGAAAGAGCCTTCCACTCCGGTGACGCCAACGGGAAGAAGGCTGCTGGCCCGTTCCCCGGAGGTGAGTGCGCTTTGAGCTCCTTCGTTGATGATTACGGCCCCTTTTTCAAGCCCTTCGCTGTGGGCAATCCACTGTTTGCGACCGTGCTTGGGCTTCTGGGCGGGGAAGCGGGTGCCGACCTCTTCGCCGCCGGCAATCTGCTGCAGGATGCCGGGGGTGGTGCCGTTGGCGATGTGCACGGTGATGCCGAGGCGCGACAGCTTGTTGGCGATGTTGCATTTGGTGAGCATGCCACCGCGCCCGAACTCCGACTTGGTCGGCCGGACGAACTGGCTGAAGTTTTTCGATGCAGGCTCGATTTCCCGGATGAGCTTTTTCTCTTCACCCGTCATGTCGAAGAGCCCGTCGACGTTGGAGAGGATGATATGGGCATCGACCTGCATCATCGAGGCGATCAGGCCCGACAGTTCGTCATTGTCGGTGAACATCAGCTCGGTGACTGCGACAGCGTCGTTTTCGTTGACGATGGGGATGATTTTCTGCTGGAGCAGGGCATTCAGACAGGTACGCATGTTGAGGTAGTGCTGGCGGTCGCGGAAGTCCTCCCTGGTGACAAGGATCTGTGCGGCAAGCATGTCGTGCTCTGCGAAGCGGTCGGCGTAAGCGTTGACAAGGCGGATCTGGCCGGTTGCGGCCAGAACCTGGCGGGCTTCCACCGTCGTCATGCTTCCGGATGGCTTGACGATGCTCCTGCCGGCCCCCACGGCGCCCGACGAAACGAGGATAACCTTCACTCCGGCGGAGGCGAGTTCAGCAATCCCCCGGGTGAGATCGGCGATGATTGCAGGATCAAGACGCCCGTCCTTGCCTGTGATGACGTTGGTGCCGACCTTGACGACGATTTTTCTGTAGACCCGATGAGCCTGGTTCATGTCACTGTTATACTGCATGTTGCTGGGAGAGGTGCAGGCCTGCCACGCCGATGATGATAAGCCCGAGAGAGATGATTTTGACGGGGTTGATGGCTTCGGCAAACCATATGACGCCAATCATTGAGACCAATGCCGTTCCCAGTCCCGCCCAAATGGCATAGGACATGCCAATCGGAAGTACTTTCAGGGCCTGTCCAAGCAAGGTAAAACTCAGGGTGTAAAAAATAAAGACAAAAACAGATGGTACCAGCTTTGTGAAGCCGTCGGAAAACTTGAGGCATGTCGTGCCTGCCACTTCAGTGGCAATGGCCATGAATAGTGCTATCCAGTGCATGGTTCAGTGGTGAGGAGGTTTCAACGTCCGATGATTGTTTCCGCGCTCAATATACAAACTCTCACGAGGAGGCGGAGCGTGTTTTCCAGAGTGCCTTCCGGTTTGCCGGCTAGGGAAAAGATGTGCATATTTCCCCACAGGAAACGGCCGGATCCTATTAGTTTTGGTATATGAGTTGTATGAACCTTTCGACGTACGGACGATGCTCCTGACGGGAACCATTGACATGTCGCTGCCCCTGCGCAATCCCGTGCTCCAGTACTCGCTGATACTGCTCATCATCCTGTTCGCTCCGCTGCTTCTCAGCCGCCTCAAGATTCCGAGCCTCATCAGCCTTATCATAGCCGGCGCCGTCGTCGGCCCGCACGGTTTCAACCTTATGCTCCGCGACAGCAGCATCGTGCTGTTCGGTACCGTGGGCCTGCTTTACATCATGTTCATGGCGGGCCTTGAAATCGATGTCGTCGATTTCCGCAAAAATACCCGCAACAGCATCTTTTTCGGGCTGTACACCTTTTTCATCGCACTCAGCTTCGGCATTATGGCTGGTGTATGGCTGCTCGGGCTCTCGGTGCTCTCCGCCACCCTGATCGGGAGCATTCTGGCCTCCCACACCCTCATTCTCTACCCGACGGTCAGCCGGATCGGCATTTCCAGGGACCGCGCGGTCAATATCGCCGTCGGCGGAACCATCATCACCGACACCCTGGCCCTGCTTCTCCTTGCCGTCGTGACCGGCATGTCGTCCGGCTCTCTGTCAAGCGCGTTCTGGATCCGGCTGCTCATCTCCCTCAGTTTCTTTTCCCTTGTCGTACTGCTGGCTTTTCCCGTCATTGCACGATGGTTTTTCAAGCGCTTCGATGACAGCGTCCTGCAGTACCTCTTCGTTCTGGCTCTGGTATTCATGGCGGGCTTTCTTGCCCAGGCGGCCGGTGTCGAGCCCATCATCGGCGCCTTTTTCGCGGGGCTGGCCCTGAACCGCCTGATTCCCCATACTTCGCCCCTCATGAACCGCATCCGGTTCGTCGGCAACGCGATTTTCATCCCGTTTTTCCTGATCGGGGTCGGTATGCTCATCAACATCCGGGGCTTTTTCAGTGACTTCCGGAGCATTTGGGTCGCCATCGTCATCATCGTCGCCGCCGCTTCGGCCAAATACCTTTCGGCCTTTCTTACCCAGAAATTCTTCCGTCTGAGCAACGACCAGCGCAACCTCGTTTACGGACTTATCGGCGCGCATGCCGCAGTTGCCCTTGCAACGGTTCTCATAGGCTACGGCATCGTTACCGGGTACGCCGTTGACGGCTCGCCGGTGCGTCTCCTCGACGAAAGTATCCTTGATGGTACCATTGTCTTCATCCTGGTGACATGTACCATCGCTTCCATCGTCGGAGAGAAGGCTGCCGTGAGGGTGGCAGCAGCGGCCGAAGTTGAGGAAAAACCAGTTGAGTCCTCTTCTTCAGCGACCGAAGAGCGGATTCTCATTCCCCTCAGCCGGCCCGACCAGGTCGACGAGCTCATCAATCTCAGCGTTACCCTGAAGTCGCCAAAAAGCCCCGGCAGCCTCTACGCACTCCATGTCGCCGACGACAGCGTCAGTGATGAAGCTGCTGAAAAGAGCGGGCGGAAGATTCTGGAGAAAGCCGCGGTTGCTGCATCCTCAACCGATAACGCTCTGAACCAGCTGCTGCGTTTCGACAGCGACATCACCAACGGCATATCGGGTGTCATCCGTGAGCACAAGATCACCGACCTCATTCTCGGCCTGCACCAGAAGAGAGGCGGGCTCAGCGACAGTTTCCTCGGGGAGGCCTCCGAAACCCTTCTCAAGCGCGGCAATGTCACGACCTATATCTACCGCCCCGTGCAGTCGCTGGACACTATAAAACGCACCATCCTCATCGTGCCGGCGGGTGCGGAGTACGAGGCAGGTTTCAGGCTCTGGATCGGCAAGATCGCAAGCCTCGTCAAAAACACGGGAGTCCGCCTTGTGGTCTATTCAACGCGCCAGACCATTTCCGTACTGAAAGAGGGCTGGGGTTCGGCAGTCTCAAATGCCGAGTACCGGCAGTTCAGGGACTGGAACGACTTCCTCGCATTGTCCGGTGAGGTGAAGATCGACGACAGCCTCATCATTGTGATGAGCCGGAAGCACGGACGCTCCTACCATCCGGGAATGGCAAAAATTCCCACGCATCTCGGCAAGTACTTCCAGAAAAACAGCTTTATCCTGCTCTGGCCCGTCCAGAGCGAGGCCGAAGAGGCGCCGGTTCCTGAAAATGCCCTGCAGAAAGGCCTCGATACCCTTGAGCGCTTCGGCAGGCTCTTTGGCGGGGCGTACCGACGGATCCACCTGCCGGGCGTGGTCACGAAGAAAAAAGAGTGAGGCTGTAGGGGGGGGGCAGGCCGGGCGGCTATTTTTCGGCTTTCCTGCGGCGCCGGCAGGTTTTGCCTGCGGCATCATCCATGCATTTTCCGAACACCTGGAGACTGAAGCTCCCAAGCTGGAATCCCTGCTCGCGGCAGAGCCGCTCAAGCAGGCCTCCAAGTTCAGCGCTTGCGATTTCAACGACGAGTCCGCACTGTTCACAGACCACATGCAGGTGGTTTGCCACGCCGTGCGACTGTTCGTAGTGGGTATGCTTGTGTCCGAGGTCAATTTTGGCCACGAGGTGGACCCGGAACAGGAGGTCGAGGGTATGATAGACGGTTGCACGCGATATGGCGATGCCCCGGTCCTTCATACGCCGGTATATTTCATCGGCATCGAGATGTGTTCCCGAACCGTACACTTCACGAAGAACCGCGATGCGCTCCGTCGTGCAACGCATCCCCTCTGCTTTCATATACGAGCGGAACAGTGTCTCTGCCTGGCGGGTTGCCGCCTTCGGCTGCCGTTTATTGTCGTCGGTGTCTGCCATATGTGGTTAAATATACAAACTAAAAACAAGAATCGCTGAGCCCCGGCCCGGAGGTGCGCGGGGAGGGGATCGGGGAAAATTGCAGGATATTGTTATTTTCCCCTCACACAGCAGCGTACCGCCTCTTCCGGGGCAACTTTACGGACGTTCCGGAGGTTGGTTCAAACACAGAGAGAGCGGAAACGGCGTGTGGATGTTTTTTGCCGCTGTCCCAGTAAAGATTGAATTGTTGCTCCCATGATTCTGCCGATCAATACATACTCCGATGAAGTCCTTCACCAGAAGGCAAAGCCGCTGAAAGGCGTCGACGCTGACATCTCGTCTCTTATCGATTCTATGTTCGAGTCCATGGAAAACGCTTCGGGCATCGGCCTTGCCGCCCCGCAGGTCGGCTGTTCCATCCGGCTTCTCGTGCTGGATGTTTCCTGCATGAAGTCTTATGAGGATGTGCCGCCGATGGTGGTCATCAACCCCAACGTCCTTGCTGTGCGCGGAAAGAACCTGATGGAGGAGGGGTGCCTCAGTGTTCCCGGCGTGCAGGGCGATGTGCTTCGCCCGTCTGAAATTACCCTGAAATACCGGGACCGGAACTTCCAGGAACATACTGAGGAGTTTTCCGGTATGCTTGCCCGGGTACTGCAGCATGAGATAGACCATCTCAACGGCACGCTTTTCGTTGACAGGATGGAGAAGCGGGACCGTCGCCGGATCCAGCAGGAACTCGACGATATCGCTGCCGGGCTGGTTCCTGCCGACTACCCCATAGCCCGGGAGTGTTCCCGGGGCGGGGAGGGTCCGGCCTGCATGTGACTATGCCTGCCGGCCATGACCCGGCCATTGCAACTCATTGAAAAGAAAGCTCTTTGCCATGCGGATACTGTTTATGGGTACCCCCGAATTCGCCGTTCCTTCGCTCAGGGCGGTTGCCGGTGCCGGCCCGGGATTTGAGGTTGTGATGGTCGTTACCGGTCCCGACCGCCCGCGCCGCAGCAGGAATTCGGCGCCGGAACCGACCCCGGTGAAGCAGGCGGCTCTGGAGCTCGGGCTTCGGGTCCTTGAAGTTGAGGACGTGAAGGATCCTGCTTTTGCCTCAACGGTGCAGGAGCTCCGTCCCGATGTGATCGTTGTTGCGGCGTTCCGGATCCTCCCTCCGGCCGTCTACGGGGCAGCTCGCCTCGGCTCGTTCAACCTTCACGCTTCGCTGCTTCCGGCATACCGGGGAGCCGCTCCCATCAACCATGCACTGATGCAGGGGGATAGGGAGAGCGGAGTCACGACTTTTTTCCTCCAGCAGCAGGTCGATACCGGAAACATCATCCTGAAGCGCAGCACCCCGGTCGGGAGCGATGAGAACGCCACCGAACTTGCCCTGAGGCTCTCTTTCATCGGTGCTGAGGCTGTCCTGGCAACCCTCCGCCTGATAGCGGAAGGGCGTGCCGATGTCTCCCTTCAGGATGAATCAATGGCGTCGAAGGCTCCGAAGCTGACGAGGCAGAACACCAGAATCGACTGGAACCGGAGCGCCGCCGATCTCCACAACTTCATCAGAGGCCTCTCCATGCGCCCTGCTGCCTGGACCACCCTTGGGGGAAAAAGCGTGAAGATCTTCCGCTCCGCCGCGGCGCCCCAGATGTCGCCGTCTTCTCCGTGCGCTCCCGGCTCCCTTCTCATCGACGATGGCAGGCTCTATGCCCGCGGCACTGATGGCTGGATCGAACTGCTTCTCCTGCAGCTTGAGGGCAAGCGACCGATGGAGGCACCGGAGTTCGTCCGGGGGTTCCGTCCGGAGGTGACGGAACCGCAGCTTGTTTGAGGGTCCTGCTGATGTCGCAATCACCGTTATTTTGAGTATATTTTGCACCTTGCAATACAACAGAGAATAAACCGTTTTTTATATGGCCCCGTCCAGTCCGGAAGTCAGCCGCATCAGGAACTTCTGCATCATAGCCCACATTGATCATGGCAAGTCCACTCTGGCCGACCGCCTGCTGGAGATGACCCATACCCTTGACCGCACACAGATGGATTCGGCTCAGGTGCTTGATGACATGGACCTCGAACGCGAACGGGGCATTACCATCAAGAGCCATGCCGTGCAGATGAAGTACTGCTCGGTGGCGGGGGATGACTATACCCTCAACCTCATCGATACCCCGGGTCACGTTGATTTCAGCTATGAGGTCTCGCGTTCCCTTGCCGCCTGCGAAGGCGCGCTGCTTGTCGTCGATGCTACCCAGGGCGTCGAGGCGCAGACCATCGCGAACCTGTATCTTGCCATCGAGGCAGGGCTCGAGATCATACCGGTCATCAACAAGATTGATCTTCCCTCGTCCGATGTCGAGGGCGTCGCCCGCCAGATCATTGATCTCATCGGCATCGAGCGTGAGGAGATCCTGCAGGTGTCGGCGAAGGCAGGGCTCGGCGTGGCCGAGCTGATGGAGGCCATCATCGCCCGCGTTCCCGCTCCGGCTGACAACAGGAAGCAGCCCCTCCGCGCTCTCATTTTCGACTCCGTGTTCGATCCTTACCGCGGCGCGGTGGTCTACCTCCGTATTGTTGACGGCGTGCTTCGTCGCGGCGAGAAGGTCCGCTTCTTCGCCAACGACAAGATCTTCCTTGCCGACGAGATCGGTACCATGGCCCTCAAACGTCAGCCCAAAGAGGTGCTTGAGGCGGGTGACGTCGGTTATCTGATATGCTCCATCAAGGATGTGAAGGACGCCAAGGTGGGCGACACGGTTACCCACGCGGAAGTGCCTGCCGAAAAACGGCTTGCGGGTTACAAGGATGTGAAGCCGATGGTGTTCAGCGGCCTTTATCCTGTAAACTCGAATGAGTTTGAGGATCTCAGGGAGTCGCTCGAAAAGCTCTCCCTGAACGACGCTTCGCTCGTCTATACCCCGGAAACCTCCGTAGCTCTCGGCTTCGGGTTCCGCTGCGGATTCCTCGGCCTGCTTCATATGGAGATCATCCAGGAGCGGCTCGAGCGTGAATATGACATGAACATCATCACCACGGTGCCGAATGTGGAGTACCGGGTGATTATGACGAACGGTGAGACTGTCATTGTCGACAACCCGTCGAAAATGCCCGATACAACGCGCATTGCTCATGTGGAGGAGCCTTATGTCAGCATGCAGATCATCACGCTCGCGGACTATATCGGCAACATCATGAAGCTCGGCATGGAGCGCCGGGGCGAGTACCGGAACACCGACTATCTCGACACCCAGCGCGTCAACATGCACTTCGAGTTCCCCCTGGCCGAAATCGTGTTTGATTTCCATGACCGGCTGAAGTCGATCTCGAAAGGCTACGCGTCGATGGATTACGAGTATATCGGGTACCGCGAGTCGGACCTTGTGAAGCTCGATGTCCTGCTCAACGCCGAGCCGGTCGACGCCCTTTCCATCATCGTGCACCGCTCGAAAGCCTACGACTGGGGTCGCAAGCTCTGCGGAAAGCTGAAGGGCATCATTCCGAAGCAGATGTACGAGGTTGCCATCCAGGCGGCCATCGGCAGCCGGATCATTTCTCGCGAAACGATTTCAGCGATGCGCAAGAACGTGCTTGCCAAGTGTTACGGCGGTGACATCAGCCGCAAACGCAAGCTTCTCGAGAAGCAGAAAGAGGGCAAGAAGCGCATGAAGCAGGTCGGACGTGTCGAAGTGCCCCAGGAGGCGTTCCTTGCGATCCTCAACATCGACGAATAAGCCGGAACGATAGATCGAGGGATGAAAAAGAGCGGTATGACGCAGGATCGTCCCGAAAAAAACGTCAAAAAATCGGTGTGTCATTACTCCGCATTTCAGCAATCGTAACCCAATAAGCCACTTGAATACAGCAGAGAACAGCCGCATGAAAAAGCATTCGAGAGAGTGGATGGAAGCGCTCATCATTGCCGCGATATTTGCTTCCCTTCTGCGGGTGTTTGTCGTCGAGTCCTACCGGATCCCTACCGGTTCGATGGAAAAAACCCTCATGGCGGGCGACTTCATTTTCGTGAACAAGTTCATTTACGGAGCCAGGGTACCCTTCACCGATCTCCAGCTTCCCCGTGTCGAGGGCGTGTCACGTGGCGATATCTTTGTGTTCAAGTATCCCCATGACCGTTCACTCAACTACATCAAGCGGTGCGTGGCAACAAGCGGTGACACCCTCGAAATCCGCAACAGACACCTGTATGTCAACGGCAGTGAGGCTGCTCTTCCCCCTGACGGACAGTTCATCGGCATTGAGATGCAGCCTGGAGAGAGCGATTCGATGATTTTCCCGCGATTTTCGGGTTTCAACAAAGACAATTACGGACCGGTCAGAATCCCCGGAAAGGGCGATGTCATTACCCTTAACGAACAGACGCTGCCGATGTACGCCTGGCTGATCTCCGATGAGGGACATTCGGTCGGGATACACAGCGGCACAGTCTTTATTGACGGCGTTCCGGCTTCGTCATACACCATCGGGGACGACTACTATTTCGCCATGGGCGACAACCGCGACAACAGTCTCGACAGCCGTTTCTGGGGGTTTGTCCCATCAAAGGACATCCTCGGGCGCGCACTGCTTGTCTACTGGTCCTGGAATCCCAATCTTTCGCTGCTGACCGATCCGGTTGAGAAACTGGCCTCAATAAGATGGCAGCGGGCGGGGCTCGTCATTCACTGAGCCGGGCCGCCGGAACGTTGGGGCGGGGGAGCGCAGTAGGTGAGAATACTGTCGCAGACCGCTCTCTGTCTTGCCTCACGCATCGGGCCGCTGAAGACCAGCCGGCCGAGATCCGGGCAGGGGAACGCCATGCTGAGGATTGCTTGCGGCCGTGCCTGGCTGTTGCCGTCGGCGGGATGAAGCCCGATACGCTTGAGGGTGATGGAGTTCAGAGAAGGTCCCGCAGTGAGGGAACTCACGGTGAGTTCCATCTGCCGGTTCGTCTGCTGCAGAACCAGTGCCCTGAGGTCGGAAATGAAGGCCGTGTTGAGGTAGATTGCGGCACCAAGATGCAGCAGCAGGTAGGTTGCGCTGAACAGGACACCCGGTGAGAGTGCGAGCGCTTTGAACCAGTGTCTGAGGGCGTGCGGGTTGGGAGGGCGGGAGGCCATGTTCTCTCTCTGTATTCCGGATCCCGGTAATGTTTCAGGACGGTGCCTGCGGTCGTTCTTTCTTATTGTCCAGTTCGATTCAATGATACGAAAATTTTCTCAATCGGGCTCTTTCCAAGGCCCACCGCTCATTCTTTGATCTATGCCAGATACCCGAGGGCGTGCCCCATATTTTCTCAAACCGCTGGTCCGGGAAATCCATGCCGACACCGAAACTCCGGTTTCCGTATACATGAAGCTCCAGGGCCCCAACACCTGTCTGCTTGAGTCGGTCGAGGGCGAAGAGCGGCTTGCACGATTTTCCTATATCGCGCTCGATCCAGTTGCCATCCTTCGCGGTTCCGTCGACGGGCCGGCCGGAGTGGAGGTTCTCGACCAACGTTTCAGCGGCCTGCTGGATGCCGCTGCTCCTGAAACCGGCCTCCGTCAGATGATCGACCGGTGCCTCGATGCGTTCGATACCGAAAGCATTCCGGGGCGGAAGAACGGCTCAGCACAGATGATCACTTCCGGTGTATTCGGCTATTTCGGCTACGATGCGATGCATCTTGTCGAGAGGATCCCGAAAGCGGCGGAACCTGATCCTGCCGGCATGCCGGACGTATGCCTCCTTTTCTGCGACACCCTTGTCGTTTTCGACAACATCATGCGCCGGCTCTTCATCGTTTCCAATCATCTCGACGAAACGGACCGGTCGGCGGCGGAGGGAAAGATCGAAGTGATTGTAGAGCGGATTTTCCGTCCGCTCGAGCGCGATGAGATCGCCTTCAGGCCCGAAAAACCGGAGCCGGTGGTTTCGAACACTGAAAAAGACGAATACCTCCGGAAAGTCGCGGTGGCCAAGGAGCACATCATGGCGGGCGACATCTTCCAGGTACAGGTGTCGCAGCGGCTGCGCCGTCACCTCAACACCCGGCCGTTCGACGTCTACCGGATGCTTCGCACCGTCAACCCCTCACCCTACCTCTATTATTTCGAACTCGACGATTTCCAGATCGTCGGCTCCTCGCCGGAACTGCTGGTGAAGGTGGAGTGTGATGCCTCCGGCCGGAGGATCGTCGATACCCGGCCGATTGCCGGCACCCGCCACCGCGGAGCGACCTACGAGGAGGATGCCCGCATCGCTGAAGAACTTCTCAAAGACGAGAAGGAGTGCGCCGAGCACCTCATGCTGATCGACCTCAGCCGGAACGATATCGGCCGGATTGCCAAGATCGGGACCGTGGAGACCAATGAGAAGATGATCATCGAGAAATACTCCCATGTGATGCATATCGTCAGCAATGTGCGCGGTGAGTTGCAGGACGAACTGGGTACCATGGACGCCTTCTGGTCGTGCTTCCCCGCCGGGACCCTCACCGGCGCCCCGAAAGTCCGCGCAATGGAGATCATCTACGAACTCGAAAAAGAGAAACGCGGTCTGTACGGCGGGGCTGTCGGGTACCTGGATTTCAAGGGGAACCTCACGACCGCCATCGCCATCCGCACCATGGTGGTGCATGATGATACCATCTATTTCCAGGCGGCCGGCGGCATCGTCGCCGACTCGACGCCTGAGTCCGAGTACCAGGAAACCATGAACAAGATGAAGGCGGGTCTCACTGCCGTAGAGCGTCTCGAGTCACCTATGTAACCACTGCAATATCGTACAGATAAACCATAAGACAGTCCCAATGATGAACAGGAAACCGTCTATAATGAAACCCCTGCTGCTGGTTCTTGCGGGGATCGCCATCGGCGCAATGGTCTTCAGCAACCTTGAATTCTCCTTTTCGGGCTTCGGTTCCAGTTCCGGAAAAGAGCTGTCGTTTTCGGGGGGGCCGCGTTATGCTGAAGCGAAAAACACCATTGAGGACTACCCCGTGCAGTCCCTCAAGAGCTTCAACGAGGCCTTTGTGCAGATTGCAGAGTCTGCTACGCCGTCGGTGGTGACTGTTTATACTGAAAAGACCGTCAGCCGACGCATGATCTCACCGTTCGACTTTTTCGGCCATCAGTTCGATGACTTTTTCAGCTTCCCCGGAATGGATCGCAGTGAGGGTCGGAAGCAGATCCAGCATGGAATCGGTTCGGGCGTCATCGTGACGGATGATGGCTACATCCTCACCAACAACCACGTTATCGACGGTGCCGATACGGTCTTTATCCGAACCTCCGACAACCGCCGGCTGGACGCCAGGGTTATCGGCACTGATCCCAAGACCGACCTGGCCGTCATAAAGGTGACAGCCGGGAACCTGAAGCCCATTGCCCTCGGCAACAGCGATCAGCTGCGGGTCGGTGAATGGGTCATCGCCATCGGCAGTCCTCTCGGCGAAAACCTTGCCAGAACCGTCACCCAGGGAATTGTGAGCGCAAAGGGGCGGGCCAATGTCGGGTTGGCCGACTATGAGGACTTCATCCAGACCGATGCGGCCATCAACCCCGGTAACTCCGGCGGACCTCTCGTCAACATCAACGGGGAACTCGTCGGCATCAATACCGCCATCGCCAGCCGGACGGGCGGGTTCGAGGGCATCGGCTTTGCCGTCCCTTCGAACATGGCCAGGAGGGTCATGACCGCCCTCATCACCAACGGTAAGGTGACCCGCGGCTACCTCGGGGTCAGCATACAGGATATCGATGACAACCTCGCCAAAGCGATGCAGCTTGAGCGGGCGGATGGTGCGCTCGTCGGAACAGTTGTCGCTTCGAGCCCTGCGGCCGCGGCGGGAATCGCGACCGGAGATGTGATCACCACCTTCAACGGTGCTCCGGTCAAAGGAAGCGTGGAGCTTCGCAACACCATCGCCGGCCTGGCGCCGGGAACCGAGGTATCCCTCACGTTCCTGCGCGAGGGCCGGAAGCGCACCGTCCGCGTGCGCCTGGGTCAGCAGCCCGCACCCGAACCGGTCGTTACGGGTGCCCCCGGGCAGTCCAACCGTGCTCTCGGGTTCACCGCTGCTCCGCTCACCCCGGAACAGGCCCGCAGGCTCGGCCCCGGGTCGGGCAAGGTCGTCATAACTTCTGTCGAACAGGCCGGCAACGCTTACCGGGCAGGTCTGCGCAAGGGTGACGTGATCCTTGCCGTCAACCGTAAGCCTGTGGAATCGTTCGCTGCATTCGGCACCGCAGTCAGGAGCATCAAAGAGGGAGAACTGCTGTTTCTTCTCGTCGACCGCCAGGGGAACAAGATATATTTTGCCTTCAACCTGTAAGTTTTTTTTGCCTTAAGCGCTTCCGTGTTGTACATTTCCTTAAGTAAAGTCAGCCCCAGAGCAGCTGACTTTACTTTTTTTTGTTTTCCATGCACTGCAGCATGGCCATCGGTTTCTTCCCAACGACAAACAGCCTAGAGATGAGTGAGAGAGTGTACCTGACCAGAGATGGATACAACCGGTTGAAAGAGGAGCTGCAGGTGCTGGTGCAGGAAACCAGAAAAGAGGTCCTCGAAAAGATCGCCGAGGCCCGTTCACACGGGGATTTAAGCGAAAATGCAGAATATGATGCCGCAAGGGAGGAGCAGTCCCAGACCGAGTCCCGCATCGCCGACCTTGAAAACAAGCTGGCATCGGCTACCATCCTTGACCCGAAGCAGATCAAGACCGACAAAGTCTACATCCTCACCTCCGTTGAGCTCCGCAACCTCGACGCTCCTAAGGAAATCATAGAGTACACCCTTGTCTCCTCAGAAGAGGCCGACAGCGACCTCGGAAAGATCTCCGTCCGCTCTCCAGTCGGCAGAGCGCTTATCGGCAAAACAGCCGGTGACAAGGTCACCATCGTCGTTCCGAAGGGCGAACTGCACTATGAAATCCTTAAAATCTTCGTAAAGTAACTGCCCTCAGGCATTTGTAACACGATAGCAATAGGAAATCGACACGGATTTTTGTTAACTGCAACAATCAATTTCAACCACTTCTCTCATGGGCAAGCGTCAAATCATCTATCGTCCGGACCGGATTGCCAACAACCAGGAACTGGTGAACCGTGAAGTCAACCTGGTCACCCGTGAAGCAAGGGTCTGGCACGGTATCCTGACCCTGGTCGGCGCCTCGGAAGTCGAACTGAAGGATGCCCGTTCCGGCCGCCACCGCTTCAGCATCACCGAGATTGAGAAAATCTATTCAGATATCAAAACAGAGTACTAACCACATACAGCTATGCGCAGAAAAATCGTTGTCGGCAACTGGAAAATGAACAAAACGGTCGCAGAGTCGACTGCACTTGCCACGGCGGTCATCGCTGCGCTTGGTGACGGGTGTTCGGCCTGCGAGGCCGGCATTGCCCCGACCTATCCCGCACTTGACGCCGTCGGGCGTGCTTTAGAGGGCAGCGGCATCGCGCTTGTGGCCCAGAACTGTCACTATGAAGACGACGGGGCATACACCGGAGAGGTCTCAACCGGCATGTTGAAGGCAGTCGGCTGCAGCTACGTCATCATCGGCCACTCCGAGCGCCGCCAGTATTTCGGGGAGACGGACGAGACCGTCAATCTCCGCATCAAGAAAGTGCTCGCTTCCGGCATGAAGGTTATCCTCTGCGTCGGCGAAACGCTTGCTGAGCGTGAAGAAGGGGTAACCGGCACCGTGGTTTCACGGCAGGTGACCGAGGGGCTGAAAGGCGTTGCAGACATTACCGATCTCGTGATCGCCTATGAGCCGGTATGGGCCATCGGAACAGGCAAGACCGCTTCTTCCGATCAGGCTCAGGAAGTCCACCGCCTGATCCGTGATACGGTGAAGGGAATGTACGGCGCTGAAGTCTCCGAGGCCGTGCGCATCCAGTACGGTGGAAGCGTCAAGGCTTCAAACGCCGAGGAACTCTTCGCCATGCCGGACATCGACGGCGGACTTATCGGAGGTGCCAGCCTCAACGCTGCTGATTTCGCAGCCATCGTCAAGGCTGGCTGCTGAAGAGCAGTAACGGACAAGTTGAACCCAATAAAAAAAGGCGCATGTGATGCGCCTTTTTTTATTGGGCTTTAGAAGCTCTTTTTTCTTCCTTTTCCCGCTCAATGCAGGGTTTTTGCTTCCTTCGACTTTTTCATCGAGCAGAAGTCGGGCCCGCACATGGTGCAGAAGTCGGGGTCCGCACCAGTATGGCCGGCTGCTTTCAAGCTTTCGGTGTGGAGCTTTCGCGCCTTTTCGGGATCAAGTGAAAGGTTGAACTGGTCTTCCCATGCAAAAGCGTACCGTGCCTGGCTCATAAGTTCATCGTGCAGCCATGCCGCAGGACTTCCCTTGGCAATATCGGCCGCGTGGGCGGCAATCCGGTGCACTACCACTCCTTCGCGCACATCATCCCTGTCCGGAAGGCCGAGGTGCTCCTTCGGTGTGACATAGCAGAGCATCGAGCAGCCATGGAAGGCAATGAGGGTACCGCCGATTGATGAGTTAACATGGTCGTAGCCGGCGGCGATGTCGGTGACAAGCGGGCCGAGGGTATAGAAGGGGGCTTCATGGCAGTACTCAAGCTGTTTCTGCATGTTCTCCTCTATCATGTGGAACGGCACATGGCCGGGCCCTTCAATCATCACCTGCACATCGTGCTGCCAGGCGGCGGTTGTCAGTTCTCCTAGCACTTTGAGTTCTCCGAACTGCGCTTCGTCGTTGGCGTCAGATATGCTGCCGGGACGGAGGGCGTCGCCGAGCGAAACGGCGATGTCATAGGTCTCCAGGATCTCACAGATTTCCTCGAAATGTTCGTAAAGGAAGTTTTCTTTGCCATTGGCCTTGCACCACTTTGCCATGATGGAGCCGCCCCGGGAGACAATTCCCGTCAGGCGCTTTTCGGCAGGCGGCAGGTGGCGGCGGAGGATTCCTGCGTGGATGGTGAAATAGTCGACCCCCTGGAGCGCCTGCTCGATGAGGGTATCGCGATAGAGCTCCCAGGTGAGGGCTTCGGCGATTCCGCCTACTTTTTCAAGTGCCTGATAGATCGGTACGGTGCCGATGGGGACGGGGGAGTTTCGAAGAATCCACTCTCTTGTGGTGTGGATGTTTTTTCCGGTGCTGAGGTCCATCACGGTATCGGCGCCCCAGCGGCAGGCCCAAACCGACTTTTCGACCTCTTCGGCAATGGAGGAACTGAGTGCGGAGTTGCCTATGTTGGCGTTGATCTTTACCCTGAAGTTCCGGCCGATGATCATCGGCTCAAGTTCGGGGTGGTTGATGTTGGCGGGTATGATGGCCCTTCCCCGGGCGATCTCGCTCCGGACGAATTCCGGTGTGACGGGTGTGGCGTGGACGGCTCCGCGGCCGTGGGATAGCGTCCACTCTTCAAGCCTCTGGTTTTCCCGTATGGCCACATACTCCATTTCAGGTGTGATGACCCCTTTTTTTGCAAAGTGCATCTGCGTAATGCCTGAGCCTTCTTTGGCTTTTCTGGGTATGCGTGTCGTCATGGAGCCTTCGGGCGCGGTTGCGGCGGCTCTGTCGGATTCCCGTGCAATGAATCCCCAGCCATCCCTTACGGGGGGGATACCCTTTTCAGGATCGAAGGTGACTGATGGATCAGAATAGGGCCCGCTGGTATCGTAGATGGGGAAGCTGGTGAACTCTTGTCCGCCGGAAAGGTATGGTCTTGATAGGGTGATTTCACGCATGCCGACCCGCAGGGGCCAGAGGGTGCCGTCGACATGGATTTTTCTGGACGAGTTCCCGTACAGGCGGTGTTCGGGGCAGTGCGGATCCTGATTGGAGTGGGCCATGGCTGGTCGTTATGGCTGCAGGCGGTGCGCTAAAGCGGTGAAGCGGGAGCGGGCGGGGGGGAGAAACGGCTCTGGAATCCTGCTTCATCTTTCCTTGCGTCAGCATTACCTGCATCAAGTTACAAGGGTTTGATCTCAGCTGCCCTTAAAGCAGCACCCCCAAGATGAGTATCTTCGCCTCACAATACTTAAATTCACCCTGAATTGCAAATCCGCAAGGGTGCGGGTAGAGAGAGAGCCCCCGCGCGAGCACATTACATTCAAGGACAGCCCATGAACGGAAAGCCTGAAGACGGAAAGCCTGAAGACGGAAAGCCTGAAGGCGTCACGGCAACAGAGCGGCTCAGCGGAGTTGTTGAAACGGTCCGGTTCTTCAACCCTGAATCAGGCTTCTCGGTGCTTCGCATCGCCAATGATGAAGAGGATCCGTTGGTGACCGTGGTCGGCTGCATTGCGTCCGTTTCTCCGGGCCAGCACGTCGAAGCGCTCGGCCGGTGGCAGGACGACAGGAACTGGGGCCGGCAGTTCAAGGCCGAAAGCCTGTCGGTGATTGCCCCCGAGAGCCGGGAGGGGATGGAGCGATATCTTGCTTCCGGCATGCTTAAAGGGGTGGGGCCCCACCTGGCCTCCCTCATGATGAGCGCCTGGGGAACGGATGTATTCCAGATAATCGAAACCGATCCGGAACGGCTTCGCGACATTCCGGGTATCGGGCCGAAAAAACAGGCACTCATCGTGGAGTCGTGGCGCGAGCATCAGGCGGTGCGTGAGATCATGATGTTTCTCCAGTCGCACGGCGTTGGTACGACGAGGGCGTTGAAAATCTATAAGGTCTACGGCGCTGACTCCATTGGCGCCATCAACCGTGATCCCTACCGGCTCAGCCGAGATATTGCGGGCATCGGGTTCAGGACGGCCGATGCCATTGCCCAAAGCATCGGTATTGCAGCGGATTCACCGCTGCGCGCACGGGCCGGGATGAGCTGGGTGCTGCAGGAACTTTCTTCCAAGGGTCACTGCAGGGTTCCCGAACCGATGCTTCTCGATGCTGCGCGTCAGCTGCTGCAGATACCCGACAGCGTCCTTGAGGAGGCTCTCCAGGTTGAATGTGCCGCGGGGCGCATTGTAGCCGTCCTGGAGGGAGAGGAGCGGTACTGTTATCTGGAGTACCTCTGGAAGGCAGAGCAGGGCGTGGTCGAGGGCATCCGGCGGATTGCCGGAGGGAAGCTTCCCTGGGGCAGGCTGGACGTAGAACGTTCGGTCACTGAGGCTGAAGAGCGTTCACGCCTGGAACTCTCTGTGTCGCAGCGGGAAGCCGTGCGGCTGGCGCTTTCCAACAAGCTGCTCATCATTACCGGCGGCCCCGGTGTCGGCAAGACCACCATCATCCGTACCCTGCTTTCCATTCCGGAGGTGTTCGGCCTCAAGGTGCTGCTTACCGCACCAACCGGCAGGGCGGCCAAGCGCCTTTCCGAGGCGACCGGCCGGGAGGGTCGAACTATCCACCGCCTTCTGGAATTCGACCCGGCAACGTTCGATTTCAAGCGCTCTGCACACAATCCGCTCGAGGCGGATCTGGTGATTGTCGATGAAGCCTCCATGATCGACGTGGTATTGATGAACCGGCTGCTTCCGGCCATACCGAAGAACGCCGCCCTCATCCTTGCCGGCGACGTGGACCAGCTTCCGCCTGTCGGCCCGGGTGCCGTGCTCAGTGACCTCATCAGTTCCGGAACGGTACGGGTGGTGCGCCTTACAGAGATTTTCCGCCAGGCGGCAACTTCGCTCATCATCCAGAACGCTCACCGTGTCAACCGGGGGGAGGGGCTCCTTCGTCATGAGGGCCCGGGGCTCGGTGACTTTTATTTCGTGGAGTCCTCGAGTTCCGACGACATCCGGAGAAAACTGGTGCAGATTGTCGCGGAACGGATCCCTGAGCGCTTCGGGCTCGACCCGCTGGATGACATTCAGGTACTGACCCCCATGAACCGGGGACCTCTCGGTGCAGAGTCGCTGAATGTCCTCCTTCAGGAGCGGCTGAACGGCGGAGGCGGGAAGCGGATCGAGCGGTTCGGGGTCGCCTACGGCAGGGGGGACAAGGTGATCCAGACCGTGAACAATTACGAAAAAGAGGTCTTCAACGGCGATATCGGAATCATTTCGGCCATCGACCACGAAGAGGGAGAGCTTCAGGTGCTTTTTGACGGCCGCGAAGTGCGCTACCAGACGGGTGAACTTGATGAAATGGCTCCTGCGTGGGCCATCACCATCCATAAAAGCCAGGGATCGGAATACCCAGCGGTGGTCATCCCGCTCTCGATGCTGCACTACCCGATGCTGGAGCGCAACCTCATCTACACGGCGCTCACCAGAGGGCGGAAGCTGGTCATGGTCATTGGGGAGGAAAAGGCCCTCCGCCTTGCGGTGGGGAAGTGCAGTTCGAAAGGTCGCCTCACCGGCCTCGCCGATGCCCTCAAGGGGCATGTGCACTGATTGATACTCCTTTTTGTTATATTTCCCGCCGTGCACCGGCCCGAAGTCCGCCCGTTTCCCTAACATTCTTTTCTGCTGCAATGCGCATTTTCAATCTGGTCCGCCTCGCACTTTTCCAGATGGGTTTCGGCATCATGCTGGGTTTTCTGCACGATACCCTCAACCGGGTGATGGTCAAGGAGCTCGGCATTGCCTCCACTATCGTGTTCGGGCTCATCAGCCTCAAGGAGCTGCTGGCCGTGTTCGGCGTGAAGGTATGGGCCGGTAGCCTGTCCGACCGTTCACAGATTCTCGGCTACCGCCGTTCGCCCTACATTCTTCTCGGGCTCGTGAGCTGTGTCGTGGCCTTCATGTATGCACCCGTGGCGGCTTACCACGTGCAGGTCCGCGGAACGGATTTCGCCACCCTCTTTCCGGCTGTCCTGTTTGATATCGGTCTCTGGCAGCTCATGGTGGTGTTCCTCCTTTTCGGTTTCGGTCTTCAGGTTGCAACCACCGCCTATTACGCACTCATCGCCGATTATGTAGGTGACAAGCACATCGGCAAGGTCACCTCTTCGAGCTGGACCCTCATGGTGCTCACCACGATCATTTCTGCCCGTGTCGTCGGCACCTATCTTGATGTCTATACGCCGGAACGGCTTATCAACGTGGGCATTGCCGGCGGCCTTGTTGCACTGGTCCTCGGCCTTATTGCCTTTGTGGGTGTCGAGGAGCGAAACGCCGTCGGGAAGAAAGGCCACGCGGAGGAGTCGCTCGGCTTTGTTCAGTCGATCCGCCTTCTCTCGCAGTCGCCGAAAACGATGTTTTTCGCGTTCTATATCTTCCTTTCCATCTTTGCTCTCTTTTCCAACGAGATCGTCATGGAGCCTTTCGGTGCCGATGTTTTCGGTATGCCGGTCGGAGTGACAACCAAACTGTTCCGTCCCACCATGGGCGGCATGCAGCTGGTCTTCATGCTGATCACGGGCTTCCTCCTGAACCGCATCGGCAATAAGAACGGGGCCCTCATCGGCAACTTGTTCTGCATGGCGGGTTTTTCCATCATCATCTTCTCCGGCTTTGCCCGGGATGAGTCACTGCTCCGCATCGGCCTGGTGGTCACCGGTATCGGCCTCGGCGCGTCAAGCGTGTCGAACATCACCATGATGATGACCATGACGGCGGGACGCAGCGGTGTCTACATCGGTCTCTGGGGGACGGCACAGAGCCTTGCAATGTTCCTCGGTCATTTCGGCGCGGGCGTCATCCGCGATGTGGTGCACGCCTTCAGTGGAAGCTACATGATGGCCTACAGTGCGATTTTCGGACTTGAAATCCTTGCTTTCGGTCTGGCAAGCCTGCTGTTGCCGAGGATTTCAAAGGAGGAGTTTGAAGAGGAGAGCCGGGTGAAGTTTTCTGAGGTGCTCAAAAACAGCGGCATCGACTAGCCCTCCTTAACCCTGCAACCAGCAGCCTAACGCCCATGAAGCATGTGTTCGGACCGGTATCCTCAAAGCGCCTCGGCCAGTCGCTTGGCGTCGACCTTCTGCCTCCTAAGAGCTGTACCTGGAACTGTATCTACTGCCAGCTCGGTCGTACAAGGGCGTACACGCTGGAGAGGAAGGAGTTCTACCCGCCTGAAGACATCCTGCTTGAAATACAGGAGGCGCTTCACTCCGGAGCGCGGATCGATTGGATCACCTTCGTCGGTTCAGGGGAGACCATGCTCTACCAGGGCATCGGTCGCCTTATTGACGAAGTAAAAAAGATGACGGATATTCCCGTGGCGGTGATCACCAACGGCTCGCTGTTCTCTTTACCCGAAGTCCGCAGCGAACTGCTGCATGCCGATGCTGTCCTGCCCTCGCTCAATGCCGGGTCGGAGGAACTGCACCAAAGAATCAGCCGTCCGGCTCCGGGGTTTACTTTTTCGCTTCATCTCGAAGGGCTTCGCCAGTTCCGCAGGGAGTACAGCGGCCGTCTCTGGGTGGAGGTCATGCTGCTCGGCGGGGTGAACGACAGCGATGAGGCCCTGCAGGATATCGCCTCTGCGCTCAGGAGCATCAATCCCGACATGGTGCATCTCGTCATTCCTACCCGGCCATCGACCGAGAAGGACGTTCTTCTGCCGGACGAAGAGCGTATAGAGCGTGCAGCCGCCATCCTTGCTGAGGTCGCACCGCTGGTCCATCCGGTGAAAGGCTCTATGGACCTCACCCGATCCGCTGACCTTCTGGAAGCTGTGACGGCCATCACCCTTCGCCATCCCGTCCAGCAGCGAGAACTTCTCTCGGCCCTTGAAGCCTGTTTTCCCGACCTGCCGGACAAAGCCGCCGAAACCCTCAGTGCAATGTTCGCCACCGGGAGGTTCAGCCTCATCGAGCAGGGAGGAGAGCCTTACTGGACGAAAAGAGAGGCATGATACGCCGCTACGTTCCTTTTCAGCGGTAGATGTCGCGCTGAGTTGCTTCGTCTTTCCTTCTGACTCCTATCCCGCATTCTTTCTTTGCCGAAGAGCGGCGTATAGAGACGGAATTTGTTATTATTGTGATATGTACAGCATTATTTCCCGTCCGTATTTCCCGTTCGTTCATGTTCCTCCGGAGGGGGTCATGTCCACCCGCACGGTATGAATAGGCCTTCTCTTGATGAAGCAGTGGTGTAATACAGAAGGTAGCATACATGCATGAAATGAGTATTGCGATGTCTATTGTCGACGCCGTTGATGCAAAGGCGAGGGCGGAGGGCGCTGTTCGTATTTCGTTGATTGAACTGAAGATTGGAAAACTTGCCGGCATTCTGCCTGAGGCTTTGCGGTTCTGTTTTTCAGCAGCTGCGACAGGGAGTCTTGCCGGGCAGGCACAACTGGTGATTGATGAGCCTGATGGACGTGGCAGGTGTAGTGATTGCGGACATGAATTTTCTGTTGACTTCTATTACGCCCGCTGTCCTGAGTGTGGCTCTCTTCGCATTGTGATAGTGTCGGGCGAAGAGTTTCTGATTCAATCCATCATTATTGACGAAGAGGGGGAATAAGAACATGTGCGATACCTGCGGTTGTTCAACAGAGGGCGAAGCTGTACTTCGCATGCCGGGTAAGACCGGGGGACATATCCATATGGACCTGAAGAGTCACAGTCATGAGCATGCCTCCGGCGACCATCCGCATGACCATAACCACGACCATCCCGGCAGCAGGAAGGTTCTTCTTGAGCAGGATGTGCTGCAGCAGAATAACCTGCTTGCCGAGCGGAACCGGGGCTTTTTTGAGGCGCGGAACATTTTTGCTCTCAATTTCCTGAGCTCTCCGGGTTCGGGGAAGACCTCACTGCTTGAAGCACTCATTCCGGCGCTTCAGGCCAGCACTCCTGTTGCTGTCATAGAAGGTGATCAGCAGACTACCAATGATGCCGACCGTATCCATGCCCTTGGCGTGCCGGTCATCCAGATCAATACCGGTTCGGGGTGCCACCTTGACGCCATGATGGTCAACCGGGCCATCAGGGAACTTCCGCTTCCCGATGGAACCCTGCTTTGTATCGAGAATGTCGGCAATCTTGTCTGTCCGGCAATGTTCGATCTTGGCGAGGCATTGAAGGTCGTAATCATCAGTGTTACGGAAGGTGACGACAAGCCGCTGAAATATCCCAATATGTTCCATGAGTCGGATGTCTGCATCCTGAACAAGACGGACCTGCTTCCTTATGTCGAGTTTGATGCACTCAAATGCCGACAGAACGCCATGCAGGTCAACCACCATCTGCAGTGGTTCGAGGTATCGGCGAAAACCGGAGCGGGTATGGCTCCACTGCAGGAGTGGATTGAACATAAACTGAAAGATCACTGAGCTTCAGCGATTACAGCCCCGAGGAACGGAAGCGCATTCTGGTCAATGGGATCGTCCAGGGGGTAGGGTTTCGTCCGTTTGTCTATCGTCTGGCCAACAGCCATGCCCTTAAAGGCTTCATCCGCAACACCCCTTCCGGCGTGCTGATTGAGGTTCAGGGCCCGCTTTCCCGCCTTCTACTTTTCTCTGATGCCCTGCTGGATGATGCTCCGCCGCTCTCCAGGATTGCATCCATGCAGGAGAGCTCAATCCCTCTTGAGAGGGAAGATGGATTTGTGATAGGGTGTTCTGCTGCAGCTGATGAAGTCGAAACACTCATTCCTCCTGATATCGCCCTCTGCTCCGACTGCCGCCGTGAACTTCTTGATCCCGGGGACCGCCGTTTCCGTTACCCCTTTATCAACTGCACCAACTGCGGCCCCCGATACACCATTGTCGATCGCCTCCCCTACGATCGCCCCTGGACATCGATGCAGGGCTTTACTATGTGCCCAGAGTGTGAACGGGAGTACAGCGATCCATTGAACAGGCGATTTCATGCACAGCCGAACGCCTGCAGCACATGCGGCCCCGTCCTCTCTCTTCTTGATGCCTACGGGGATCCTCTTTCTGTTGATCCGCATCCCGATCCAGCCGCTCTTGCCGCATCCCGCCTTCGCGACGGCGCGGTTGTGGCAATCAAGAGTCTTGGGGGGTTCCATCTGTCGGTCGATGCCCTCAACGATTCAGCTGTAAAGCGGCTGAGGGATGGCAAGGGACGGGAGGCGAAACCCTTTGCCGTCATGATGCCCAGTACTGCCACCGTACTGCACTACTGTGACGCTTGCGAGGCGGAGCTTATTGCACTGCAATCCGCCGAGGCACCGATCGTCCTTTTGAAAAAGAGGGCGGGAAGCCACCTCGCAGATAGCGTAGCTCCTGGCAATGACAGGCTGGGGGTCATGCTGCCCTATACCCCGCTGCATAAGCTTCTTTTTGAGCAGGGTCCTGAAGTTCTCGTGATGACCAGCGCCAATGTCAGTGAGGAGCCTATCGTCAGCGACAATGATGAAGCCCTGCATTGCCTGAAAGGGATGGCGGATCTGTTCCTCATGCATAACCGGCCGATTCTGACGAAATGCGATGACTCCGTTACCATCCACCTGTCGGGAACGTTGCGGCAGATAAGGAGGAGTCGGGGATATGTCCCGGCTCCGATTTCCATCAGCAACGATGGGCCGGTCGTTTTCGGGACGGGTGGCGAGCTGAAAAACACCGTTGCCCTTCTCAAGGGATCGCAGGCATTGGTGAGCCAGCATATCGGTAATGTGCAAAACTATGGGGCATATCTTCATTTTGAGCAGACTGCCTCCCATTTGCAGCATCTTTTCCAGGCGGTGCCCGAACTGATCGTACATGACATGCATCCTTCCTACATGAGCACGCAGTGGGCCATGAGGCAGGATGTGCCGATTCTCGGCGTGCAGCATCATCATGCCCACCTTGCGTCGTGTCTCGCTGAAAACATGGAGGATGGTCCTGCCATCGGGCTGCTGCTTGACGGGACCGGCTATGGGACCGACGGTGCGGTGTGGGGTGGCGAGGTGCTGATCGGTGACGCTCAGGGCGCCGTTCGTTTTGCCTCTCTGGAGCCGATGCCCCTGCCCGGTGGCGAGACTGCCATCAAACAGCCATGGCGTGCCGGCATCGGCTACCTCTTCCGTAGCTGCCCCGTCCTGCCGGAGCTGCCGTTTATGCAGGGACGGGAGGTTTTTCAGGTGCTTGAACTGTTGCAGAAGGGGGTAGGCAGTTATGAAACATCCAGCTGCGGCAGGCTTTTTGACGCCGTTGCCGCTATTGCCGGCCTATGCGGAACTATTAGCTTTGAGGGCGAAGCTGCCATTGCATTGACGGAAGCCGCGGGAGGGGAGACCGGCAAGAAGGCATTCCGGTTCGGCCTGGAGGAGCATCATGGTCGATGGCTGATGCTTGTTTCTCCCATCATTCAGGATGTTGCTGCCGCAGTGCGGCAGAGCTGTCCATCCCGGGAGATCAGCCGCCGTTTTCACCGTACCCTCATTGACTGCTTCAAGGCTACCATAGCTGAAGCCAGCAGGGCGAGCGCCATTAGGACTGTTGCCCTGAGCGGCGGCGTATGGCAGAACCCGCTGCTTTTTGAAACACTCTCCCTTGAACTTGAAGCGGCAGGATACCGGGTCCTGACCCATTCGCGGCTGCCTGCAAACGATGGCGGCATATCTCTCGGCCAGGCGATCATCGGGCGCCGTTATCTTGCAGGTCACTATGAGGGTGTCGGTTAGGCACGGCTCTTTTTTCTCGCTATATTTATTTTCATTCATGTCCGCAGCCGCAGCAGTGGTGAACCGTATGGAGCCCTCAGCCCCTAACCTGAAAAAGTGATGAGAGATGTGTCTTGCAATCCCAGGAAAACTCATTGAGATTTTCGATGAAAACAGTCTCAGGATGGGTCTTGTTGATGTGAACGGCACAACAACAAGGGTCTGCCTGGAATATCTCCCTGATATTCGGGTTGGCCAGTATACCATTATCCATGCGGGCTTTGCGTTGAAGATTGTTGACGAAGAGGAGGCTGCCGAGAGTCTCCGGCTATGGACGGAATTGATCGACCGTGGCGCTTTCGACATTGACGGGGATCCTCCGTCCCCTCTTGCCATGTAAGGCGGAATCTTATGAAATATATCGATGAGTACCGCAATCCCAGGCTTGCGCGGACCCTTCTTGAGGCGATCAGGAGACGGGTAAGCCGACCTTGGACCATTATGGAGATCTGCGGAGGTCAGACCCACTCGATCATCCGCAACGGGATAGACCAGCTGCTGCCGGATACCATAGAGCTGGTACATGGACCGGGATGCCCGGTCTGCGTCACGCCGCTCGAGTCCATTGAGCGGGCGCTTCTTCTTGCTTCAAAGAAAGAGGTGATCTTTACAAGCTTCGGCGATATGCTTCGCGTTCCGGGCAGCTCCCGTGACCTCTTCATGGTTCGCAGCGAAGGGGGTGACGTCCGCGTTGTCTTCTCTCCGCTTGACGCACTCCAGATTGCCCGAGACAATCCTTCTCGGGAGGTTGTTTTTTTTGCTGTAGGGTTTGAAACCACCGCACCTGCCAATGCTATGGCGGTCCATCAGGCTGCGCGCGAAGGTATCGGCAATTTCAGCATCCTCGTCAGCCAGGTCATGGTTCCTCCGGCGATGCGTGCCATTCTCCGAATGCCGGCCAACCGCGTCCAGGGCTTTCTTGCTGCCGGCCATGTGTGCGCCGTCATGGGATATGAGCAGTACCTGCCTCTTTCGGCCGAATTCCATGTGCCCATTGTCCCTACCGGATTCGAGCCGGTTGACCTGCTTGCCGGGATACTGAAAACGGTTGAACTGCTTGAGGACAGTCAGCCGGAAGTGGTGAACAGCTACGGCCGGGTTGTGAGCCGGGAGGGCAACCTGGCTGCGCGTGGGACAATCGACAAGGTTTTTGAGGTTGTTGATCGTCAGTGGCGAGGCGTCGGCCTTATACCGGAAAGCGGTCTGGGGTTGAGGTCGGAGTATGCCGGATTCGATGCTGAGAAAAGGTTTCACCTCTCCCATATGAGCACCGAGGAGTCGCCCCTCTGCATGAGCGGCAGCATCCTGCAGGGGGTAATGAAACCTGATGGATGTCCCGCCTTCGGCGCGGAGTGCACCCCGCAGCACCCCCTTGGTGCGACAATGGTTTCTTCAGAAGGGGCATGTGCCGCATACTACAACTATCACCGCAACCTCTGAAGTCCATGAACATTCTTTCGGCCTGCCCTGCACCCCTTATGCAGCATGAAACCGTCCAGATGGCGCATGGCGCAGGCGGAAGATTGTCACAGGAACTTATGCAGCGGGTATTCATGCCGCATATCCAGAATGCTTTTCTCGACATACTGGACGACCAGGCCAAGCTTGACCTTCCTCCAGGCAAAATAGCCTTTACCACTGATACCTATGTGGTGAGTCCGGTCTTTTTCCCTGGCGGCAATATCGGTGAACTCGCCATAAACGGCACGGTCAATGATCTTTCTGTCGGTGGAGCAACACCACTCTACATCAGTACGGGCTTTGTGCTTGAGGAGGGATTGCCGCTCACGGAACTGGAGGCGATTGTCCGGAGCATGGCTGCGGCCGCCCGCAGAGCAGGGGTGATGATTGTGACCGGCGATACCAAGGTGGTTGGTAGGGGACAGTGCGACCGGATATTTATCAATACATCAGGCATCGGCCTCATCCGCAATAATACGGCTCTTTCCTGTAGGAACCTTCAGCTGGGCGATGCTGTCATCCTCTCGGGAACGGTCGGGGATCACGGTATGGCCATAATGACCTCGCGCGAAGGCCTGTCTTTCCACTCGCGCATCACCAGCGACTCCGCTCCGCTCAACGCCATGATTGCAGCAATTCTCGATGAGGTTCCCTCAATCCATGCGATGCGAGACCCCACACGTGGCGGCGTGGCCGCCACCCTCAACGAACTGGCCTCATCCTCATCGGTTGGCATCGAGATTGATGAAGCTGCAATTCCTGTCAAGGACGATGTCAGGGGGGCCGCTGAACTGCTTGGCATCGATCCGCTGCATGTGGCCAATGAGGGAAAACTGGTTCTTGTGGTTGCGGCTCATGATGCTGTGAAGGTGTTGGCGGTGATGCGTTCAAGCGAACAGGGCCGGGATGCAGCCCTTATCGGGCGCATCGTCGAAGAGCATCCCTGCATGGTAGTAATGCAGACAGCATTAGGAAGCCGCCGCATCATTGACCTTCCTCCCGGTGAGCAGCTTCCGAGGATCTGCTGACCCTCCTCAACGTTCAGCTGGTTCAGCCGTGCAGTTCGGTTGGCCGGTGAGTGTGGGTGTGTGAGGATCCATCATGGCGATGCTGATGGCTGTGTACCAGATTATGCTTTTCAAGGAAAGCGGTGTCGGAGAGCACGGATTCAGGCGTGCCGCTTCGTTCGATGCGCCTGTTCCTCCCAAACACATGCACTGTATCGGCGATTTCGCCTGCGATATGCAGGTCATGGGTAGCCGTGATGATGGTTTTGCCTCGCTTGTTGGCCTTGAGGATGAAATCGATGACTTGACGGACGGTCGACGGATCAAGTCCAGCCGTCGGTTCATCGAACAGGTAGACTTCCGGGTCGATGGCAAGCACTGATGCTATGGCTACTCTTCTTTTTTCTCCGATGCTCAATTGATGCGGGACCCTGTCAAGCAGATGGCCTATAGCGAGTATTCCGGCAACTGCGTCGAGACGATGCAGCACCTCTTCTTCATCCACGCCAAGCTGTAAGGGTCCGAAGGCGATATCCTCCCTCACCGATGGACAGAAGAGCTGGATGTCCGCATTTTGGAAAACAAGGCCTACCCTCCTCCTGAACCGGTGTGCTGCTTCCACTTCGCAGAGGGACACTTCCCGCAACGGCTCCCCGAAGGCCAGAACATCACCATGGTCAGGAAATACAAGCCCGTCGAGAAGGTGCAGCAGTGTTGACTTACCGGTTCCGTTGGCTCCGATGATGGCCACTTTTTCACCAGGACGAACAACGAGATTCACACCATCTAGTGCCGGGAATTTACCTGCATAGGCATAACTGACATCGTTCAGTTCGAAAATATTGCTGCTCACGGGATTCCCCCTTCGTGGAGCAGGGCAACGCAGGCGGTCGCTGTTGCCAGCAGCCAGACCCAGTCCTTTCGAGTTGCATGAAGCCGGGTGAGGAGACGCGGTTCACCGGTATATCCTCTGGAAAGCATCGCCATGTATACCCCTTCACTCATTGCAGTCGTGCGGTTCCATGTTGTGGCGATATTCCCTGTTGCCAGATGCCGTCCATGACGGCTCCGGGATACGATGCCGACACGGCTTCTGAGTGCGGTAAATATATTTTCCACCATTGTTGCAAAAAGATAAAGATAGCGGTAACACATTGCAACCGTCAGAACAAACACCTGAGGGATCCTGAATATCCTCAGGACCTTCAGCAGCTCGGCGTGCCTTGTCGTCAACGACAGTAGCACGGCTACCGAAACCGATGTGGCTGTTCTGGTGACGAAGAGTATGGCTCCATCCAGACCTGGACGGGTGATGATGGCATGGAACCCCAGAAGCTGGATGGAGTATGCCGTCTGGCCCGGTGTTATCTGGCTGAAGATTGTCGGCAGCACAATCAGCAGCGAAAAGAGCGGGATGAAGAGCAGGGTTCTGGTCAGGAAGTAGGTGGCCGGAATTGCCGAAAAGATGGCGAGCGCCAAAACCGAGAGATAGATGAGGGCAATAAGGCCGGCGCTTTTAAGCGAGACGGCGGTTACGAGGAGTGCCAGCATCGTCAGGGTCTTGATTCTGGGGTCTAGCGACTGCAGAAAGCCTTGGCGGTTGGCATGTTCTTCTGACAGGGTTGCGTCTTTCAGGAAAGCCAGGGCTCTCAGCATTGAACTCGCAATGAAATCCCGTTTCATCCGGGTCGGTTTAATCATAACCTCTCGCAAGGATCTTGCCGATAATCAGGGTTGTTGCGGTTATGAGCGCAATGCCGGTTATGGCGGAAAATACATAGGCAATGCTTGTGAGAAGCAAGCCTTTTTCCTCCCATCCCTGAAAAGCATAGTCGGGTATCATAGCCTTCCATAACCCGGTCAGCCGTGCAAGGCCTTCCGGAAGATAGCCATTCATTTGGCGGATCTCGTCAGCTCCCCACTCTCCCCATGCTGCTTCAGCCCTGAAATAAGCGGGAAGGATCAAGCCGAGGGGGGACATGAGGGCTAAAATCCCGATGCCGATCCATAATTTCATGGCGAGTTTCATCGCTGATCTCCATTGAACAGCACTGTGCCCTCCTGTTGCAGATACTTCACGGCAAGCGCCGTTACGATAGCCTCGACCCAGCCAAAGAATACAAGATGTCCCACAAGCATTGCCGGAACGGCAATGTGAAGGCCGTAGGGAGAGTAGAGCGCCTGACCGTTTGATGTATGGTATAATGCAGGTTGAACTCCGAACTGGATTCCTGTCGTTAGAGCGGCCATGCATATTCCGGCATATGCTCCGGCACCGGCTGCAATGATACGCCGTCCAGAGCTTGTTGTGCTGTCATATGCAATGAACCGGTATACATAATAGCCGGTAAAGGGGAGCACAAACGCCAAGTTGAAACAATTTGCGCCGAAGGCGGTGATGCCCCCGTCTCCAAAGAGGAGCGCCTGTATCAACAGGGCAACGGTAACAGCAATGCAGGCCGCCCACGGCCCCAGAAGTATTGCCACCAGTACCCCCCCGACCGCATGGCCTGTCGAACCCCCTGGAATGGGCACATTGAACATCATGATCACGAAGCTGAAGGCGGCGCCGATTGCCAGATAGGGGACCTGCCGGACCTTCAGGGTTTTGCCTGCAGAGCGCGAAGCAGCGGTCCATATCGGTACCATGATTGCTCCGAATACCGCGCAGGTTGCCGGGCTCAGGTATCCGTCAGGGATGTGCATGGGTTCTCCGGATATTATTTTTCGTTCAGCCAGCTCTCAACGACCAAAGTTGCCCGTTCGACGGTCTCGCCAAGGAGGGAGGATACCTCCGGGCTGAGGCCGATCCGAAGTTGAAGGTCTCGGGGGGGGACTCCTATCAGGACGATCTCCCGGGGGATTTTCCCCTGAAGCCTGGCAACTCCGAGGAGTTCGCTGAAGCCCATCTGGTGGGAGGACATTTTACGGTGGATGAAGTCGGGGAGATCATCGTTACGGTAGACGTAGACCCTGCTGTCGTATTCGACGGGGATAAGGGCATCGAATACAAGAAGTGCATCGCATGACTGGATGTGGTCAAGCAGGTAAATCCCCTGAGTTCCTCCATCGATGGTGCATACCTGCTTAGGGAAATCGGTGGAGTCCCTCAAGCTGTTGAGGGCGGCGATGCCGAATCCCTCGTCAGAGTGGAGGATGTTGCCGAGTCCGAGGATGTTTATGCGATCGTACTTCACGCTGGATGGGGAATTGTTTCATTGGCGTTCGCCGCGGGAAATGTCCCGCTGCCGGTTCGGTAGCGGGCTTCAGGGCCTCCTTCAGGTGGGCTCTTCCTCTACCTTGTGCTTGTATCCGGTTATGATGGAGGATGTTACACTGGTGCGGTCGACCACATCGTGACGGAGCACGGCATACAGGTGCACGACAAGATAGAATGGGAAAATCCAGGTGACTATATGGTGTGCGTAATGCAGTCCGTAGCTGCCGCCGAA
This sequence comes from Pelodictyon luteolum DSM 273, assembly GCF_000012485.1. Taxonomy (NCBI): domain Bacteria; kingdom Pseudomonadati; phylum Chlorobiota; class Chlorobiia; order Chlorobiales; family Chlorobiaceae; genus Pelodictyon; species Pelodictyon luteolum. The sequence goes on along the minus strand of NC_007512.1, from coordinate 1,633,040 downwards.
GAGCGGCAGCATCCATCCGAACCAAGTGGACATGGCGCCGCCGGGATTGTTTTCGCCGAACATGGCCAGACCGGAGAGAATCATGAACACGGAGCCGCAGAAGATGAAGAGAAAGTGTGCCAGTGCGGCTACCGGGTTGTGCCCGGCATAGTTAGGTTCGTCGGAACGCAGGAACAGATACGATTCAAGCTGTTCACGGAAGGGTTTGCCCCACCACGAAGGCGACCACGGCCTGAAACCGCCGAAGCGGGCGTAAGTGTCCCTGCCAAACACAGCCCAGTACATGCGGAAGAGGAAGTTGGCGATGAAGATGAAGGCTGACGCAAAATGGACATATCGCCACCAGGCCATACCTTTCTGCCATACAGCTTCACCCGGCGGATGAACAAGAACCGGAGATGCTATGTAGATACCGGTTGCAAAAAGTACCGTGATGCAGATCGCATTAATCCAATGATAGAGCCTTACCGGCAGCCTCCAGACATAGATTTCTTCAATGATTCTCCCCATGGCAGACTCCGTTTAAACGATTGTAACCGTTGTGATCTCGTTGCCGTTCATGTCGAAGAGATGCGATGCGCAGGCCAGGCAGGGATCAAATGAGTGCACGGTCCGGAGCACCTCAAGGGGCTCGGCAGGCTTGATCATCGGAGTGCCTGCAAGTGCGGATTCGTATGCTCCGGCAACGCCGTTTGCATCTCGGGGTGAGGCGTTCCATGTGGATGGTACGACAATCTGGTACTCCTTGATTTTCTGGTCCTCTATCTCTATCCAGTGACCGAGCGAACCCCTCGGGGCCTCGGTGTAACCAAATCCCCTGCACTCTTTAGGCCAGCTAGACGGTTCCCAGCGCTCACTGTTGAATGTCTGATAATCTCCGGTCTTGATGTTGGCAATCAGTTGATCGTAGTAGTGGCGCATGAAGCCGGCGGTCTGTTTGCACTCTATGCCGCGCGCGGCTGTCCGGCCAAGGGTCGAGAAGAGCGCTTCGGGGCCGACCGCCAGCTTGCTGAGCACAAGGCCGACGGTGTCTTTGATCATCGGGTCGTCCTTTGCATAAGCGATGAGGACGCGTGCCAGCGGTCCGACTTCCATGGCATGGTTGTTCCATCGCGGTGTTTTCAGCCAGCTGTACTTCTTGTCGGTGTCGAGGTGCTTGAAAGGAGGTTTGGGGCCGGTGTAGGCCGGGCTGGTCTCACCCTCCCATGGATGAAGCCCCTTTGCATCCCCGCCGGTGTAAGTGTACCAGCTGTGGCTTACCTCCTCGGTAATCTGTGACACATCTCTGGGGTCAACATCGAGGACCGTGGAGAGATCCTTGTTGAGGATGACGCCTCTCGGCCAAAGAAGTGTCCGGAAATCCTCAAGCGTGGTTTCGGGGAAGTCTCCATAACTGAGATAGTTGCCGAGACCGCCGCCATGCAGCCAGCCCTTATAGTATCCCGCAATGGCAATGAGGTCGGGAATGTATACCTGATCGATGAATGTAATGGTGTCATCAATGATCTTCTTGACCATTGCAAGCTGTTCGATGTTGATGGCCGTATCCTTTTCAGGGTCGATGGCGCATGCCATGCCGCCTACCAGATAGTTCGGGTGGGGGTTTTTACCTCCAAAAATCGTATGGATCTTGACGATCTCCTTCTGGAAGTCAAGTGCCTCAAGGTAATGGGCTACAGCAATGAGGTTGACTTCAGGCGGGAGCTTGTAAGCCGGGTGGCCCCAGTATCCGTTGGAGAAGATCCCGAGCTGACCGCTTTCGACAAAGCCCCCGAGCCGCTTCTGGAGGTCCTTGAAGTAGCCCGGTGATGATTTCGGCCATGCCGAAAGGCTCTGGGCTATGACAGAAGCCTGTTTCGGGTCGGCTTTCAGGGCGCTCGTTACATCAACCCAGTCGAGCGCATGCAGATGGTAGAAGTGGACCAGATGGTCCTGCGTCACCTGCGTTGCGTTCATCAGGTTCCTGATGATTTGGGCATTTTTAGGGACTGTTATGCCGAGGGCATCCTCAACGCAGCGCACGGACGCAAGAGCATGTACGGTTGTGCATACACCGCATATGCGTTCGGTGAATGCCCATGCCTCCCTCGGGTCTCGTCCTTTGAGGATGACCTCTATGCCCCGCCACATCGTGCCGGTGCTGTAGGCGTTTTCGATGACGTTGCTGTCGTTGAGTGTTGCCTCTATACGCAGGTGTCCCTCGATGCGGGGGATTGGATCAATAACTATTTTTCTTGCCATGAGATGCTCCCGGATTAAGCATTATCTTTATTTTCTTCACCGCCTTGTTTTGCCTTTTTCAGGGCTGTAACGGTCGCATGCGCCGCTGCGCCGGCAGCTGCGGCCCCAACGGCGACTATGCCAACCTTGTCTGCATTGCTGTCACTGCCGAGGAATGGTACTTTTGCGAGCCTTCCATAGAAGGGCCCATTATCCCAGAAACCTGGCTCGGAACATCCGATGCAGGGGTGCCCGGAGCCGATGGGGAAGCTGGTGCCACCGTTCCACTGGATTTTTGAGCATGAGTTGTAGGTCGTTGGCCCCTTGCACCCCATCTTGTAGAGGCACCAGCCTTTTTTTGTTGCTTCGTCATCAAAGCTTTCCACGAACATTCCTGCATCGAAAAACGCGCGACGATAGCATTTGTCGTGTATGCGGGTGTTGTAGAATGCTTTTGGGCGGCCGAGGCGATCCAGTTCCGGGAGCGTTCCGAAAGTGTGGAAGTGTGCTATAACACCGGTCATCACCTCTGCTATGGGCGGACATCCCGGTACTTTGACAATAGGCTTGTTTTTTATGATGTCTGAAACAGGAGCCGCTCCTGTTGGATTGGGATGGGCATTCTGTACACAGCCGAACGAGGCGCAGTTTCCCCAGGCGATGATGGCGGCCGCATCAGCTGCGGTCTCTTTTACGGTGTTGAGGAAGGAGTCCCCGCCTACCAGACAGTAAACACCGTCATCCTTTGTCGGAATGTTGCCCTCGATGGCAAGGATGTACTTTCCCTTGTATTCTTTCATGATCCTTCTTCGCACCTCCTCCAGCTGGGTACCAGCCGCGGCACTCAGGATATCATCGTAATCGAGAGAAATCATGTTGAAGAGGATGTCTTCAATGGTGGGATGGGAGGAGCGGATGAAGGATTCTGAGCAACATGTGCATTCAAGACCATGAAGCCAGAGAACGGGTGTCCTTGGTCCGGTTTCTATGGCGTGGGCGATTTTTGAGGCCATAAGCGGAGAGAGCCCGAGAGCGGCAGCCGTAAGTGCACAATATTTCAGGAAGCTCCTGCGGCTGATCCCCCTTTCGTTCAATACTTCTTCAAAGGTCTGTTTACACTGCATCATACAACCTCCCTTTTAAGCAAACCGGATTGTGAGAAAGCACATCGTACTGTACTGCTGGAAAACGAAGAGTCTGGCGCTCTGCCGCCACCATAACGATTGTTACTAATATAGCAACAAAAAAAAACAAGCGCATGATTTTTCCAGACCCGCCCCGTCCGGATTTCATCGTATTCTTGTTGTTTATAAATAAGCTAATCAGAAAAAACGCTTCAGCACTTAATTTTTCAGCAGTAACAATTACCCTCTCTTTCATTTGTTGTCCATCCGGCTCTCAATCACCTTTGGTAATAATAGTTTCTATCATGATCATCCTGCCTCTCTCTGTCGGTGTCTCTGGATTTCCTGTCGCGTTTTTCTTCTGTCCTGTTGCGTTCGTCACGGTTGTCATGGTTGTTACGAAGGTGGACTGCACATCCGGTCATCAGCATCAGCAGGCACACTACAAGAACTTTTCTGGTCATATCCTCTCCTGTTTTATAATGGTTGAGTGTTGGCGACGGTACGGTACTTCTTTTTTTGACGTCCAGTCGGTACGGCTTCCTGCGGTGTAATATGGAAGATATCGACGGAATTGATTACTTTTCTGTTAATTAACCCTCAACTTCTCCCTCTCCTTCAATGAACACCGGCGTGATTTTTGGATGATGTCGCGAAACGGGTTTCCAATAAACTACAGCCCGGTTCTCGCCCGGCAGCTTGGCATTGACGAGGCTGAGGAGACTCCGGCAGTAAAGCAGAATGACGGCGTCGACTTTGTGCCTGCCAAGCACTGGCTGATCCTTTTTGGTCATCATTTCGCCTCAATTGCCGGTGCGGCTCCCATCATCGGTCCTGTCATAGCCTGTCTCTACTGGGGATGGCTGCCCGCTCTTGCATGGATCGTTTTCGGAAGCATCTTCATGGGTGCGGTCCACGACCTCGCTTCGTTGGCTATTTCGGCAAAAAACGAGGGCCGATCGATTGCCGACCTGACTGAGAACATCCTCGACCGGAACTCCAAGATTGTTTTCAGCCTCTTTGTTTTCCTGACCCTCATCCTCATCGTCGCGGTGTTTGCCGCCATTGCCGGCCAGACGCTTGCCAATACGCCTGAAGTGGTACTGCCGACCATCGGCCTCATCCCCGTGGCATCGCTCATCGGCTGGCTGATGTATCATCGGGGCTTTTCCATTCCGCTTTCCTCGCTGCTCGGCGTTGCCATGCTTTTCGGTCTCATCGTTCTTGGCTACCGCTACCCCCTGAGCCTTCCGGTACCGAACCCTGAGCAGTGGTGGACGGTGATCCTCATTTTTTATGGCATGACGGCCTCTGTGACGCCCGTCACTCTTCTCCTGCAGCCTCGTGACCATCTGGCCGCTCTCGTTCTTTTTGCAGGGATGTTTTTCGGATTTCTCGGCCTCCTGCTCTCGCGTCCGGAGCTTCATGCCCCTCCGGTGGTGGCTTTTTCAAGCGATCAGGGCTGGATGTTCCCGATGCTGTTCATTACCATCGGCTGCGGAGCGGTATCGGGTTTTCACAGTCTTGTTGCCAGCGGCACTACAGCAAAACAGCTGCCAACCATGAAGGATGTCAGGGCGGTCGGTTACGGCGCCATGGTCACCGAATCGGCTCTTGCTGTTCTTGCAATCGTTTCCGTTACGGCAGGTCTCTATTGGAAAGAGCTGCCAGTCGGACAGCACGGGTTCGTTTACCAGGAGGTGTTTCAGAAAGGTGGGTGGATCAAAACCTTCGGCGTTGGCTACGGTGAGGTGACAAAGCCGGTGCTCGGCACCTTCGGCGCCCTTGTCGGCATCACCATGCTGAAGACTTTTGTCATGACGACGCTTGACTCGGCCACCCGCATCACGCGCTATGTCGGATCAGAACTGCTTGGGGAAACCTTCGGCCTCCCCGGCATGAAAAACAAATATGGCATTACGCTCCTGATCGGGTTTCTTGCCGCCATGCTTGCCCTCGGCAACTGGCAGGCAATCTGGCCCATTTTTGGTTCAGCCAACCAGTTGGTCGCAAGCGTGGTGTTCATCGTCACGAGCGTATGGCTCTTCAGGAGAGGCGGGAACTGGAAGCTGACGGCCGTACCGGCGGTCCTGATGCTTCTCACCACCCTCAGCGCTCTCGTGGTAAAAACATGGGAGTTCATGACGGCCGATCCCCGCAAGGACCTGCTGGCTGCAATTGCCATCGTACTTATCGCCCTTGCGCTCTTTATGCTTCTGCAGAGCATCCGCGTGGTCCGGAAGAAAGCCTCCGCCTGAAGCGGCCTTACAGCTTTGCGTTCCGCTCAACGAGGATTGTGGTGTTCTCTGCGATGCGGAACGTCGCCACAAGCGCTTCGAGAAGTAATCTGACGATAAGCAGGAGAAGGAAAAAGACGACTGGCGCCATCAGTATTCCGCCAAGGCCGCTCCAGAAGCTGTACTGCATCGTGGCAAAGCCTGCCCCGACTGTGCTGAGGGCAGTGATGGCGGCAAAGACGATCCCCATAATGTAAAGGTATTTGATGATCTGGAGGGTGATGAACTCCTTGAATGAAAAGTCGAACAGTTTGCCCATTAGCGATCCGTTCTGCATGGTAGCTCCTTTTTTGTTGTTGATTGACTCTGTTATCATAATAATCCGCAAGTCCTATGCCATCACTGGGAGTTTTCAGTACGATTGTTCTGGATGCGCATGGATGGGGTAGGGAATGTATGCCAAAGCGGGACGTTTTGGATCATTTTCCTGTATGCTGCAATCCGGACAGTGACTGAATGATGGCGGCAAAATGTCAAGGACTCCCATCTCTATCGGAATTCTGTCGGGAACTGCCCGGTTGTCACCGTCCGAGGCCGGTGTTTTTTTTTGATAAGAGTAAACAATTGTTATATTGCATATGTTGCAGGTGATGCAGGTGATGCAGGGATAACCTCCCTGTTTTTTTATGGGGAGGATTAACGATTGTTAATATCGTCCACGGTTTTTATCCATATGCAATTCACGGAATATCGCAGTGCGGTAGATTTTTGTTGATGTTCCGTTGTCATGGAAGTCATTATCACCAGCACACTCTTCACCTTTCGTGACCCAATTCACGAAAGGCATTTGTTAACCTGTCCGGAGATCATCCCCATGAAAAGAATCTTTTATTCAGCAGTATTCGCCTGTTCCCTGTTGCTGTCTCAGCAGCCCCTTCAGGCAGCGTCTCCCGATCCTGCAGCCCTGAAGGCGCAGCATGATCTTGTCAAAGGAGCTGCGATCTACAATTCCACCTGTGCGGTCTGCCACAATAACGGCATCATGGGCGCACCAAAACCCGGCGACAAGGTGGCATGGAGTGCCAGAGTTGCGGGTGGTTTTGCTCCCGTGCTGGCTAATTCCATCAAGGGGTTCAAAGGAATGCCTGCCCGTGGAGGCAAGCAGTCGTTGACTGACGCCCAGATTGCAGATGCTGTTGCCTTCATGGTGACCAAAAGCCTCTGATGCTGCATTGACGGGATTCGTCCCGTTTTTCCCAACCAACCAACCAACCACAACAAGGAGTACCGTATGAAGTTTAAAAATGCACTTGGGGTGCTTGCTGGCGGGGCGGTTTCCGCCCTGCTGCTTGCACTCCCTCAGGATGCCGAGGCAACGCCGGTTTTTGCACGGCAGACCGGCATGTCCTGCACCGCATGCCATTTCCAGCGCTTCCCTATGCTCAACGCATTCGGTCGTGATTTCAAGGCGAGGGGCTATGTCATGAAGGGGTCCCAGCAGACCATCGAGGACAAGGATCTGTCCATTCCTTCTAGCCTCAATCTTGGACTGGTGACCAAGCTGCGTTACCAGAAGAAGAACGGCACCACGACAACGGGCCCAGATGGTATGCTCAATGATGGAGAGTTCCAGATCCCCGACGAGGCATTTCTGTCCGTAGGAGGCAGGGTGGCTGAGAATATCGGATTCCAGACTGAACTCAACCTTGCCAACGTGAGTACCGGCGGCGTGTTCGCTGCCTTCAAGATGCCTTTCGTGTTCGACCTGGGAAAGGAGTTCATCGCCAACGTCATTCCCTTCACCACCGATACCCAGGGCCCGGCCTACGGTTTTGAACTCCTCAATACCGGAGCGGTCAGGTTCAGCCGCGCCTTCGAAAACCGGACTGAAACATCTGCCCAGCAGTACATCGGCACTGCTACAGCAGCTACAGGCGCAGCGCTGGTAGCCTACCACAAGTATGGTTACCTGAACTTCTCGCCGTATGTCAAGCGAGGATCGAATGCGGATCCTATCTTTTCTTCCGGACAGATGTTCAGTTATCTCCGTGGTGCGGTGACGCCGACCATCGGCGGTTGGGATCTTGCTGCCGGTTTCCAGGTGTGGAACGGTGACGCCAGATATACAGAAGCGGTTGTGGATGCGACTACGGATCCGGTTACGACAACCTATCCAGAAACGAGCCAAAGCGCCAATGCATGGGCAGTCGACGCGCAGGCTCAGGGTAATGTGGGTGAACTGCCGCTTGGCGTCTATCTGACTTATGGATCGGCAGACAACGCTGCCACCAATATTTATACAAAAGGTGCCGAAGCACTGACTCTTGCTGCGGAACTGGGTGTTATTCCCTACAAACTCACCCTTGGTGCTGCATACCGTTCGGCCAGCAATGGAAAAGCAACATTGGATGGGGAAGATGCTGTGACGCTCGGCATGAACTATCTGGTTGCTAAGAACGTGACCGTGCAGATCAACCACAGCTTCTACTCGTATGACGCCAACCTTGATGCGAAGGGCGACAACCTGACAACAGTGATGCTGTACAGCGCATTCTGATGGAGTAGCATTCCCGCTTTCCGGCGGGTTTATTCAGCGGTAGTCAGGAGGTAAGCCCCCCGTTTATCTCTTGATTGCTTTTATGCCGGCCCCGGTCTGGTTCCGTTTGTGTGTGTGGCGGAACAGGATTGGGGCCGGCTCTTTTATTTCCTCTGCCGTCCCCCCTCTTATTCTTGCCGTCGCCCTCTTCGGGATTGATTGTTTTCGATGCGTCACTGCTTGAAATCATGTTGATGCATCTCTTTTCCAATTCCATCAAGCATTCGCTCGAAGGCACTTTGATCGATTCATGGACGGCGAACGGATTAAAAAATTCGAAGTGTGCAGTGCTGAAAACAACAGATTCGGTTTCAGTGAGAAATAGCTTCCGGCAATTTCGGCAGGGTCTTCCGGGTGTGAGTGATCCCTTCTCTATTGTCAGCAAAATCAAAAATTTCTGCTCGATTGCCCTTCGTTCTGGAACGAGTGGGAATGGGTCCCGTTCAAGCGGGTCTTTCCTTCTGGATGTATAGCACCCGTTGGCTGGGCTGTTTTAAGACACTTTTAAGCCGGGCTTAAGGCTCGTTTAAGGAATCAGGGATATCTTTGTACTGGAATCAAAAAACCAGTAACCTGATCCGCCAATGTGGGCAATCCATCCTGATCCGGAAAGCCTTACCCCTGACGGCTTCATATCTGCTGCTTATCGTCGCATCGATGGCTCTCGACTATCTGCTGCACCAGTTGCAAATAGAGTTGGCCGGCCGGTACCTCGGTGTTGCTGGAACCATATTTTTCCTGCTATCTTTCCTCTATTCGGCCAGAAAAAAACAGATCATACCGAAAGGACCTCTGAAGCGCTTCCTCCAGCTGCATTGCCACGCCGGCTGGATAGCAACACTATTGATACTGGTCCATTCCGGAATCCATTTCAACGCATTTCTGCCCTGGGCAGCGACGGTACTTATGATGATTGTGACAGCAAGTGGCCATGTCGGACAGCATCTCGTACGGAGATTCAGGAACGAGGCGAAGCTGAAAAAGCAGCAACTCGGTATCCTCACCCCTCCAGACGATGCCCTTGACCGCCAACTTTTCTGGAATGCAGTGACCCTGAAAGCCCTTAACCAGTGGAGAATGGTGCATATGCCCCTGGTCGCATTCCTGATAATCCTGACTCTCGTGCATGTAGTTTCAATCCTGTTTTTCTCAAACCGGGCAAACTGGATGTGAAAAAATGAAACTGGTTATCCTTGTCATTGCGTTCTTCGCCATTGTCGTCGGCCTCGTCCTTGCATTTCCGGATTACCTGCTCAATCCTGGACCTTTGATGCAGGGGCATGCTCATATAGAGAAAAACTGCCTCTCATGTCACCGGCCTTTCAGGGGGGCACTCGCTATGCAATGCACGAGCTGTCATAAGCCTGAGGAAATAGGCATCAAAAACGTCAAAGGAATGGCTCTTCTCCGGAAGGACAGCAAAATATCGTTCCACAGGGGGCTGCCTGCGAACAGCTGTATCGGATGCCATACCGATCACAAGGGTCGTGACTCGACAAGAGCCGTCCGCGCATTCAAGCACGAAGGCATCAGTTTTGACCTCAGAGCCAACTGCAACTCTTGCCATGATGTTCAAAAGCCAAAGGATAAACTCCACGACTACGCAACCCGGAGCTGTGGAGAATGCCATTCAACCAGAGCCTGGAAGCCCGCAAGCTTCGATCACAAGTCGCTGGCATCCGGTACAAACTGCCTAGACTGCCATAAAGGAGATGTGCCCCGGGACCGCCTCCACTCAAGCGCCGGTGCCAACTGCAGCACCTGCCATGGGACCAGCGGCTGGAAACCGGCAAGCTTCGATCACAAGACAGTTGCATCAGCTCAACGCTGCCTAGACTGCCATAAAGGAGATGTGCCCCGGGACCGCCTCCACTCAAGCGCCGGTGCCAACTGCAGCACCTGCCATGGGACCAGCGGCTGGAAACCCGCAAGCTTCGATCACAAGTCGCTGGCATCCGGTACAAACTGCATAGACTGCCATAAAGGAGATGTGCCCCGGGACCGCCTCCACTCAAGCGCCGGTGCCAACTGCAGCACCTGCCATGGTACCAGCGGCTGGAAACCGGCAAGCTTCGATCACAAGACAGTTGCATCAGCTCAACGCTGCATCGACTGCCATAAAGGAGAGGTGCCCAAAGACCGCCTCCACTCAAGCGCTGGCGCCAACTGCAGCACCTGCCATGGCACCATGGCATGGAAGCCCGCAAGCTTCGATCATGACCGATATTTCCGTCTCGACCGCGACCATAGGGCAAGCTGCAGTACCTGCCATAATGATTCTTCCGATTTTAAGAAGTACACCTGTTATGGATGCCATGAGCACACTGCGTCGAACATTGCCTCCGAGCATCGTGAGGAAGGAATCAGAAACTATCAGAACTGTATGCGATGCCATAAAAGCGGTAGTGATGAAGACTGAAACTCCGTGGGGCCAAAGGCTTGAATCTGTTACCTGGAGTACCATCTTATTGTAATACAACATGAGGCCCCTTCAACGCATTATGGCGATATCTACCCACTTTACCGGATGCAATCGCCTTGCATAAATTCAATACATCAGTAATGCATTCCATTTCTCGCCCAAAAAAATCCCTGAAACCTTTCGTCCTGCTGTCGATTACCGCAGCAATCGTGACCATTGTAATGAAAATGCTGGCTTGGCGGTTGACCGGGTCGGTGGGATTGCTTTCAGATGCCCTCGAATCATTCGTGAATCTTGCTGGCGCCATGATGGCATTGGCCATGATCACTCTGGCTGAACGACCGGCAGATGATTCGCACCCGTTCGGTCACGGAAAGGCGGAATATTTTTCAAGCGGCTTCGAAGGACTGCTGATCCTCATCGCCGCATTGTCTATCGGATTCAGTGCTGTCGATCGCCTGCTTCACCCTCGGGAACTTGAGGCTGTAGGTTTTGCGCTTCTGGTATCGGCTGGCGCAAGTATGGTCAACTACTTTACGGCACGTACCCTGCTGACCGTGGGCAGGCGGGAGCATTCGATCACGCTGGAAGCCGACGCCCACCACCTCATGACCGATGTCTGGACATCGGTCGGAGTGATTGCCGGTGTTGCTTTGGCCTGGTGGAGCGGATGGACCTGGCTCGATCCTGTCATCGCTCTGGCGGTCGCAATCAATATCCTCCGAACCGGCTGGCACCTGCTGCAACGGACTGCGGAGGGGATGATGGATGCATCATTGCCTCCCGAGCAGCTTTCTGAGATCCAGACGGCATTGAAGGATATATCCCTGGACGGGGTGAGCTGCCATAACCTGAAAACGCGTATGGGTGGGAGCATTGTTTTCATAACACTGGATGTCATGGTACCTGGAAATTGGAGCGTTCAGCAGGGCCATGACTGTTGCGAATCTATAGAGGCTCATCTGCATAAGATTTTGCCTCATACCTACGTGACGACTCACCTCGAACCCTCAGACCAGTGACTTGGTCAGGGATGAATGTACATCATAGGCGGGGCTCGGCCTATATGGCTTTATTAAACAATCACTTAATTATCTGCCCATCATAATCAGCCCAGTTGTTCGGCGTCTCATACCAGCGCACGTTGTGGAGGCTTATGCCTTCAGGCAGATGGGTGCGGATCTCGTTGAAAGCCCATTTGGCGAGGTATTCAGCAGTAGGGGGGTCGTCGGTGACAAGCACCCGGGTGTTGCGTTTCAGGATGAACTCAAGATCTTCATGATCTTCACGCCAGACGGCAAACCCGTGGTCGAGCCGGTTGTGGATGTGCTCCACCATGATCTCCTTCAGGAACCGGAAGTCCATCACCATACCCTCTTCAGAGTCCCCGCTGCGCTCAATGACGGGTCCTTCGACGGTGGCGACAACGACACCGCGGTGGCCGTGCAGCTGGTTGCAGAACGAAAAGTGGTTCGGAAGGGTGTGTCCGTAATCGATTTCGATTTTCCGTGATATCTGCATGGTGGTCAGCGATGGGGTTTGGCTCAGGTCAGCAAGCAAAAGTGTACACAAAAAATCCCTGTTTCAAAAGTGTTGGCCATTCACTCGTAGTGGATGAATGCATCCTGCCGGGCTGAGGAACGGATAATTTTCCTACATTAGGTGACGCCTGCTGCCGGTTCCCCGGTGCATGCCTGCGGACCTTTTAGGGGGGTAAGGTTGTTGACTGTTCCTCATGCTCCACCGGGTCCCGTCATTTTCAGTAAATTATTCCACGGCCAAAGCCGTTTTCCGCCATGCAGTCAGATGCTGACAAAATCTGGAAAATCATCGTTTCGGAAGCCTCCGCTGAATGCAGGCGCGATCCTGACATCAGCATGTTTCTTGAGCAGCATATCCTTCAGTTCAGCGATTTCGCCTCATCGCTGGCGATGCTGCTTGCCGTGAAGCTGGGTTCCAAGCACTTTCCTCCTCCGGTCCTGCAGGGACTGTTCGAGGATTTCTACAGGGATTGCCCCGACAGGGTGGATTATGCGGTGTGCGATCTTGTTGCAACCCAGGACCGTGACCCTGCGGCTGTCTACTATTTCGAAACCATGCTGTTCCTGAAAGGCTATCAGGCACTTCAGGCCTACCGTTTTTCACACTGGCTGTGGAAAAACGGCCGCAAGACCATGTCCTACTTCATCCAGAACCGCATTTCAGAGGTCTTTGCCGTCGATATCCACCCTGCGGCGGTAATCGGCAAGGGGATACTGCTTGACCATGCCACAAGTCTTGTTATCGGCGAAACGGCTGTCGTTGACGACAACGTGTCGCTGCTGCATGAGGTGACCCTCGGCGGTACCGGCAAGGAGACGGGCGACCGCCATCCGAAGGTGCATAAATCGGTGCTGATCGGTGCCGGTGCGAAGATCCTCGGCAACGTGGTCATCGGCGAGGGGGCAAAGGTCGGTGCGGGCAGCGTGGTGCTGGACGATGTTCCGCCGCATTACACGGTAGCCGGCGTGCCGGCCCAGATAGTGGGCCGTACGGAGGTGCAGGAGCCTTCACTGGACATGAACCAGCGCCTGGTCGGCCGCTATAACGAGAGTGATGGCAATCAGCCGGTAAAAGCAGACCGCAAGGCTTCGCGGTAGCGCTCGAGCCGTTCCCGGATCTCATCCATATGGTCGCCGCCGAGTTTCTCGAGCAGGGCATTGGCGATGACCGGTGCCACTACGGCTTCGATCACGACGCCGGCAGCCGGGACGGCGCAGGTGTCGCTGCGCTCGAAGCGCGAGAGGACCGGCTCAAGCGTGTCGAGGTTGAACGACTGCAGCGGCGACTGCAGTGACGAGATGGGTTTCATCGCTGCCCGGATATGGATGACCTCGCCGCTCGACATGCTTCCTTCCAGGCCTCCCGACCGGTTGGTCGGTCTCCTCACGCCTTCTCCCTTCATAAGGGTGAACGCATCGTGCACTTCGGAGCCGGGTTTGCGCGCATTGTCGAATGCAGGGCCGATCTCCACTCCCTTTATTGCCTGAACAGCCATGACGGCTGCAGCTAGCTGGCTGTCGAGCCGGCGGTCATGCTGGACATAGCTGCCGAGCCCGACCGGAACGCCGGTAATGAAGATTTCAATGACACCGCCTAGTGTATCGCCCTGCTCCTTCGCTCTATCGATAGAGGCCATCGCCTCTATTCCAGCTGCTTCCCCGATCATGCGGACTTCCGAACGGTCCGCAGCTTCCGATAGGGTTTCAGCACCATGTTCAAGCAGTGAACGTAAGGGCCCTTCAGAGCCGGTATCCTCCGCGGAGCCAATGGAGGCGACCCTGCTGCCGATTTCGATGCCGAGCTGACGCAGAAAGGTGCGGGCAAGTGAGCCCGCAGCAACCCGGGCAGCGGTTTCTCGCGCTGAAGAACGGTCGATGACGGGGCGGATGTCGTTGAAGCCGTATTTCAGGCGTCCGGCAAGGTCGGCGTGTCCGGGGCGTGGAATGCTGATTTTTTCCGTCGTCTCTTCATTCGAGCTGAACTGTGCCATCTTGTCGGTCCAGTTTTCCCAGTCGCGGTTCCGGATGACGAGGGCAATCGGGGAGCCGATGGTTTTGCCGAAGCGGATGCCGGAGAGCACCTCGGCACTGTCCTGTTCTATTTTCATGCGCCCCCCGCGGCCGTAGCCCTGCTGGCGGCGCCGGAGCTCGCGGTCGATGTCCTCTTTCGTAATGGCAACACCGGCCGGAATGCCGTCAATAATGGCCGATAGCGCCGGGCCGTGGGATTCTCCTGCGGTAAAGTATCGTATCATGGGCTTCGTGTTATCTTGGAAAAAGGCCCGGCCGGTGCCTTCTGTGACATCCTGCCGGGCCTTTCTTTGTGGTCCTGACGGTTGCTCGGGTGAAAGAGGCTCAGCGGAGTCTTTTGGCGGCCTCTTTAGCGTAGTAGGTGAAGATCATGTCGCCGCCTGCACGCTTCATGCAGAGAAGCGATTCCATCATCACGCGCTCTTCGTCGATCCAGCCTTTGGCTGCAGCGGCCTTGACCATGGCATATTCACCCGAGACATGGTAGATGGCCACGGGTACATCGAAGCGCTCTTTCGTGCGGTAGACGATGTCAAGGTAGGCCAGACCGGGCTTTACCATGACGATGTCTGCGCCTTCCATGATGTCGAGCTCAATTTCTTTCATCGCCTCATCGGTATTGCCGGCGTTCATCTGATAGGTGCTCTTGTCGCCGAACTGAGGGGCGCTGTGCAGCGCGTCGCGGAACGGGCCGTAGAAGCTGGATGCATATTTGGCCGCATAGGAGAGGATGCCGACGTCGGAGAAGCCTGCATCGTCAAGCGATTCGCGGATGGCGCCGATGCGGCCGTCCATCATGTCGCTGGGAGAGACGAAGTCTGCGCCTGCGTTGGCATGCGAAATGGACATCTTGCAGAGCACCTCGACGGTTTCATCATTGAGGATGATGCCGTCTTTGACGAGGCCGTCGTGGCCGAAGGGTGTGAACGGATCAAGGGCGACGTCGGTCATGATGCAGAGATCGGGTACCTTGGCCTTGATGGCGCGGATGGCTTCCTGGATGATGCCCTTGTCATTGTAGGATTCGCTGCCGTCCTCGGTCTTCTGTTCGGGGATGCCGAACAGGTCGATGCACTGGATGCCGAGATCCCAGAGTTCCTGGCACTCACGGACTGCATTGTCGATGGTGTAGCGGAAACTGCCGGGCATGGATACTACTTCTTCTTTGCCGTTCGTGCCGGGCATGACGAAGAGCGGGTAGACGAGATCGTTGACGGTGAGGGTCCGTTCCTGTACAAGGTTCCTGATGGCCGCAGTCCTGCGGAGCCTTCTGGGGCGTTGGGGGATATTGAGGAGGTCGAGCTGGCTCATGAATGATGACGGATTATGGTTGACAATGCAGTGCGGCTCAAAAAACCTTAAAATAAAAAAATCCGTGGACACTGCGAAGTGCCCCGATCGAAAATCAGGGCCTCTGTCGGCTTACATTAGGTAGCTGATCATGATGCCCGCTGCCACTGCTGAACCGATGACTCCGGCTACGTTGGGTGCCATGGCGTGCATGAGGAGGTGGTTCGTGGGATCGGCCTTCAGTCCTTCGATCTGAGCTACACGGGCACTGTCGGGAACAGCCGATACTCCGGCTGCGCCGATGAGGGGATTGATCTTGTTGTCGCCCTTGAGGAAGAGGTTCATCAGTTTTGCAAAGAGCACACCGCCGGCGGTCGATATCATGAACGACAGGGCGCCGAGCACGAAGATGAGGATCGACTGCGGGGTAAGGAACGTTGTGGCCTGGGTCGATGCTCCGACGGTGAGGCCGAGGATGATGGTGACAGTGTCGATCATGGCGTTGCGGGCCGTGTCGGCAAGGCGTTTGGTGACCATCGACTCTTTCAGGAGGTTGCCGAAGAAGAGCATGCCGAGGAGCGGCAGAGCGCCGGGGGCGATGAACCCGGTCAGGAGCAGACCGGCAATCGGGAATACAACCTTTTCGGTTTTAGAGACGGAGCGGGGCGGTTTCATCTTGATTTTGCGCTCTTCCGGAGTGGTCAGGAGCCTCATGATGGGCGGCTGGATGACCGGCACGAGGGCCATGTAGGAGT
This sequence comes from Pelodictyon luteolum DSM 273, assembly GCF_000012485.1. NCBI lineage: Bacteria > Pseudomonadati > Chlorobiota > Chlorobiia > Chlorobiales > Chlorobiaceae > Pelodictyon > Pelodictyon luteolum. Next base: position 1,616,824 of record NC_007512.1, on the reverse strand, counting down.
AGGCGGCGATGGCGATGGATCCGATGAGGTGCGGAGCCAGTCGCGAGGAGATGAAGATGGCCGTCGGACCGTCAGCACCGCCGATGATGCCGATCGAAGCCGATTCCGGGTTCGTGAACCCGAGGGCAATGGCACCGAGATAGGTGAGGAAGATGCCGAGCTGGGCAGCCGCGCCGAGCAGGATGAGCTTCGGGTTCGAGAGCAGTGTGGAGAAGTCGGTCATGGCCCCGATGCCGAGGAAGATGAGCGGAGGGAAGATGCCTTTGAGCACACCCTGATAAAGGTAGTTCATGACGCTGCCCTGTTCGTAGATGCCGAGCTGCAGTCCGGCGTTCTCAAGGAAGGGCGTGTTGCCGATGAGGATACCGAACCCGATCGGCACCAGAAGCAGCGGCTCGTATTCGTGCCGAACGGCTAGATAGATGAAAAGGATGCCGATGAGGATCATCAGCACGTGTCCGGGCGTGACGTTCATAAACCCGGAGTATTCAAGAAAACGGAGTATTCCCTGCATGGTGGTGGTTAATCTATTTCAACAAGGACGTCGCCCTGCATGACGGTATCGCCTTCCCGGACCTTTACGGTCTTGACCGTTCCGTCCTTTTCGGCAAGGATATTGTTCTCCATTTTCATGGCTTCGAGCACCAGCAGCGGCTGTTCGCGTTTTACCGCTGTTCCGGGTGCAATCATGATCTGCAGGATGGTTCCCGGCAGGGGAGCCTTTATCTGGCTCAGTCCGGACGTGTTCAGCGGTGTGGGTGCCTTTGGCGGTGCGCTCGGCGCGGAGCGGACGAGCTTTGGCGGCTGCGGGGCTTTCATTTCACGACCCAGCTCTACCTGGTACGCTGTTCCGTTGACCTCGATTTCAGCGGTGTTCTCTTCAATCGACTTGATCTCAACGCTGTAATTGTTTCCGTTTATCTTGAAGGTGTATCGCCTCATCTCACTGTGCCTTTGAAATTGATGACATTGTAAATCTTGGAATTCCAGGGGGAATAGTTTTTTGCCGCCTTTTTGATGGTGAGGATGGCGGTTTCCTGATCATGGAGCTCGGTGAAGTACATGTGCAGAGCCATGGCGATGGATGCATTGACTTCTCCGCTCTGTCTGGCCACCTGAGCTCTGGCCGATGCCGGCTCCGTGTCGTTGGCTTTTTTTCCGAACCGGGCCTCAAGCAGGTGTGGAAGTACGCTGAAGACGAGATAGAGAATGATCAGCGACATGAACACCACCCCGTAGCCCGTGGCTGCGAGCATGAGGTGATCAGCCTGTATTGCCGAAAGGTTGAATGAAACTGCTGGGAACATGGGTTTTGCTGTTTTCCGTTGTCAGAGCGGGAGCGTTGAGTGTTTTTTCGGGGGGTTCCCGTCTTTTTTTGTTGAGAGTACCTGCAGGGCCCTGATGATGCGGAACCGCGTGTTGCGGGGCTCGATGACGTCGTCGATATACCCGTACTTTGCTGCTTCATAGGGGTTGGCAAATTTCTCCCTGTACTCGGATTCCTTTTCGGCGACGAACCGGGCCCGCTCTTCAGGGTCTTCAATGGCTTTCAGTTCACGGTTGTAGAGCACTTCAATGGCGCCTGCCGGCCCCATGACGGCGATTTCGGCATTCGGCCAGGCATAGTTCACGTCTCCGCGCAGGTGCTTGGAGCTCATTACACAGTATGCTCCGCCATACGCTTTGCGGAGGATGACGGTGATTTTTGGTACGGTGGCCTCACCGTATGCAAAAATGAGTTTAGCGCCGTTACTGATGATGCCGTCGAACTCCTGGGCGCTGCCGGGCAGGAACCCTGGAACATCGACGAGGGAGACGATGGGTATGTTGAAGGCATCGCAGAAGCGGATGAAGCGGGCGGCTTTCCTTGACGCGTCGATGTCGAGGCATCCGGCGAGGTACTTGGGCTGGTTGGCCACGATGCCGGTCGAAATGCCGTTGAAGGTGACGAACCCGATGACGATATTGCGGGCGTACTGGCGCTGCACTTCGAGGAACTCCCCGTTATCGGCGATGGCCTGGATGACGTCCTTTACATCGTATGGCTGGGACGGTTTCTCGGGAATGATGGTGTTCAGGCTCTCCTCGAGGCGGTCGGCAGGGTCGTCGCAGATTGCCAGCGGGGGTTCTTCGAGGTTGTTCTGTGGCAGGTAGCTCAACAGTTTTTTGATGAGCAGGATGCCTTCCTCTTCATCGGCCGCCACGAAATGGGTGACGCCGGATTTGGTGGCATGGACTGAAGCTCCGCCAAGGTCCTCTTCGGTGATTGTTTCACCCGTCACGGTTTTGACCACCTTCGGGCCGGTGACGAACATGTAGCTGGTTTTTTCGGCCATAAGGACGAAGTCGGTAAGTGCGGGGGAGTATACCGCACCGCCGGCGCAGGGGCCGAAAATGGCTGAAATCTGCGGAATCACGCCGGATGCCATGATGTTGCGCTGGAAGATGCTTGCGTAGCCGGCAAGGCTGCGCACACCCTCCTGTATTCTGGCTCCGCCGCTGTCGTTGATGCCGATGACCGGCACGCCGACTTTCAGGGCCTGATCCATGATCTTGCAGATCTTTTCGGCATAGGTTTCCGAGAGGGAGCCGCCGAAGACCGTGAAGTCCTGTGAGAAGACATAGACCGGTCGGCCGTCGATGGTGCCGTACCCCGTGACGACGCCGTCGGAGAGGTAGTGCTGTTTGTCAAGGCCGAAATCGGTGGTGCGGTGGGTGACGAACATATCGTACTCTTCGAAGCTTCCTTCGTCCAGGAGCATTGCTATGCGCTCGCGGGCCGTGAATTTCCCTTTGGCGTGCTGTGCTTCAATGCGCTTTTCACCGCCTCCGAGGCGGGCTTTTTCGCGTTCGGCAATCAAGCGTTTCATGGTGTTGTGGGATAATGATTGAGATGCTCTATGGCAGGTGCCGTGAGATCTGCACAACCGTTGATGCTGAACATGGTGGACTGGGGAGCCATCTGGTGTTCCGGGTTTGCAGAGTCGCTGCATGAGGGGTTCGCGGTTCCATGGCGGTTCCGCTCTGTTGCATTGAATATTCAAAAAAAAAGGGGAATAACCGCCTTTGTTGCCGCAGTGGGGCGAATAATCTTATATTTTTCTTTTTTTTGCTGTCAAACAGCCGTGAAAACCTATGCATTCTGACCTGCATCTGGCGATGCACCTTGCCCGTGAGGCGGGGGATCTGACGCTTGAATATTTTTCCCGCAAGTCGCTCAAGGTTGATACCAAGCGGGACTCTTCACCGGTCACGGAAGCGGACCGGAGAGCGGAGGAACTCATCCGGCGGGGGATTGCGGCACAGCATCCGCATGACGGACTGTTCGGGGAAGAGTTCGATGAGCAGCCTTCCGGTACCGGCCGCCGCTGGATCATCGACCCGATTGACGGTACCCGCGCCTTCATCCACGGTGTCCCGCTCTACGGCGTCATGATAGGGCTTGAGGTGGACGGAAAAATGCAGCTCGGGGTCATCAATTTCCCTGCGCTCCGGGAGCTCTACCACGCAGAACGGGGTGGCGGTGCGTTCATGAACGATGATCCGGTCTCGGTCTCCTCGATTGCCGATACGTCGTCCGCCACGATAGTGTTCACTGAGAAAGAGTATCTGCTTGATCCCCCTTCGGCCCATCCGGTCGACATGCTGCGCCTTGAGGCGGGACTTGTCCGCGGGTGGGGCGACTGCTACGGCCACATGCTGGTGGCTTCAGGCCGGGCTGAAGTGGCCGTCGACAAGATCATGAGCCCATGGGACTGCGCCGCCGTCATTCCCATTGTAGAGGAGGCCGGAGGCCGCTCTTTCGATTACCGGGGCATGGCCACCATTTCGGGAGAGGGGCTTGTGAGTGCGAACGGACCCATCGGTTCTTCACTTCTCCGAGCCATAAGCGAAACGCTTTGAACCCGCTTCCGCCATGATTCTCATTCTGCTTCTCCTGGCTCTTGGCCTTCTCCTTGCCATCTTCGTGATGCTTTTCACCGGCTGGCCGGGCCGTGAGCGGAAGGCGGTCGAAGAAATCGGCCGTGAACTTCGCCGCGAGATGGCGCAGCAGCGTGTTGATTCCATGCAGCTGCTCCACGCAATGAAGATCGAGCTTGAAGAGTCGCTGCGTGAATCCATTGAGCAGGAGGTCAGCTCTCTTGCCGCAGCAGGTACAAAGCGCCGGTCGCAGGGGCGGAAAGGCCAGGCCCCGCACAGCATCAGCAATCCTCCTTCCATTGACACCGGAGATGCCCAGAGAGAGCCTTCCGCTGTCCTCCCTGAGAGCACTTCTGTCGACGATGGGGATGAACCCATGCAGGTCCGTGAAGAAGACCGCGGCCAGCTGGCGCTTTTTGCCGAACCCGCTGCCGCTGCTCCGCTCTCTTTGCGCCTTGTGCATCCGGATCCTGTTCCCCCTCCTGAGGAGGACATGATTCGGGTCTATGCTGCCGATGACCTTCCTGATGTCGACTAGCCGATAGTACAGCCGACAGATTCCGGATACACGCATTGAGCGTTATGCCCTCAATGCGCATCTGTTGTTGCAGGTGCGTATGTTTGGAGTTCCGGTGGTAGGTTTGCTGAAAGGGGTATAGTAAGGGGGTAACTGCCTTTTCGCGGCTACTCTATCGGGGCATCAGCGCTGCTTCAGTGCTTCTGCGATAGCTTTTGCGAAGTTCGGCCCGTCGAAGTATTCAGGAATGACGTCCACCCTCACGCCGAGCTTTTTGAGCGCTCCGGCCGTTGTGGTGCCGATGGCTGCAACGAGGCTGCCTTCGGGCAGTGCCGTCGAGCCCATTGCTTCAAAGAAATTGACGGCAGTTGATGGGCTGGTGAAGGAGAGGCAGTCGAGCTGGCCGCCCTCAAGCATCATGCGTATCTTCGCCGAGTCTTCCAGAGACGGCGGATGGTTCTCGTACACGGTAAGTTCAATGCAGGTTCCTCCCCGCTTCTGTATGACGTCTGGAATGACGCCGAGCGAGAGGTTCCCGCGAAGAAAGAGGAATGTCCTGCCTTCAATGTCTTCACTCTGGATGTCTGCCATGAGGTTCACGGCATCAGCAATCTTCGGGACAGGTTCTGTCGTTACCCCGTAGGCGGCGAGGTCTTTTTCCGTAGTCTTTCCAACAGCCCAGACTGTTGCCTTCCTGAGGTTTTCAAGCTCGCAAGGGCGTTCCTCCATCATGCGCCGCATAAACTCTCCGACGCTGTTGGGGCTCGTGAAGAAGATGCCGCTGAAGGGCGAGAGGTCGGGTACAGTCCAGCCGCCGACAGGCCTGATTTCGATTGTCGGGAAGACAACCGAATCCAGACCGTGGCTTGCAAGTTCTCTGACGAATGCTGCTGCCTGATGTTCCGGGCGGGTTACCAGGACGTTTGGCATCAGCAGCTCTTGCGGATTTCCGAAAGGATCTTTTCGGCGCCCTGCTTCAGGAGCTCCTTGGCCAGTTCAATGCCGGCTTCTTCAGCCTGGCTCGGCGAGGTGAGTCCTGTTTTGGTGATTTCGTCCCGGATGCCGATGGTGCCGTCGGTGGAGCCTACGAACGCCAGAAGGTGCAGGGTGCCGTTCTTGAACGACGCGTAGGCGCCGATCGGGATCTGGCATCCTCCCTGGAGGTGGCGGAGCAGCGCGCGCTCTGCTTTGCAGCAGTACTCGGTGGTGCTGTGGTTCATGACCTTGACGATCTCGCGGGTCTGTTCGTCGTCGACACGGGTCTCTATGCCGAGCGCACCCTGACCGACGGCAGGCAGCATGATTTCATGCGGCAGGATCTCGGAGATGCGGTCGCTGAAGTTCAGGCGGTAGACGCCGGCATAGGCAAGCATCATTGCATCGAATTCGCCTTCGTCGAACTTCTTGAAACGGGTGTTGAGGTTGCCGCGGATGTCGCAGATCTCGAAGTCGGGGCGGAGGCTTTTGAGCTGTGACATGCGACGAAGGCTGCTGGTCGCTACCTTGGCGTTTTTCGGCAGGTCGAGCAGTTTGGCGCCCGTTTTGGATATGATGACGTCGCGGGTGTCTTCGCGTTCGGTGAAGGCGCTGATGATCAGCCCTTCAGGGGTTGCGGTCGGAACATCCTTGAGGCTGTGGACGGCAAGGTCGATCTCCTTGGCAATCAGGAACTTTTCGATGTCTTTCGTGAACAGTCCCATGTCGCCGATCTTTGACAGGGGAGAGTCGAGAAGCACGTCGCCCGTGGTCTTGACCAGTTTCAGTGTGATTTCAAGATCAGGAAAGTGCCTGGAGAGTTCCGCTTTGGTGAACTCTGCCTGCCAGAGAGCGAGGGGGCTGGACCTGGTGCCGATGATAAGCTGTTTTTTCAAGGCGGTTACGGATTTGTTAATTAGTGGGACTGGTTGGGCTCTTCAAGATCAAAAACGTTGCGGACCAGATCAACCCGGCTCGGCATGTTGTCAGAGGTGCTGATGGGCGCCTTGAGCATTTTGATGGGGTGGTGCAGGATCTTTTTCATGATCCTGTCGGTCAGGTGCTCCATTCTGCGGAGCTCTTCTTCGGAGACTTTGTAGCGGTAGCGCTCAAGTTCCTTCTCCTTGATTTCAATGAACTTCGACTGGAGGTCGACGATGGTCGGCCGTACCTTCAGGGTGTTGATCCACTGGCCGAATGCGACAAGTTCCTCGTCGATGATGGAGTGGACTTTCGGGAGCTCAAGGCTGCGGCGCTCAAGGTTCTTGTCGATGATGTGCTTGAGTGCGTCGATGTCCTTCAGGAACATGTTCTGGAGCTTGCCTATTTCCGGGTCGGCGTTGCGAGGCAGGCCGAGGTCGAGGATGATGACCGGCTTCAGGCGGCGCTTCTGCATGGCCCCGTGCATGTCGGCCTCGGTGATGATGTAGTCTTTGGTGCTGACTGCGGTGATGATGATGTCGAACTCGTGCAGATGCTCCTTGTAGCTTTCAAACGGAAGGACCCGGTTGGTTCCGAGTTCTTCTGCAAGTGCTTCGGCTTTCGACTGGGTCCGGTTGGTGATGACGATGTTGCGCGCGTTCTTTGCGAACATATGCTTGGCCGCCAGTTCGCCGGTTTCACCTGCGCCGACAAGGAGGATCTTCTTCATGGAGAGGTTCGAGAAGATCTTCTGTGCCAGTTCGACGGCGGCGTAGCTGACTGAAACGGCGCCCTCCATGATCTTGGTCTTTGTCTTGACCTTCTTGGCGACGCTGAATGCCGTATGGCAGAGGCGGGTGATGAGGATGCCGGCCGCCTGTACTTCGGCAGCGATCCGGTAGGCCTCTTTGACCTGGCCGAGGATCTGTCCCTCTCCGAGGATCAGGGAATCAATTGCGCTGGAGACTTCAAAAAGATGGCGTGCGGTACCGCAGTAGAAGCGGCTGAAAAAGTGTTCGGGGCGGACATCCTTGCGGGCGTCACGGAACGAGATGATATAGTCCTTGAGATACTCGCCGGTGACTTCGTGCATGGCGGGTACGACATAGAGCTCAGTGCGGTTGCAGGTCGAGAGCACCATCGCTTCGTGTGCCAGCCCTCCGGAAATGAGGCCGGTGATGAACTCCTTGTTCTGAACTTCTGAAAGAGAGATTCTTTCCCGGATTTCAATAGGTGCAGTTTTATGATTGACACCAACTGAAATGATGTTCATAGCAGGGCTGTTTAAGTGAACCGGTTATGCTTGCAGGAGGGTAGGTAATCCTCCGGTGCCGGCATATTGCTGAGTCTTAAATATATCGCAACAGCCCCATATTTTCAAATATAGGGGCATTTTATAAGGAGATGCTGTGGAAGGTCGGTGAAAATACGGCCATCAGCGTGATGAGCAGCGTGATGAAAACGAAGAGGAAAATGAGGAGGTATGCCATATGCTTGATATCCCATCCGAGCAGCGGGCGGATGAATATGCTGGTGCCGTAGATGAGCCATATGAGGCCGAGCGTGACGAGTTTCGGGTCTGAAATGTTGATGACACCGCCCGTAGCGTTCTGCTCCACCATGCCTGCAAACAGTGTGACGGAGAGGAAAATGAACCCGAATGCGACCGCGTGCATGATGAGGCGTTCGAGCACCTCGAGGTTCGGAAGGCGCTGGAACAGCAGCTCAAAACGGTTTCGCTGGATCTGGCGGAAGAGCAGCAGGTAAAGGAAGCTGTAGAGCCCTGCGATGGCGATGGCGCTGAATCCGAAAATGGCTGCGATGAGGTGGACTCCCATACCGATGCCTGTGAAACTGGGGCTTGTGGATGACGTCTGGGCAGTCATGATGGATGAGATCAACTCTGCACCTGTTGCGAAGGCGATGACGAAAAAGCCGGTTTTGTCGCTTTTTGTGGTGAATTCTATGAAGAAATAGGTGGTGGTCAGGGTGAGGGCCACCATGGTCATGATGTTGAATGTAGAGTAGCCGATCCGGTATCCGGCTATCGAGGTCAACAGGCCGAGGTAGACGAGGTGCGTGAGCACGGTGAGCACCAGGGCCGGCTGTTTGTATTTCTTTGCGGACTGCGAATCTTTGAAAAAGTGGGCGCCGTAGAGGATGGTGGTGACGATATAGAGCATCGAGACGACCTGCGTCAGGATGAAAAGCGGGGTGTTGTCGAGGATTATATTATTCATCGTGCGCTATGCGGTAGAGCCCGGTCGTTAAGTGGATCGGCCAAAATTGCAGGGGGAATCCGTGCGGCCTTCAAGTGTGTTCGGAAAGCAAAGAAAAAGATGTATATTCCGCCCGTCACGGAACATAAATATACTTATTTACAAGGATAAAAAGATGAACAGGAAAAAGAATATCCGCAATATTGCCATCATCGCCCATGTTGACCACGGCAAAACCACCCTGGTCGATTCCATATTCCAGAAAACCGGCGTTTTCAGGGATAACCAGCAGGTCGATGTCCGTGTGATGGATTCGAACCCCCAGGAGCGTGAGCGCGGTATCACCATCTTTTCGAAGAACGCCTCCGCTATTTACAAAGACCATAAGATCAATATCGTCGATACCCCCGGCCACGCCGATTTCGGCGGCGAGGTTGAGCGCATCCTGAAGATGGTCGACGGAGTCCTTCTGCTTGTCGATGCCTTCGAGGGCCCCATGCCGCAGACCAAGTTCGTGCTGCGCAAGGCGCTTGAGCTGAAGCTGAAGCCTATCGTCGTCATCAACAAGATTGACCGCCCGCAGTCTGACCCGGTCAAGGTCCACGACCAGGTGCTCGACCTTTTCATCGCTCTCGGAGCCGATGAGGATCAGCTCGATTTTCCCTACCTGTTCACCTCCGCCAAAAACGGCATCGCCAAGTACAGCATGGATGACCCCGATGGCAACATGGATCTCTTGCTCGACATTATCATCAAGGAGATTCCTGCGCCGGCGGACAACGACGAGGGCGGGTTCCAGATGCTTGTCACCAGCCTTGATTACAATGACTATATCGGTAAAATCGCCATCGGCCGCATTTACCGCGGCAAGGTCTCTCCCGGCAGCCAGCTGGTCGTCGTCGAGCCCGAGGGCATCGTCGGCAGAGGGACGGTGACTAAGCTGTTCCAGTTCGACAGGATGCAGCGCGTGGAGGTCAAGGAGGCATCGTCGGGCGACATCGTCGCCATTGCCGGTATTTCCGATGCATCCGTCGGCCTTACCCTGACCGCTCCCGATTCCCCGGAAGTGCTCGAGTCGTTCGTGATCAGCAAGCCGACCCTTTCCATGCTCTTCTCGGTGAATGATTCGCCGTTTGCAGGCCAGGAGGGCAAAGAGGTTACCAGCCGCAAGATCCGCGAGCGCCTGATGAAGGAGGTCATGACCAACGTCGCCCTCAATGTCGAAGAGACCGAGAGCGCCGATACCTTCCGCGTGTCAGGACGGGGCGAACTCCACCTTTCCGTACTCATTGAAACCATGCGCCGCGAAGGCTATGAGCTGGCTATTGCCCGACCGCAGGTGATCCTGCACAAGGACGAGTCCGGTGCGGTGCTTGAGCCGATCGAGCACGTCACCATCGACATTCCCGATGAGTACACCGGTGTCATCATTGAAAAGATGGGTCGCAGGAAGGCGGAAATGACCCATATGGGCACGCTGCGCGGCGGCATGGTTCGTCTCGAGTTCGAGATCCCGACCCGCGGCCTCATCGGCTACAACCTTGAGTTCACCACCGATACCAAGGGCGAGGGCATCATGGCCCACGTCTTCCACGAGTACCAGCCGTTCAGGGGCAAGCTTCCCGGCCGTGAAACCGGCGCCCTGGTCGTCGCTGAAACCGGCGTCTGCGTCGCCTATGCGCTCAGCAGCCTTGAGGATCGCGGCACCTTCTTCGTCTCTCCGAACACCCGGGTGTACGCAGGCATGGTTGTCGGTGAATCCACGCGAGGTCTTGATATCACCATGAACGTCTGCAAGACCAAGAAGCTGACGAACATGCGTTCTTCGGGTACTGACGAATCGCTGCGGCTCACTCCGCCAAGGATTCTTTCCCTTGAGCAGGCCCTTGAGTTCATCAACGACGATGAGCTCCTCGAGGTGACCCCCCAGAGCATCAGGATCCGCAAGAAGATTCTCGATGCTGACATGAGGGCCAAGGCCGTCAAGCGCGCCAAAGTGGGGGAGTAACCCACCACCCCGGTAGAAAATGGAGAACCCCTGCATATCCTTCAGTGATGTGCAGGGGTTTTCTGTTTCGTGTCCTTCAGCCGCTCAGGCTGCCGAAGAGAGCATCCTATGTGTTGAAAAAGAGCCGTTTGAGTTCCTTGCGGGCCTTCCTGAGCAGCTCCCCGGCTTCGGGTTCGCTGCAGTGCAGTGCTTCGGCAATGGCATCGGTTTCTCTGCCCTCCTCTTCATGCATCCGCCATACCGCCTGCAGGTTTTCTTCAAGTTGATCGATGCACTTCTCCATTCTCGCTTCGTCTCCGGTGCCTGCAGCCGCATTGTTCCCTGTGGGTTCAAGGCTGCTGCCGAAAAGTTCACCGGCGGTTGCCGCAAGGGGAAGAGACGTGCTTACTTCGCCAAAGAGGTTGACGAAGTCATGGAATTCAAGTCCGGCACCTTCTGACGGGGTGATGCGCCCATGGATGATGTCGTCGGCAAGCTTTTCAAAAGAGCTGCGGATTTCGGGTATGCGGATAGCGAAGTCGAAACTGTCGTCACGGTCGCGCGCCTCCATGTTGTAGGGCACTTTCAAGAGCACGTTGATGCCCGCCGCCGCGGCATATTTCTCAGCCATACCGCTCTGGTCGTCGCGGTTGATGATGAGCCCAAGCAGACGGGAGCGCCCGCCAATCGTCCTGAAATAGTTGTTTGCACGGCAGATGTTGTTTGCCGTAAAGATCGACTGTCGGTCATTGCTGGTGACCAGGATGACCTCTTCGCTGAGCGAACGGGCCAGAGGTGTGGCAAAGCCGCCGCAGACGACATCACCGAGGAAGTCCATGAGGATGATGTCGAGGTCCCATTTGAACAGCCCGAGCTTTTCAAGCAGATCGAATCCCGATATGATGCCGCGCCCGCCGCATCCGCGACCAACCTGGGGGCCGCCGAGCTCGATACCGTATATGGGCTGGGGGAAGTCGGGAATGTCTCTGCGGAAGACGATGTCGCTGATCTCAAGTTCCTCGTTCCGGGCGTTCTTTTCAGTGAACACCTCGGTGACTGTCGGCAGGGAGATGCCGCCGAAGAGCGAGGTCGTGGAGTCATGCTTCGGGTCGCAGCCAAGCTGCAGCACCCGTTTTCCCATGAGGGAGAATGTTGCTGCAAGGTTGGTCGTCGTGAAGCTTTTGCCGATGCCACCTTTTCCGTATATCGCCAGAGTGCGTGCTGCCATTCGGGTGTGCTCAGGGTTTCGGGGCAGTGTGGCAGGGTGTTCCGCCCTCTTCGGCTTCTTTTTTCCATGTGAGGATCATCTTCATGCAGTCGGGGTCGTTGAATGCCTGCATGTAGGCGTCTGTGATGGCATCGTCCACCGGGTGGTGGTGGGTGAAGATCTTTTCGGTGTTGAGCCGCCCTTCGGCTATGAGCTTGCGGACACGTTCCAGGTCGCCCTTGGCCCATTGCTTTGCGGCAATGAAGGAGAGTTCCTTCTGGAAAGCCTGCGAGTAATCAATGTTCATGCGCTGGTAGTAGCCGCCGAATATGACCTGCCCATGGAATTTGAGGAAGCGCAGGCCGGTGTCGATCGCGCTCATGATGCCGGTGCTGTCGATGAGCACGTCGAACTCATGGCCTGCTAGCGCAGCCATCACGTCCTCGGTGTCAGGGTTGATTCTGATGTCGGCCGGTGAGTGGCGGAGGCGGTTCTGGGAGGGTTCCGTGGCGGCAACGAGTGCAGCCCCCATGAGTTTTGCAAGTTCCGCGGCCAGGAGCCCGACTGCCCCCTGGCCGAGCACCAGCACTTTCTTTCCTTTTACGGCTGCCAGATCTACGATGTGCAAAGCCGTTGCGCCAAGCGGAAGGGCGATGCCGCACTGCGGGTTTTCTATGCCCTCAAGCACGGTGAGGCTCTCCACCGGGCATGCAACGAACTGCGACGCTCCCCCGAAAGCGGCGTTCACCCCTTCATAGCCGAACGAACCTGCGATGTAGGCGTACCTGCCGATGAGTTCACGGTTGACATGAGCGCCGACTTCGGTGATTTTGCCGACGGTTTCATAGCCCGGAATGAACGGATAGATGAAGGGCGGGGAGGGTATGAGGCCATTGAAGGCCATCTTTTCCGTTCCGGTGCTGATGGATGACCACCAGGTTTCAACAAGGACGTCGGTCGAGGAGAGCGGTTTGAGGGTCACTTCCCGGAGCTCTATCTGCCGCACGCCGGTAAAGACGATGGCTTTTGATTTCATGCGGCCTCCCCTGCCTTCATTTTCTTTTCATTGCGCTTTTCAAGCAAGAGGCGGATGACGAACTGCAGAGCGTTGATGAGGTAGCTGAGGTAGGCGGCAAGTGCCGTCCAGAGCAGGATCGACTCATCGAGGCCCATGTAGAAGAGAATGAAGTAGGATACATGGACCACCATGGCGATGGAGCTCCCGAAGTCCTCCCAGAAGAATTCAGGAGCGAAGGCAAACGCTCCGAAGACCTCTTTTTCAAAAAAGCCGCCTGTGATGAATATCAGGAAGAGCATGAAGGTTTTCAGGGTCACGAAAAAGGTGACCCATGCGAAGTTGTCTATCCAGATGTCGTACTTGTAGAGGTAGGTGATGGTGACGCCCAGAAGGAACATGACGAACTGGATGGGCGCCAGAATGGCCTGTACGGTTGTCCAGACGGAGGCGTTGCGGCGCTGGAGCTGCTCGGGTGTATAACGGGGCATGGGACGAATGGTTTCACGGGTATAGGGAACAGGGGAAACGGGCCGTTCGGCCCCTTCCCCGGAAAGCAGGTAAATATAGCAATTCGATGAAAATATACCTTGGCCAATGTCGGATGGCCGGGTCTCTCAGCTCATTCAGCGAAGCTTCCAGTCATAGGCGTTCCAGAGGGTTGCGATGAGGTTGACGTCAGCGTTCTCCACCCGACTGCTGAACCCCTCAAGTTCGTCATAATAGTACAGGAATGTTCTCGGCTGGTCGCGGTGGAGGATCTGCTGGTATTCTTTCCAGAGAGCCAGTTCGAGGGCTGGTTGCTGCGGGCCGCTGAGTGCTTCGATGACTGCATCAAGCCGTTGGTTCTGGAATGCCGATGAGTTGAACGTGCGTTTTTCAAAGTCGGACCCCCAGATGATCAGCTGGAAGGGAAGGGTTTCGGCAGCCAGCCCCGACAGGGCCGCTTCATAGCGGAACTCGTTCTGGTTCTTCAGGAAAATGAGGCTTTCATCGAACCGGAGGCGGCAGTCGATGCCGATCTGGCGGAGGTTCTGCTGGATGATGGTGGCCGCGTAGTTCCGCCTTGGGTTGCCAACAGGTGCGGCAAGTTCAAAAGTGAACCTTCTGCCTGCTTTCCGGAGGATGCCGTCCGGGCCCGGTGTCCATCCAGCCGCGGTGAGCAGCTCCGAGGCTTTGCCCGGGTCGTAGGCATACGGGTCGAGCGATGTGTCGGTGATCTGGCGGTAGGCCGGAGAGAGCGATGTGTTGACGATTTCGGCATGTTCTGGACCCATGAACCCGTCGATGATCGACTGGCGGTCGATGGCGAGCGTGAGCGCACGGCGGACCATTTTGTCTCCGAAGAGCGGGTTGGGTTTTACGAGATGTTGCCGGCGCCATACTTCGCCGTCGATGTTCAGCCAGACGATGCTGTCGAAGTAGCGGTCTTTCACCGGCCGGATGACGACGTCCTTTGCCATGGTGGAGAGGTCCGGGACATCTTTCGGGTTGATGCCTCCGGCGGAGAGCATCGCGTCAACCTGGCCGGAGCGGAGCATGGCCAGGCGCGTCGTGTATTCGGGGACCACGAGGAAGATCAGCTGGCGTGTCACGGCGGGGTGCGGAAGGGTTGAGGAGGGACTGCTTTCCAGCACCAGCTTTTCCTGTCGCGCCCATTTCAGCACTCTGTAGGGCCCTGCTCCGACAATCGGGATCTCTGCGGCACGGCTGCGGATCTCGTCGGGGCTGTACTTCCGGAACACATGTTCGGCCACCGGCATCAGGTCGTTGAAGTGGTCGAGGATGATGGCGGGGGAGAGTGGACGGCGGAAACGGAGCACCAGGGTAGAATCATTCGGGGTTTCGACCGAGCGGGCGATGTCGGGGGAGCCATCGGCGTTTAAAAGCAGATCCTCAAGGTAGTGCTGCCTTGTGCTGGCCGTTGCGGGATTTGCATAAAGGGTGTAGGAATATTTGAAGTCTTCCGCTGTCAGCTTTTCCCCGTCTTCCCAGACCGCTCCGGGTTGCAGGTGGAATGTCGCCGTGCGGCCATCCGCCGAGAACTCCCAGCGTTCAGCCGCTGAAGGCAGGAAGGTGATGGTGCCTTTTTCGATGTCATAGGACGGCTTGACGAGTGAGGGGTAGATGAGGGCACAGGCTTCACGCGACATCGAAAGCTGGATGAGCAGCGGGTTCAGATGGTCGAAATCTGCCGATACCGCTGCGATGATGGTTTCTTTCCGGGCTTCGGCATTGTTCTGCCGGCAGGAGGTGAGGGTGCCGAGGAAGAGCAGGACAACGAGGAGTGCGGTGATGGTTCTCTGCATGGGGGGAAGAGGTGTTAGATGTCGGGGAAGCAGGCCGTGAAGGTTCGAACGGCCGGGGTTGTGGTTTCTATGAGCCCTTCGCCGTATTGGGCGCCGATCTGTTCGCCGAGCGCGCGTGCCCGGGCTTCAAGGCCGCTGAGAAACTCCTTGCGTTTGATCAGTGTGGCCGGCGAACCGCTCTCGCCCTCCTGCCAGAACTGGGAGGTGAAGGAGAGGAGCCCATGGCGTGAGGCCTCGAAAGTATCGGACACGTCGACGATCATGTCCGGAGCGAGGTCCCTGAACTGGATATAGTGGAAAATGTGGCGCGGCCGGTGCGGTTCCTGCGGGGTGCCCCCGTCAGTGGTTTTCAGCTGGCGGAGCCCGGAATAGTAACAGGCGTCAGTCACCAGCTTCGAGGCTTTCACATGGTCGGGGTGGCGCTCTTCGGCCGGATTGCAGAAGACCGCCTGCGGGCGGAAGCGGCGGATGACTGCTATGACGGCGTGGAGGTTCTCTTCGTTGTAGAAAAGTTTCGAGTCGCCGAGGTCGAGCTGCACGCGTTCACGGTAGCCCATGGCTTTCGCGGCTTCCGCGGCCTCTTTCCGACGGGTTTCGGGAGTGCCGAGCGTGCCCATTTCCCCGCGGGTGAGGTCGCAGACGGCGACCTTGCTGCCTTCGCCCATTATTTTAAGCAGCGTCGCACCGCATGAGAGTTCGACATCGTCGGGATGGGCGCCGAAGGCCAGGGCGTAAACACGGGAGCCGTCACTTTCCATTTGCATCGTATATTGCCTCCGGGCTCTGGATGCGCCCTCGAGGAGTTTCCCGTGTACCGGGCGGCCTGATGGACTGTTCCAGTAATGATAAAAAGTACTGCAGATGCTGAAAGTAAAGATTGTGCGGCTTAACAAACAAGCGTTTCTGCCGGTTTATGCTACACGACACGCCGCAGGCATGGATGTTTCCGCCTGCCTTGAGGCTCCGGTTGTTGTGGCGCCGGGCTCGGCGGAGCTTATTGCGACGGGACTGGCCATAGAGCTTCCCGAAGGATATGAGGCCCAGCTGCGACCGCGCAGCGGGCTTGCTCTGCGTAACCTCATATCCCTTCCCAATTCTCCGGCAACGATCGATGCTGATTACCGAGGTGAGGTGAAGGTGATTCTCGTCAATCACGGCAGGGACCCGTTCAAGGTCAGCCACGGTGACCGCATTGCGCAGATGGTCGTCGCCCGTGTCGAGCAGGTTTCCTTCGTTGAAGTCGACACGCTCGGCGATACGGAGCGCGGTGAGGGCGGGTTCGGTCACACCGGCATGGGGCAAGGGTAAGGGTCGATCCCTATTTTCAGCCGGTCTTGAGGTATTCCAGGCCGAACTTGTCGAGTTTGCGGTAAAGGGTTGCCCTTCCGATGCCGAGCATCCGTGCAGTTTTGGTGAGGTTGCCGTTCGAGGCCTTGTATGCTTTCAGTATCGCTTCCCGTTCGTGCTCCTCAAGCGAGTAGGACTGCATGTCGGGTCCATGGCCAGCCGAGCGCTGTGCGGCTGAACCCGCGAGCGCAGATGCGGGGTGTCCGGCTGTGCTGCCGTTTCCGTGCTTGAGGATCGGGCGAAGGGAATCGACCTCATCTCCTTTTCTTGTAACGGCCGCCCGCTGGACGGCGTTTTTGAGCTCACGGATGTTCCCCGGCCAGTGATACTCTTTGGACCCCGCGAGCGCTTCATCGGTGAAGCTGAGCTTTTCGATGTTGTTGGCACTGGCGAACTCATCCAGAAAATGGCGCGCCAGCAAAGGGATGTCTTCGGGCCTTTCTCTGAGCGGCGGAAGGAAGAGCGGGAACTCTTCCAGCCGGTAGTAGAGGTCCTCGCGGAACTGGTTTGAGCGTATGGCATCGGCGAAGTTCCTGTTGGTTGCCGAAATGACCCGGAAGTCGACCGAACGCTCGTGTTTTTCACCAACCCGGCGGATTTTCCTCTCCTGTATTGCCCTGAGCACCTTTGCCTGGATGTCTGCTTCCATGTCACCGATCTCGTCGAGGAAGATGGTGCCCTTGTCAGCCTGCTCGAAAAAACCGGTGTGGTCGGTGGCTGCGCCGGTAAACGACCCCTTTGCGTGGCCGAAGAGTATGCTGTCGGCCAGCGTGCTGGATATGGCGGCGCAGTTGACCGAGACGAATGGTCCGCAGTTTCTTCTGCTGCCCTGATGGATCGCCTGGGCGAAGAGCTCCTTGCCTGTGCCGCTTTCCCCGAGTATCAGGACGTTCAGGTCGGTTTCCATGACCTGGACGGCCTGTTCCATGGATGCCTTTATGGCCCTGCTTCTGCCGATGATGTGCTGGAAGATGTCACGCGTCCGGAGTTCCTTCTTCAGGTTTTTGACTTCGATCTGCAGCGCCGATTCGGCAAGGGAGTTGCGCATGACGATTTCAAGCCGGTCGATGTTCAGTGGCTTGGTCAGGTATTCATAGGCGCCGAGCTTGATGCATTTGACCGCCTGGGGAATGTCGTGCGAAGCCGTGATGATGATGACCGGGGTTTTGATGTGCTCTGTCTTCATGTGCAGCATCACTTCAAATCCGTCCTTGCCCGGCATGTTGATGTCGAGCAGGATGACATCGGGCGACTGTTCCGTGATGCTCTCGATGCACTCCATGCCGTTCTGCACGACCAGAGCCGTGTAGCCCATTTTCCTGACGAAATGACTGAAGATCCTCCGCGAGGTTTCGTCATCATCGGCAATGAGCACGGTATTTTTTCGCGCTGCCGGTTTCCTGTCCGACGGCGGGATGGTATGGCATGTCTTTTTCACTGCAGTATTCCTTTTCAAGCCGGGGGGAAGATTTCCGGTAAAGGAAGGCTGAAAACCCCCCTGTTGGGGGATCTCGGGGGATTTTCAGCATTCAGTTCTGCCGCTATTCTGGCAGGCGACTATAAGAGGGGGTGGTTCTTCAGTTCTGCTGGCCGGGCGTACCGGGCAGCTGTGCAGCAGGAGCCGCAGGTGCGGCGGTTTCTTTCTGCGAGAAGGGGATCTGCTTGATCTCTTTTTTCGCTTTGTCACCGCTTCCGCCCATCTGCATGGCGCCCGGCATGCCGCCAGGCATGACGCTGCCCATCAGCTGGCCGAGTCCGGCGCTGACATTGTTGAACAGGTCCTGAACCTGACCGGTCGCAACGGTCGTGTTCAGGCTCTCGAGGATGTTGGTCCAGAGCTTGCCGAGCTCCTGGAATGAGCTTTTGACCTGCTCGGAGTTCAGGGTTGCCGTGACGCCGTCGACGAGCTGGCCGGTAGCCGAGCTGACGGTGCTGATCATTTCCTTGACCTGGTCGGAGTTCATGGTGGATGTTACGCCGTCGACGAGCTGGCCGGTGGCCGAGCTGACGGTGCTGATCATTTCCTTGACCTGGTCGGAGTTTATGGTGGTGGTGACTCCCTCAATCAGCTGGCCGGTGGCCGAACTGACCGAATTGATCACGCCCTGCACCGATTCGATGGTGGAATCGATGAGCAGGCCCATATTGCCGATGAGATGTGCCATGTCGCCATTGCCGACATTGGCTCCCTGCATGTCTGCCTGTTTTGCCGGTGCCGCCGGTTTGTTGAGCTCTTCTGCCATGATGCTGTATTGTTTTATGGATGGTTGTTGGTGTTAGTGGTATTTTCGCAATATACGCAATCCCAGCACCAAGTCATTAAGTGACGGCAGTAATTCGTTGTCATATCACGTCACTGTTTTTCATGACATCCAGGGGCCTGTCCCCCCTTGGCCGCAAACCGTCTCAGCCCCCGAATTTCGCCATCAGCTTTTCTGCCGCCTGCCGTCCGCTGAGGGCGGCGCCTTCCATGGACGCCAGATAGTGCTGGTCGGTATAGTCTCCTGCCAGAAACAGGTTTCTCACGGGGCCAAGCTGGTCTGGGCGGTACCGGTCGACATCGGGAACGGCCTTGTAGACGGACTGGGGAATTTTCACGATGGTCGATTTCAGGAGTTTCGCATCGCGGGATTTCGGGAACCGGTTATGGATGTCTTTCATCACCATGTCCGTGATGACATGGTTCGGCATGTCCATCAGCTGGTGCGCGGGGGCGAGTACGAGGCTCATGACGCTGCCGCCGTTTGCGGTGCCCATGCCGGCCTGGAAGTCGTCGGGGCAGGTCAGGGAGACATCGGCGAAGGTGGCGAAAATGGTGCCTTCAGAGAACATGAGGTTGTCAGTATCGGTGATCTTGCGGTCGAACCACAGCTGGCAGTTGATGACCGGACTTCCGGTGAACTGATGGAGGTTGCGGAAGTAGTCGTGACGGAGCCATTCGTCCGGGAGGACCTTTTTCAGGTTGTGGACCGGCAGGGCGGAGATGTAGGCATCGGCTTCGATGGTGTGGCCGTCGCGGAGCACGGCGCTCTTGATTGTCTCGTCGCCTTCAAGCTCAAAGCGGCTGAGGCGGGCGTCCACGAATATCCTCCCTCCGCGGCTCTGGATATACTGCCGCATCGGCTCAATCATCGACTCGCCGGGGTTTTTGCGGAAAAAGCCGAACTTGGTCGCTGCGTAGTCGGTGCCGAAGTACTTGAATATGGTGATCATCGGCCGTGCGCTGATGACATTCGGCTCGATGAAGTTCATTGCCAGAGCGATGGCCCGCCAGAGTTTCTGGAGAGAGTGCTCAGAGGCTCCGTGCAGCCGGTGCCATTCCGAGTATGTCATGTGGTCCTGGCTGCGGAAATACTCCTCGTTTCCGGCCAGTGCAGGCCAGAGGCCCTTGATGAGTGAAATCTTGTCCCACATGGTGAGGAAGTCGGCCTGCATGCCGCCCACCACTTCGGCCCAGGGGCTCGGCAGGTTGGCTTTCCTGAAGAATGACTGGGCCCCGTCGGGTTCTGCGTATATGAGGGAGTGCTCCTTCCAGAGGTAGTTGTCTTCAGCTCCGACCCGTTTCAGGTACTCCTGCAGCTGGCTGTATCCGCCGAAGACGATATGGAGGCCCGATTCGATGGAGTCACCCTCACTGTCTTTCCATACCGAGACCTTTCCGCCGAGCACCTTGCGCTTTTCATAGATTTCAACGCTGTGGCCCCGTTCAACAAGTTCTATGGCGGCTGAGAGCCCTGCGACTCCTGCGCCGAAAATGGCAATTTTCACCGTTCAACAGATATCTAAATGGTTGGAAACTCTCTCTCTCTCTCTCTCCGGTCGCTCTTTGTCGTCCGTGCACTGCAATTCAAACGTGAATATAGGGATTTGAGACGGGATTCGGCAATGCTGACGCTTCTGCCTTAGGCCCTCAGCGAGTGAGCGCCCGCAGTGCCCTGTCAATTTCCGAAATGATCCGCACGCCGAGCTTCAGTCCCTCTTTGACGACGAAGCGCAGGTCATCGGCCGCCACTCTCGCGGTGGGCTCTATGAACACTTTTTTTTCTATTGTTTTTCTTTCTTCCGGGCGAGGGTTCGGCCGCTCTATCTGATAGTTGCTCATTACCTGGGGGTGTGTCATTTTTCAGTGGACTCTTTCGGCGAATTGAATAAATTGCACAATCACTTGAAGGAAAGCAATACGAAACAACCCGATACGCGCTTTTCCTGTTCCCGGGAAATGTGTTTTACGCTCCCATCCCTAAATTATTTAAGAAATAATGCGATCATATGCCTTCTTTTTAAGAAAATCATTGCTTATTTCTTAGAAATGTGTAATTTTCTTACAAAATTGAATTTAATCCGCCACCGTTATGTCGGGACATCTTGATCTGATCGACTTGAAAATCATCGAGTCCATGGGGGAGAATGGACGGATCCGGCTGAGCGAACTCGCCGAGGTCGTGGGCCTTTCCATCCCGTCCGTCAGTGAACGGCTTGACAAGCTGCAGAAAAACGGCATTGTCAAGGGCTTTACGATGGATGTTGACGAACGCCAGCTCGGCTTCGATATCCAGGCGTTCGTGCGGGTCCGGGTTGATTCCTCCAAGCATTACAAGTCCTTCATGGAGCATGTGATGAAGGAGGACGAGATCATGGAGTGCTATTCCGTCACCGGCGAGGGGTCGCATATCCTCCGGGTCATGACCCACAACACCGGATCGCTCGAGAAGTTCCTTTCACGCATACAGAGCTGGCCGGGAGTGATGAGCACGAATACGAGCTTTGTGCTTTCCCAGCTGAAGAAGACGAGGAAAATAGGAGCGGACATCATCCGCAACAATCTGCAGGACCGCCAGGTGCTGATCACCTACGACGAGAAGAAGTCGAGGAAATAGGCGGAGGGCAGCATTCCTTTAGGCAGCATTCATTTATTGTTTTACGTATTCGATTTTGACAGGCAACACCAAGCAAACCAACAAGGAGGTTCTCTTGAGCATCGAGAATAAAAATGTGGTTTCGTCCTATTTCGGGGCGATGACCTTCGACCAGAAAGCCATGCGGGCCAGACTCCCCAAAGAGGTCTTTACCGCACTGCAGGATACCATCAGGGCCGGCAGGGAGATTACTGAAGAGATTGCGGGCGTCGTAGCCCACGGCATGAAAGAGTGGGCGATGGACAACGGCGCCACCCACTATACCCACTGGTTCCAGCCGATGACAGGCTCGACGGCTGAAAAGCATGACGCGTTCCTTTCCATCGATCGCGACGGTACCCCGATAGAGCGTTTTTCCGGTGAGCAGCTCATCCAGGGCGAGCCTGATGCTTCGAGTTTCCCCTCCGGCGGCATGCGCACCACGTTCGAAGCCCGCGGCTACACCGCATGGGATCCTTCCAGCCCGGCTTTCCTCATGAAGGGCGGCAACTGCGTGACGCTCTGCATCCCGACTGTCTTCATCTCCTATAACGGAGAGGCACTTGATGCCAAGACCCCGCTCCTGCGCTCCATGAATGCCGTCAGCAAGGCATCCCTTCGTCTTCTCGAAACGCTTGGTACGAAGGGCGTTTCCCGCGTCAAGACCTTTGCCGGCGTCGAGCAGGAATACTTCCTCATCGACAAGAAGTTCTACAGCGAGCGTCCCGACCTCATCATGTGCGGCCGCACCCTGCTCGGTGCAATGCCGCCGAAGGGCCAGCAGCTTGAGGACCACTATTTCGGCGCCATTCCGGACCGCGTTCTCGAGTTCATGCAGGAGGTCGAGCATGAGCTCTACCTGCTTGGCATTCCCGCCAAGACCCGCCACAACGAGGTGGCTCCGCACCAGTTCGAGATCGCTCCGCTTTTCGAGGAGGCAAACGTTGCCACAGACCACAACCTTCTGATCATGGAGGTGATGCGCAAGATCGCAGAGAAGAAAGGCTTTGCGCTTCTTCTGCTTGAAAAGCCGTTTGCCGGCATCAACGGTTCGGGCAAGCACAACAACTGGTCCATCGGTACCGATACCGGCGTCAACCTGCTCGATCCGGGTGATACCCCCGAAAAGAACATCCAGTTCCTCGTCTTCCTCGTCGCCGTCCTGAAGGGCGTATACAAACGCGCCGACGTGCTCCGCATGTCCATCTCAAGCATCGGCAACGACCACCGGCTTGGTGCCAACGAGGCTCCTCCGGCAGTCGTCACCGTCTTCCTTGGCGACCTGCTTGAGCGAGTACTTGATGCGATTGAGAGCGGCAAGATAGATCTGAAGACGGAAAAGCAGGTGCTGAACCTCGGACTCTCGCAGGTTCCAGTGGTCAACAAGGACTACACTGACCGAAACCGTACCTCGCCCTTCGCCTTCACCGGCAACAAGTTCGAGTTCCGGGCCGTCGGTTCCAGCCAGGCTGTTTCCGTGCCGAACATGGTGCTCAACACCCTCATGGCCGAAGCCGTCGACGATATGGCCGACACGATTGAAGCCAAGATCAAGGCCGGAAAAGACCGCGATTCGGCAATCCTTGAAACCCTCCGCGAGGAAATCACCGCAACCAAAGCGATCCGCTACCCGGGTGACAACTACAGCGATGCTCTGCAGCAGGCAGCAAAAGAGCGTGGTCTGCCGAACCTGAAGAACACCCCGGAGGCTCTCAGAGTACTGGAGAGCAAGGACGTGCAGTCGGTGTTCGTCAAATACGGCGTGCTCAGCGTCGAGGAGATCGAGTCGCGTCTGAACATCCGCCTCGAGCGGTATGTGAAGGGCGTGGACATCGAGGCCCGCACCCTGCAGCTCATGCTGAAAACCCTTGTCATCCCCGATGTTAGCGAGTACCAGGGCGACATCGGCAGCTCCTTCAACAATCTGCTCTCGGCTTCGGACGAGATCGGTCTTTCGAAGGCTGCCCTCAAGAGTCAGGCTGGTCACTACAGGACTCTTGCAGAGAACCTTTCGCTCCTCATCGACCTCACGTCCGAACTGGATGAGGTGGTCGAGAAGCTCGAAACGCTTGATGGCGAATTCGCAAAGGCTGACTACTGTGCCGACACCATTCTGCCCTTCATGCTGAAGGTCCGCGAAGTGGCCGACCGCCTCGAGCTTATGGTAGACCGCAGTCGCTGGCAGCTTCCGACCTACTCGGAAATGCTCTTCGAACATTGATCCGCCGTTCGTAAGAAGTAAACCAGAAAGGCCCGTATTCCGGGCCTTTCTGTATTATAGCGACTCAGGTGCTTTTTCTTATTGCAGCAAGTCAACCCTATGTCACTTACTATGAGTCATCCATCCCTTCAGTCCGATTCCGACAGCCGGTTCCTTGACTGCCGTGGGTTCAGACTGCATTACAGGATCCATGGCAGCGGGGAGCCGCCCTTCATGCTTCTCCTTCATGGCAGTTTCCTCAGTATGCGTTCATGGCGCAATGTGGTCGGCCCTCTTTCTGAAATGGCGACGCTGATCGCTCTCGACAGGCCGGCATTCGGCCGTACCTCCCGCCCGGTTCCGACGAAGCTGAATGGTGTAAGTTACGCACCCGAAGCGCAGAGCGATCTTGCCGCAGCCTTCCTCGAACAGCTTGGTATCGATAAGGCGGTCATCGTCGGCAACTCGACCGGCGGGACACTCGCCATGCTCATGGCGCTCCGCCATCCAGATAAGGTTTCCGGGCTCGTGCTCGTTGATGCCATGATTTACAGCGCCTATGCAGCCAGCGGCATCCCGCCTGTTATGAAGCCCTTCCTGAAGGCCGCAAGCCCCGTCTTTTCCCGACTGATGAAGCTGCTCATAAGAAAGTTTTTCGACCGCCTGCTCTTGAGTTTCTGGCATAACCCGTCCATGCTGCCCGTCGAAACCCTCTCGGCCTATCGCGCCGACATGATGGCCGGGAACTGGGGGAGAGGGTTCTGGGAGGTATTTCTTGAGACGCACCATCTTCACCTTGATGAAAAGGTCGGCTCGATCACATTTCCTGTGCTGGTGGTCACCGGTGAGTTTGACCGTACGGTGAAGGTTGAGGAAAGCCTCCGTCTTGCCCGTGAGGTTCCCACTGCCGACCTTGAGGTGATCGGCGACTCCGCCCACCTGCCTCATGAGGAGCAGCCGGAAGCCTTTGTCGCAGCAGTGAAGGCCTTCATGCAGAGGGTTTGCTGAGGAAATCGGAGAAGACCCCTGCTGTGTATGCTGCCGGCCGCATGCATCGCCTGACTCCTCTGGGTTCCTTTGAGTGAACCGGTGTGCCGGGAACGAGCCGCTACGACGTCATGTTGTGCAGGCCGATGCGGTTGCCTTCAGTGTCTTCGATGTAGGCGATAAAACCGTATTCGCCAATGTCGGTTTTTTCCTTGAGGACATTGCCCCCATTGTTGCGTACCCGCTCAAGCGCTGTTTCGATGGCGGGTTCTGAAAAATAGATGAGTGTCCCTTCATGCGTCGGGATATAGCCTTTTGCTTTTACCAGCGACCCGGAGGCGCCCGAGCCTGTTTCACTCATCGGAAACCATCCCATCACCATGCCGTCATCCATGCTATGTACTTCGATGGGCATGTTGAAGACTGCCTCGTAAAAGGTCTTTGCCCGTTCCATGTCGTGGACGGGGATTTCGAACCATCCAACCGGATTGTGTTCCATTTTCTCGGTAACCATCATGTCCTCCTTTTTTCATCGTTGACGGGGGATGATTCTGCTTCCTTACCGACCAACACCATCGGGGAGTGAATAATTCGAGGGAGGATGGGATGTTCATTCTCCGATGATTTTCACCAGCACCCGTTTTTTCCTCCGCCCGTCGAACTCCCCGTAGAAAATCTGTTCCCATGTGCCGAAGTGCAGTTTCCCTCCGGTCACGGCAACTACGACCTCCCGCCCCATGATCTGGCGTTTGTGGTGGGCATCACCGTTATCCTCGCCAGTCCGGTTGTGGCGGTATCGGCTGAGTGGTTCATGCGGGGCGAGCGCTTCAAGCCACTGGCGGTAATCCTCATGCAGGCCCGGTTCGTCATCGTTGATGAAGACGGAGGCGGTGATGTGCATTGCGTTGACGAGGCAGAGACCTTCCTTGATGCCGCTTTCCTGGAGCGCACCTTCGACGTCGCGTGTGATGTTCCGGAACCCCATCCGTTCGGGGATATTCAGCCAGAGTTCTTTATGATAGGCTTTCATGATGCAGAGGATCGGTTTCGGGTGATTTTCTGTATTTTATTGGATAGAGAAAGTTAAGACTTATTTTCACTGTCGCACCAGCATCAACGAACACAAGATCCCGAGTCGATATGGCCGAAGCGTTCCAGTACCCCATGTCCTATCCGGCCCTCTGGCTGGACTATTACTACTACGCGTCATGGTTTCTCTCCATGCTCATTCTTGCTGTCGGCTGGGGGCTGTTTTTCCGTTATGGCAGGTTCACCTACGCCATCAACCTCGGATGTTTCTGGAAAACGGCCATGATGCTTCTCCTGTTCACCGTGACGCTCGGCCTGCCGATGTACTACAATACGAAGTTTGCTGCCGAGCACGGCCAGGACGGCGACTCGGTCCGCATTGAAGGGGACCGGCTGCAGTACCTTGACCGGAAGGGCAGGGTGATGACGTTCCCTCTTTCGGAAATAGAGGCCATCCGGCAGGAGGGGGTGACCTACAATCCGCCCCCTAAAATCTTCATTGTCGCCACAACCCCTACAGGCCGTGATTCCGTGTATGTGACGGAAAAACTGCCCGATTACCGGCGATTCCTTCATGAGCTGTCCCGAAAAACCGGCGTAAAGGCCGAACTACGGTAGTGTTTCCCGGAACGGGGCCAATCATGGAACAGATGGCGCATCCCTCCTCCACGCCGCTGCTTGTTGCCGAAATCGGCAACACCACGGCCATGTTTGCCGTCTTCAGCGGCACTGACCCTATCGACTCTCTACAGGTTGCGACCGCAGCTCTTTCTTCACCCGAAGCGGTCGGGGAACTTCTTCAGCCGCTTCTCGCCCGCCATTCCCTTGCGGCTGACGCCGTCATCAGTTCCGTCGTTCCCCGTGCCGGAGAAGCTGCCGGCCGCTGGCTTCTGGATATACTTCCCGGCAGGGTGCTTGCTGTCGATTCGACCCTCAATCTGCCCTTCAGGATCAGCTACGATCCCCCCTCTGCGCTCGGTGCCGACCGCCTTTCGCTCTGTGCCCGATGCTGCATGCTTGAAGAAGAGGCCGCCGTCATAGCCCTTGACATCGGAACCGCCATCACATTCGACGTGCTTTCAGCAGACCGCAGCTACCTCGGTGGGCTCATCATGCCTGGTCTGGAGCTGATGGCCTCGGCGCTTCATGAACGCACGGCCCAGCTGCCGAGGGTTGAGGTCTCAAGGCCTGAACGGCTCATGGGCCTCTCTACGGCTGACTGCATCCGGAGCGGCGTGGTATGGGGGTGCGTGTTGCAGGTGGAAGGCCTCGTGCGGAAGATCCGGGGGTGGCTCCGCAGTGAACATGGAGAAGGCTACGCGCGGGTTGTGGCCACCGGTGGCCGTGCACCGCTCATCGTGTCCATGATGGAGATGCCGCCACTGCTTGATCCCCATGCCGTATCGAGAGGTGCCCGCTACCTCTTCGAGCTGAACCGGATTACTGTTTCCTGAAGAACGTCTTCGCATCCTCAATCGCCCCGAGCACTTCCCGGTCATCCACGTCTTCTTCGAGGAGGAATGCTTCTCCGAGTGCTTTCAGGAGAACGAAGCGGAGGCGGCTGTCTAGCTTTTTCTTGTCGGAGAGCATGTTTTCCAGAAGCGCCGGAGCGTCGATGTCGAGGAACCGCTTTTTCAGGAGTCCGCGGGGAAAGCGGAATTCTGCAATGATGGACTGCCCCTGTTCAAGCGAAGGCCGGTCCAGGAACCCGAGGCGGCGGGAGAGCGAAAGCGCAGCAGCCATGCCGATGGTGACGGCTTCCCCGTGGCGGATGAAGCGGTAGTCGGCAAGTTTTTCGAGTCCATGGGCAAACGTATGCCCGAAGTTCAGGGTGGCACGAAGCCCGCTCATCTCCCTGAAATCCTCCCGTACCACTGCCTCTTTGATTTCCGCACTGCGCCGGATGGCGTCGGTCAGATAGGGCTCTTCGAGCGCGACGATGCTGCTGAAGTGTGAGCGGAGCCGTTCAAGGAGGGCTGAGTCGGCTATGAATCCGTATTTGACGACCTCCGACAGGCCGGAGTAGACCTCCCGTTCCGGCAGGGTCCCGAGATACGACGGGTCGATCAGCACCAGTTCCGGCAGATGGAAAAAACCGATGAGGTTTTTGCCGAGCGGATGGTTTATGGCAACCTTTCCTCCGATTGAACTGTCGGTCATGGCCAGAAGGGTGGTCGGGAGCTGGATGACCGGGATGCCGCGGTAGTAGCTGGCTGCAATGAACCCTCCGAGATCTCCGACCACGCCGCCTCCGACGGCAAGCAGGTTCCAGCTCCGGTCGACACCGGCTTCAATCATGCCGCCGTATAGCTTATAGGCCGTGCTGAAGCTTTTCGATGCTTCACGGGCGGGGACAACGAGTTCGTGGACCATGAATCCCTCATCGGCGAGGGTTCGTAGCACTTGCTCACCGAAGAGCTTCCGGGTGTTGGTGTCGAAAAGGACGACGGTTTTCAGCTTCAGCCCGTGGGCTTTGAAGCGTGATGCAAGTCCGGCGGTCACCGGACTCGAAACGATGATGGTGCTCACGGCTGTTCTGGTTGCTGGCCGTCCTCCCCGATCTGCGGGGCTTTGCGGACAAGCCGTTCTATTTTCCTTGTCAGTTCCTCCACTGTCGAGCCGATCCGTTTCTGGTCAGTCTGTACGGTGAGGGCTGCCTGCTGGTAACGGGGTTCCCGTTCTTCGAGAATCCGGCGGATCTTTTCTTCAAGCTCTTCCCTGGAGTGCTTTCTTCCGTTCTCTCCACGGAGCAGGGGGCGGTCGCGTTTGTTGACCAGCCTTTTTGCAAGGTTCGCGGCTGATGATTTCAAATAAACCAGAGTGCCGGCTCCGGCAATGAATGCATGGGACGGGTCATACTGGAGTGCTCCGCCGCCGAGCGAGACGACCATCTCCTTTTCTCCGGCTACGGTTTTCAGGGTCTGGAGCTCAAGCTCCCTGAATGCCGCTTCACCCTCTTCTGCGAAAATGCGGGTAATGGGTTTGCCTGCACGTTGTTCAACCGCCTGATCGACATCGAGGAACTCGTACCCGAGGGAGTTGGCCAGAAGGGGGCCTATGGTCGACTTTCCCGAACCGCTGAAACCGGTCAGGAAAATCAACGAGTGCTGTTTTGTTATCGTGTCCTGTCCCATCCCAACGGTTTCGATTCTGCGTGTGGCGACGCGTTCCGGTTGCGCCCGTTCGGGCGCGTACTTAGCGGCAAATATAGTCAAAAATGGTGAAAAAGCCCTTCAGGGAGCGGCTGAGGGAGCCCTACTCCATAAGCGATTCGACTGTTCCGTGGAGCTCGTAGGCAGTTGAACCGGTGATGCGGGCCTGAACGAACGTTCCGGGTGAGGGCTCCGGGGATCCAGACTCGAGCAGGCACTCGTTGTCGACTTCGGGTGCGTCGAACTCTGTGCGCCCGATGAGGATCAGCCCCTCTTCGCCCTCTTCAGGCCGGTCGACAAGGACGGTCATGAGGCTGCCGACAAAGGCCTCGTTCTTCTTTCGGGCAATCTCTTCCTGAAGCTCCATGAGTTCGCTCACCCTTTCCTGTTTCTCCTCTTCCGGTACGGTGTCTATGAGGCTGTATGCGGGGGAGTGTTCCTCGTGGCGATAAGGGAAGCAGCCAAGACGGTCGAACCGCACGCTTCCGGCGAACTCCAGCATCTCCTCGAACTCTTTGCGGGTTTCGCCGGGGTAACCGGCAATCATGGTGGTGCGGAGGCGGATGTCTGGGTTCCGGTTGCGGATCTCCTCAATAAGCCGGAGAGACTGCTCTTTGGTGATGCCGCGGTTCATGGAGCGGAGGATGGGGTCGCTGCAGTGCTGGAGCGGGAGGTCGAGGTAGTTGCAGATATTGCTTCGGTTCCCGATGGTGTCGATGACCTCAAGCGGAAAGCCGACCGGATAGGCATAGAGCAGGCGGATCCAGCGGAACTCCATGTCGGATAGCCGCATGAGCAGGTCGTTGAGCATCTGTTTTCCGTAAAGGTCCACGCCGTAGACGGTGATATCCTGGGCGATGAGGTTGAGTTCCTTTACCCCGTTCTCCTGGAGCAGTCGGGCCTCCCTCAGGAGCTGCTCCATTGGCTGGCTCAGGTAGCGGCCCCGGATTTTGGGTATGGAGCAGAACGAACAGGCGCGGCTGCACCCTTCGGCGATCTTGAGATATGAGCTGTGGGGCGGTGTCAGGAGTGAGCGATGGTCGTAAAGTTCCTGATGGTAGCGGGCGCCGAGGGCGTCAAGCACTGCCGGCAGTTCTCTCGTGCCGAAGAACCGGTCAACTTCCGGGAGTTCCTCCTGCAGTTCGTTCCGGTAGAGCTCGGTGAGGCAGCCCATCACATAGACCTGCCGCACGGTTCCTGCGTTTTTCATATCGACGGCTGCAAGGATCTCCATGATTGATTCCTCCTTGGCATCTTCGATGAACCCGCAGGTATTGATGAGAATGACTTCGGCTTCCTCCGCCTGCTGGGTGAAGGTGATTCCGGAAGCTTCAGCCTGTGCCTGGAGCCGTTCGCTGTCGACGGTGTTTTTCGAACAGCCGAGGCTGAGAAGGAAGACGCTGGTGTTGTGTTCGGGGTGGGGCATTGCTATGCTTCTCCTCTGTTGAACTCTTCAAGGAACCCGGCCTTCCACTCGAGGAACGATCCCTCTTCAATCCGCTGGCGGGCGGTTCTGGTCAGCCACATGAAAAACGAGATGTTCTGCAGGGTGCAGAGCTTGAGGCCGAGGATTTCGCCCACGTTCAGGAGATGGCGGATATAGGCGCGGCTGTAATGTTTGCACACATGGTTGCCGAACCCTTCGTCAACAGGGGAGAAGTCTTCGGCATATTTTGCCGAGCGGAGGTTCATTTTGCCTTTTCGGGTGTAGACTCTTCCGTTGCGTCCTTCGCGGGTTGGGATGACGCAGTCGAACATGTCGATGCCCCGCTCAATGGCGTTGAGGATATTTTCCGGGGTGCCGACTCCCATCAGGTAACGTGGCTTGTGTTCCGGTAGGAGCGTATGGGAGAGCTCAAGGATGCGATACATCTCTTCGGCCGGTTCGCCGACCGCCATGCCGCCGGTGGCATAGCCGTCGAAGTCGAGGTCGACAAGCGCTTTGGCTGACAGGGCACGCAGGTCACTGTGCGTGCCTCCCTGGGTGATGCCGAAGAGCATCTGCGGGTGATGGTAAAGGGGGGCAGTTGCACTGAAGTGGCGCCGCGCACGCTCGGCCCAGCGTATGGTCAGTTCGCCTGATTTGCGGATGTACTCACGATCCGCCTTGGATGAGGGGCATTCGTCGAGGGGCATCATGATATCACTGCCGATGATGCGCTGGGTGTCAACGACATTTTCAGGAGTGAACTGCAGCATGCTGCCGTCGAGGTGCGATTTGAATGTTACCCCTTCTTCACTGATTCTGCGAAGTTCTGAGAGCGAGTAGACCTGGTAGCCGCCGCTGTCGGTGAGCAGCGGTCCATGCCAGTCCATGAACGGGTGCACCCCTCCGGCTTTCCTTATGATGTGGTTGCCGGGTTTCAGGTAGAGATGATAGGTGTTCGTGAGGATAATGTGCGCTTCCTGTTCAAGCAGTTCATGCGGCTCGACCGACTTGACGCTTGCCCGGGTTCCGACCGGCATGAAGACGGGGGTCGGGATATCACCATGGCCGGTGGAAAGGATGCCCGTCCGGGCGGCGGATCGGGGGTCGGTGCTCTGGAGGCGGAAGTTCATGGAGGAGGGGGCTGGTCGTATGGGCCTGTTGCTGGTTACCAAGGAAGGTAACCAGCCGAAGAGAGAAATAAAATAGGAAATGCCCCCGGTTATTCCGGCTACCCGATTTCCGTCACCCGAACCGATACGCCGAGCGTTTCCCTGGCATTGCCTTTCCATGTTCCCCGCACCGGTGGGACGTCGGCATAGTCACGGCCCGAGCCGATCCTGATGTAGCGTTCGTCCGCAATGATCGAGCTGTGGGTGGGGTCCATGCCGACCCATCCTTTTTCGGGCCCGCACCAGACCTCGCACCATGCATGGCTGGCTTCGTCATGCCCTTCAGGGGTGCTTCCGCCGTAGAGGTAGCCGCTCACATAGCGCGCAGGAATGCCGAGACTCCGGCATGCGGCGAGCATGATGTGTGCGAAATCCTGGCAGACGCCCCGGCCGAGCGCCATCACTACGGTGCTGGTGCTGTGGACGTCTGTTGCTCCGGGTTCATAGATGAACGTGTCGTTGATCTTGCGGCAGATGGATGCGGCAAGGGCTTCAGGCTCATCGGTGTGCGGCAGAGCTTCTATGAAGGAGCGTATTGCGGCATCGAAGTGAACGAACCGGCTCTCGGCGGAAAAGTCCAGAAGGAGGATCTCTTCGTTTTCCTCCCTTCCTGCCCGTCCGGTTCCGGTCTCTACGACCGAGGTGCCGAAGATGCTGACCCGTCTGTGGCTCTGCAGGAGATTGAAGTGGTGAACCTTGTTGCCATAGAAGTCGGTGTACTCGAAAATCGGCGCGGGCGGGTCAAGCTGCAGGGTGAAGCTGGTGCAGCGCTGCCTCGAGGTCTGTCCGGTGTGCGGGTGCAGGCGAACCTCCGTTGCCGTTTCATAGATGGGGACGTCGTATTCGAAAAGCGTCCTGTGTTCGACTTTGAGTATCATAGTCCTCTCTTGTTATCGGCAGTATGCCTGCTGTTGCTGCTGCTGGGCCTGGCTCCATTCGGCCCGTTTTCCTCCGTTGCCGCTGAATGTGGTGCGGAGCCCCTCCTCGACCGGTTCTATTTCCGGGGTGTGGTAGGCGAAATAAGTAAGGTGGGTCTGCTCGCCGACATCCATGATTCCCTGTTCAAGTCCTGCAAGATAGCTGTGGAGGCCTTTAGAGGCAATATCGTCCATCGTGGTGTAGCTCAGCTCCGCCTCCATTTTTCCGATGAGCCGGTCTGCACTGTTGAACGAGCGTCCCGCAGAGCCGCCCGAGAGTCGCCAGAGCGCATCTTTTGCGGCGCAGACGGAGAAGTTGATGCTGCGCGGGAAGGTCCGGTCGAGAATGAGGAACTCCAGGATGCTCTGCGGCTTTATGCGCGCGAAATATACTTTCCGGAAGGCTTCAAGCGCACTGCAGCTTTTCAGGACCGCCATCCACTGGATGATGTCCACCGATCCGCTGACCACGTCACCGTGGCCGGCATGGCTTGTTTCAAGCATGTGGTATTTCACGTCGATCAACCGGGCGGCGTTATCAGCCCGTTCCAGGTATTTGGCGATCTGCACGAAGTCCCAGCCTTCGTTTCGCGGGAAGGTACTGTCGGTGATGCCCTGGAAGAGGTGCGAGGCGTTCTTGATCTCACGGTAGAAGCTGAACGGATCGTTCTGCACGCTCTGCGGGGTGACGGTCTGCAGGTAGTGGTAGAGGTTGTTGATCTGCTCCCACATTTCGCTTGAAATGCTCTCAATCACGCTCCGGGCGTTCTCTCTGGCCAGACCGATGCAGGAGATGATGGAGTTCGGGTTGTTGCGGTTGAAGACGAGATAGTCGGTGACCGTTTCGGCTCCGTACTGGCCATACAGGCTGTCGAACTTCTCCCGGTCGCTGGTGACGAGTATAAGGGCGATCCAGCAGTCGGGGGTTTCAACCGTCGTGATGCGGTTGAGGTCAAGCAGGAGGTTGAAGTTCACGTCCAGAAAGCGCGCAGTGTTCTCTGCACGTTCAACGTACCTGCTCATCCAGAAAAGTGATTCGGCGACACGGCTCAGCATAATGGGGTGGTTGGTTGGTGTTCCGTTTATTCGTCGACGACCCAGGTGTCTTTGCTGCCCCCGCCCTGCGAGGAGTTGACGACCAGCGAACCTCGCTTGAGCGCCACGCGGGTCAGCCCACCGGGTACGATCGTGGTCTTTTTTCCGGTCAGCACATACGGGCGCAGATCGATGTGGCATCCGTACATCTCAGAGTCGTTGAGGAGGCTCGGATGGCGCGAGAGCGATATGGTCGGCTGTGCGATGTAGTTGCGGGGATTTGCCACGATGAGTTCCCTGAACTGTTCCTGCTCCTGCGCAGTCGACTCGGGTCCGATCAGCATGCCGTATCCGCCGGATTCGTTGGCGGACTTGACCACCAGCTCGTCAAGATGCTCAAGGATATACTTCATGTCGGACGGGGTTCCCGGCAGCCAGGTCGGGACGTTTTCGAGCACGGGGTCCTCCCCGAGGTAGTATTTGATCATCTTCGGCACGAAGCTGTATATGACCTTGTCGTCGGCAATGCCGGTGCCGATGGCATTAGCCAGAGTCACATTGCCTTTCCGGTAGGCATTGATGAGCCCTGCGACCCCGAGCTTGGAGTCGGGCCTGAAGCAGAGCGGATCGAGATAGGCATCGTCGACGCGCCGGTAGATCACATCGACCCGTTCAAGTCCCCGTGTGGTCCGTTTGTAGACGACATTGTCGTTTACGACGAGGTCACGGCCCTCGGTGAGCTCCACGCCCATCTGACGGGCAAGGAAGCTGTGTTCGAAGTATGCGGAGTTATAGATGCCCGGGGTGAGCACCACGACGTTGGGTTCCCTCTGGAGCGGCGGGCTCACTTCCTGAAGGGTGCGGAGCAGCTCCTGCGGGTAGTCTTCCACGGGGCGCACCTTGTACTGGCTGAAAAGAACCGGGAAGGCCCGTTTCATCGCCTGACGGTTCTGCAGCATGTAGGAGACACCGCTCGGGGTCCGGAGGTTGTCCTCAAGCACCAGATACCGGCCTTCCCCGTCCCGGATGATGTCGCTGCCGGCAACGTGGATGTATATGCCCTGCGGCGGGGTGACGCCGACGAACTCGCGGCGGAAATGCTGGCTGCCGAGTATGAGTTCTGCCGGAATGACCTTGTCGCGCAGGATATTCTGGGTATGGTAGATGTCGTAGAGAAAGAGGTTCAACGCCGCAATCCTCTGGGCGAGCCCCCGTTCGATAAGCGCCCATTCCGCCGCCGGGATGACCCTCGGAATGAGGTCGAAGGGGAAGATCCTCTCAATGCCCTCCTCAAGACCGTAGACGGTGAAGGTGATGCCCTGGCTGCGGAAGAAGATGTTCGTCATCTCCCTCCTTGTTTTCACATCCTCCTGTGAAAACATGGCGAACCGCCGGAGCAGCTTTTCATAATGGGGCCTCGGCCCTCCCTCCCGCGCGACAAGCTCGTCGAAAAACCGGGATGCATCAGCATCGTAGTTGTCGAAAAAACGCTTCATGTCCGTCTGTTTACTATTGTTTGCGGGGACTTTTGCAACCCTCGCCCTATATATACTTAATTTTTTATGGAAATAAATATTATGAGCCTTAAAAAATTACATTTATGAAGAAAATATGATGCTCTCTCGACAGCGTTCATCTTTTTTTGCCCTCTCCGGTCATTGTTTCGGGGCTTTTTTTGCCTTGTAGGGCCCCATAATTGTTCCTATACTTGAGTACTGGCCGATCACTCCGCCCGACGGGGCATAACGCACAAAACGACTGCATTGCAATGAATGTACTGGTGACCGGCGCTGCCGGATTTATAGGCTCCAGCGTCTCGGGGAGACTGCTCGAGCGAGGCGATTGTGTAACGGGGGTCGACAACATGAACGACTATTATGAGGTCTCGCTGAAGGAGGCCCGCCTCCAACAGCTTACCCCGCACGAGGCATTCACCTTTGTTGAGGCCGATATTGCCGACAGGAAGGCGATGGAGGAACTGTTTGCCCGGGGGAAATTCGACCGGGTCGTCAACCTTGCAGCCCAGGCCGGCGTGCGCTACTCGATCACCAACCCGCACTCCTACATCGAAAGCAACATCGTCGGGTTCATCAACATCCTTGAAGGGTGCCGGCACAACGGTGTCCGGCATCTGGTTTATGCCTCATCGAGCTCGGTATACGGCGCCAACGAAACCATGCCGTTCTCGGTGCATGACAATGTCGACCACCCTCTTTCGCTGTATGCCGCAAGCAAGAAGGCCAACGAGCTGATGGCCCACACCTACAGCCACCTTTACCGGCTCCCGACAACCGGCCTGCGTTTCTTTACCGTTTACGGCCCGTGGGGCAGGCCCGACATGGCGCTGTTCCTTTTCACCGACGCCATCCTGAAGGGCAAGCCGATCAAAGTCTTCAACTACGGCAAACACCGTCGCGACTTCACCTACATCGACGACATCGTCGAGGGGGTCATCCGTACCCTCGACCATGTGGCAGAGCCGAACCCGCTGTGGTCGGGGGCAAAACCCGATCCCGGTTCCAGCCGCGCGCCCTGGAGGGTATACAACATCGGCAACAGTAAACCCGTCGAGCTGATGGACTATATCGCAGCCCTTGAGCGAGAGCTCGGCCGGACTGCTGAAAAGGAGATGCTTCCGCTCCAGCCCGGTGACGTGCCCGACACCTACGCCGATGTGGACCAGCTGATCGAGGATGTGCAGTACAAGCCTTCAACCACCGTTGATGACGGTATCAGGCGGTTTGTTGCATGGTATCGTGAGTACTACGGCATCAACGGCTGACAATTCAAGTGCTGCTGCATGCTGAGGGAAATCATTAAGAACGCAACCGGACGCGACCTCCCCATATCGGGAGGGTCCGGTATGGCTTATGACGATCCGGTGATTGTCGATGTGACGGATTCCATGGTGGCAGCGAGGGTGGAGATGGAAGTGGTCCACGCGCTTTCCTCCAAACTCGGGCTGTACTGGAATACTGTCCATAAAGAGGTTGCCAGAGGGCTTCATGGCGACGTGGAGAAGCTGGACTATGAGGTCAAGCGTGTCGAGGGAGAACAGGTAATCATCGAAACGCGCAGCGTTTACTTTGATGTGTCCAGAGCTGTTTCTCCATCCGAAAAGACGCCGATCCCGATGATCTATCTGGGGGATCGGGCAGCCCTCTCTCTTCCCTACGAAATCGGTTGGGTTCACTATACCGGCATGATCGACAACGAGGTGGAAAATCCCGGTCTCGGGGTGAGCGTTTCCTATGATGGGCCCCAGATGAGGGGCACCCTCTTTGTCTACGACAAGGAACTGGTGGCGCTCGATATCCGGCAGACCCCTGAACCGGTCCATCAGGAGTTCAATGCAGCTACGGAGGATATGGCAAGGATCTATGGAGATGCGAGGGTGATCAGGGACATTTCAAAGCCAGGCCTCCTGGCGAAAGTATATGCAGTCGGCGATGCCATCAGCGTGCTTCAGCTGACGACGGTTGCAGGCCGGTTCATGCTGTTCCGCCTGACCCTCGAACCGCCTCTTGAACAGCATAACTTTGCCTGCCTGCAACAGTCCATCTCCTTTTTTGAAGCCATGGTCGGTGCCTGATCACCTGCAGCCGGCCGCTGACTTCATGCGGAAGGCGGCTTCGTCTGTCATCGCCCTGCTGCGGCTCCCTTCCCTGAAATAGAC
Organism: Pelodictyon luteolum DSM 273; assembly: GCF_000012485.1. Classification (NCBI taxonomy): domain Bacteria; kingdom Pseudomonadati; phylum Chlorobiota; class Chlorobiia; order Chlorobiales; family Chlorobiaceae; genus Pelodictyon; species Pelodictyon luteolum. Next base: position 1,579,917 of record NC_007512.1, on the reverse strand, counting down.
CTTCCGTACCGTACAGGATTTCCCCGTGTTGCTGTCGATGGCCGTGCTGAGGTGGAAGTGGGGCTTCCGGGCGCTTTCGGGGACGACAATGGCCAGAACCATACGCCGGCGGTGCATTTCAATGTAGGCGTCGACGTCGGGGACGGGGTCGATATGGTGGCGGATTGCCTCATAGACGACTTCAAGCGCTTCTTTTTCACTCTGGATGCCGACAATGCTTCCGTCATCGTCAATGCCGATGAGCATGACGCCTCCGCCGGTGTTGGCGAATGCGGCTATTGGACGGGCGATTTTCTGGGGTGAGTGGACTTTCCGCTTGAATTCGGTGTATAGTCCCTCTCCTTCTCCTACGAGCTCGAGAAGGGGGCGTGCGGAATGCGGGCGGCGGATGAGATGCATGGTGCTCCTCCGTCTTGGGGTTCGTGGAATTCCTGCCGCGGGCGGCGGCATTTCCCTACCTGTTCCTTCATCATACGCAGGGCTTTTGAGAAAAACAAGCTGGGAGCCTGAATCCCTGAACCGCCACCTTCATTGTTGCAGAAAAGACACGATTGGCCCTCACGCGGCGGCGGTGATGCTTTTGGCGTTGTCTTTTTTTGTGCCTGTGACCCGGATGAGGGTCAAATAAGCCCGTGATGAGCCCGTACATTGAATTTACAAAGCCTCTGCCTTCCGGACTTTTATGTGATGAATGAGTTTCGCGACATTTTCAGGCGCCTTTGGAAGGCCCCTCAAATGCCGAGCAGTGTCATTGCGAAGCGGTCGTGTTATGAGACAGCTGGTAAGGGGGTAGAAATGCCCCCTTTTCCGGGCCGCATCTGTCTTATAAATGCGTACTGTATTTCTATAGTCCATCTACCCATAAAAACAAGCCGTTTTAAAGAATGACCGATACAACAACAAAAACCGGAAGGCAGATAGGCTATGCCCGAGTCTCGACTACCGGTCAGGAACTCAACCTGCAGCTTGATGCCCTGAAGCAAGCCGGCATACCTGACAAACTCATCTTCATCGACAAGGCAAGTGGAGCAAAAACGGAACGGCCGGGTCTCGCAGCCTGCATGACGGAACTGCAGGCAGGGGATACGCTCGTCATCTGGCGGCTGGACCGACTCGGCCGGTCCCTGAAACACCTCATCGAGATCGTCGAAGAGCTGAAGGGCCGGGGAGTAGGGTTCCGCTCAATCAGTGACGGCGGTATTGATACCACCACCGCGTCCGGCGAGATGGTGTTCAACATCTTCGCTACCCTGGCGCAATTCGAGCGGCGATTGATCCAGGAGCGGGCGCAGGCAGGGTTGAAGGCCGCCCGGTCAAAAGGCAAGAAGGGGGGGCGGCCGAAGATCACTGCTGATGATCCGAAGGTGCAGATGGCAAAGAAAATGAGCAAGAACCTCAGCATCAGTGTCGGGTGAGCTTCTGACTGACGGTATACCTCCTGCCAGCCTTCTCGTCATAGGCCGTAACCCGCTCATCCCTAAAGTTTAGAACCTTGCCGGTCCGCATAAGAGGCGTTAGTACACTTGCGCCGGGTGCGACGTGAAGTCGCAGAATTGAACTGTTCTTTGAACCAGCAGTGCCGTCTGTTGCCCTCACCGAGACATGCAAGCAGGGTAACCAACTTGTGTGAAGCTCTCGGATAAACGTACCCGCAGAAAAACTGTAGGCCGACCCGTGAGGGAACGCTGAATCTGCCAGTAGCAGGCGGAGAGGGGCAAGAGGGAGCGCGATATGGCCAACATATGTGAATCGTCGTAACTGCCGTAAAGTGTGACGAGTGAAAGCTACTGTAACACTCGAACCAAAAGGTAAGCGGGTTGGATAGAGGTAACCGGTGTTCCTCTACACGGTCGATAACTCCCGCCGGCGGAAAGACGGGGCCTAACTCGTTCGCATGTTCAATCTGCGGAACACGGTAAACCCATAGTTCCGCCTTACAATTTGTAAGGCAATCAAACCGCAAGGAATGACCATGGAGCTGTGGGCAGAAGATCAAGGAGAAAGCGAATGCTGGCCTGTAATGGACCAGATAGGGGTTGCAACATCACCCCATGCGAAAGCAGGCAGACTTCCTTGAGGTCTCGCGCTACAGAAATGCCGGAGAACCTGCATTATGATGGAAAGCAAATGTACGTGGATTTATATCCATGTGTGCGCCATCAAGATCATTGTGATCAAGCAGGCTGCGGTTCTACTGTAGAGGTAAGGACTATATCCTTACTGGGTGCACTTGTGTGCTTTTGCGAGGCTTGAGCCCGGTACGGTGAAAGTCGTACGCCGGGTTCTGAGGGGACGGTGGCGTAGTAATACGCCGCTGTTACCCGATCATACTTAATCCTGGCTTAAGCCCTCCCCATTCAATGCATCCCATCATGAATTTTTTTTGAGGATACCATTAATGATATTAGTGATTTCATCCGGTTCGACAGGCTTCGTGATATATGCAATCGGGTTGAGTTTCTCTGCATTGATGATTTCATGCGTCTGTGCCCTGGCGGAAAGGAAGATGAACGGAATTGCGGACAGTGCTGCGTCCTGAAGCACTTTTCTGCGGAGCTCAAGTCCGTCCATAACCGGCATCATTACATCAGAGAGAATGAGATCGGGCACGTTGTTTTTACATATATCAAGGGCTACACTGCCGTTTTCTGCGACCATGACATGAAAGCCTTTTGACTCAAGGACGTAGGAAATCAGCCTTTTTGTATGTGGTTCGTCTTCAACGAGAAGGATTGTTTGCTGGGCCATGGTAATGATGTCTTTGTGATACTTACTGCATAATTTAATTGAACTTAACGATGCCGTGATGAAAATCCTAATTGTCGGGGTTCTCGATATTGTGGGTGAAGTAATCGAAAAGCATCTCTTCGGGGTTGTTTCCTGTGGTCTGGAAAATTCTGCCGGTTTTTGTCTCCATTCTAGCCATCATCCGCTCACTGCCTCCTGTCATGGTTCGACAGATTGGGAGATTTCTTTGCAGGATGAGGCTGGTCAGTGATCGTAGGTTGTCAATATGTATGGTATCGTGTTCGCGCCTTAGGACATTGGCACCGCCGATAAGGCAAATGAGAAGATTTCCCGGGTCTGCCCCTTCGTTCTGCATTACGCTGAAGAGCGTTTCGAGGGCATGGGCGGCATAGCGGTCCTTTCCTGTCTCAGCATGTGCCGGAGGGACTCCCGGCAGCATGACATGCGCCAGTCCTCCGACTCGAGTTCCCGGATCGTATGCACAGACGGCTATGCATGAGCCAAGGGGGCTGGAAATCAGCACTCTGCCGGGACCTGCCGCTGTAACCTCGCCGGTATAGGCGACGATGTGCGGTGTTTCATGCCGGGCACCGTATCCGTCATAATAATGTTCTCCAAATGTACTCCGGAACTTGAAGGCGTCCTCCGTATCTGTCTTCGCAGTTTTCTTCATGATTGGACCTCTCTTTGATTGGAGGCAGTTTCCTGTTGCAGCGGTAATGCCATGGTGAAGACCGTTCCCCCTTCCGGGGGACATTCAAAGTCGAGCTGTCCCTGATGCTTATGAACAATGATGTCATAGGAAATACTCAGTCCGAGACCCGTACCGATTCCGCGTTCCTTTGTCGTATAAAACGGGGTGAAGATTTCCTGCCTAACCGACTGCTCGATGCCCGGACCGTCATCGGTAATCGAGCAGTAGATCCGTGTGGTGTCAGCCCAGGTTTTTATTCCTATCTGTCCCTTGACGGTTCTTTTCTGTTGCCTGATGGCCTGCAGGCTGTTCATCAGGAGGTTCAGGACAACCTGGCCGATTTGAGACGGATTGCACGCCACCGCGGGGATTTTACCGAGGTCAGTCCGGATATCGGCGGTGTCGGCGCTCTCATGGTTGACGATCAACAGGGTGTCCTGAATTGTTTTATTGATGTTTGAGTTGATGTGTGTATCAGTCAGGTTCTTGAAGGAGAAGTTTCGCATGCTCCGGGTAATGCCGGTAATGCGTTCCACCCCGTGCCGTGTCGATGCAATTACTGCTGAAAGGTTTTCCATCAGGCCATCAATATCGATGGCTTCTTCCCGGGAACGGATTTCTCTGGTTATAGGGCTGCATGCATCTATGCTTTCCATACCCTCAAGCAACTGTCGGTAGAGGGTGACAAGGTTGGTAAGGTTGGGGAAGTCCTCATCGAGGTTTGCAATATTCAGGCGGATGAAATTAAGTGGATTATTGATTTCGTGGGTAAGACCTGATGCGAGGTTGCCGATCATCTCCATTTTCTTTGCATGCTCAAGCTGATGCCGCATCAGTTCCTGATGTTCAACAAAGAGTTTGTTTTCGATGATCTCCCAGGTCTGGTCAGCAAGGGCTGCTACCCAGAAGGCATCATCCTCGTCATAGTATCGCGATTTGTTGCCAACGCCGAGGATCGCCATGACCCTGCCGTTTCGGATGATTGGAACTGCCATGTCCCGCAAAAGCTCTGCGTGGTCCTCCGGCAGACCTTTACGATTCGGAGCTGAGGCGTAATCGTTATGGGTGACGGTGCGCTTTTCACGGATGGCATCGGCCCATATTCCGGCATGGTCGAGCTGGTAATGCCCGTACATGTCTTTCATGCGGCACATGGATTCAATCGTCCTCGTTGACCAGGCCTGCATGGATATGGTTTCATGTTCCGCTTCGATGAAATGAAAAAAACCGATTCGACTTTCCGTCCACTCTTCAGCTTCGTCGATTGTTGCCTGAAGGATCTTCCTGACGGAAGCGTTCTTCATCATTTCCACCTGTTTTATCCGGAATGCCGAAAGCCGCTCAAAGTGCTTCAGCATGCGTTCCCGGCTTTTCTGGGTTTCGAGGTTCTGTCGGTCAAGCTCTCTCGAATGCAGGCTTATACCGAGTGAAGCGATAAGGTCCTGAAGTACGGCATGCTGGATATGGTCTGAAATGTATCTGCTCGGAACCGATACTGTCAGCCATCCGTACGGTTGATCGTTAAAGCAGATCCCGATGCTCAGGTGTCCGAATCCGTCAAAGTCTTCCGACATGGGGCATGCACTGCATTTCAAGCGGGGTGAACTGATAACCTGCCCGTCTGCGGTGTTCATGGAACGTGACGCACACCCGGAGATCTTGCCCTCTTTAAGCATGGTGTCGAGGCGGGCGGTTTCATCGGTCGTCAACCCTGCATGAAAGAATCGGCCATCGGGAACCCGTGTACGGTCAACAAGGGCTATCCAGGCACTTTCGGCTCCGTGTTGTTCAACCAGTTCCCGGCATACGCTCGTCAGCAGGGTTTCGCCACATTGCTCTCTGGCGCGTTCCTGGCTACTGCTGAAGAGCTCTTGGGTGAGGTTTCCCCGCGAAGCATCCTGGAGCTCTTCGGCGTGCGTGAGCGCAAGGGTGATGACTTCAAGAGCATCATACTGCTTGATGGTGAGCCGACGGGGCTTATCTGCGAGCATGGTCAGGTATGCATACCTTCCGCTTCTCAGCGAGACGGGAAAGCTCAATGTATGTTCAAAGCCTGTATGTTCAAGGATCCAGTGGTCCATGGCAGGCCCTTCGTGCTCCTGCGGCATCGTTATGCCCAAAAGCCCTTTGCTGACAGCATGGCCTGCAGCCAGGTACCGGGTTTTGCCATCTTCCCTGATCCTGATGTAGAGAGATGCCGGGCAGTCGCTCATCTCACATGCCCTGCGTGTCAGGCTGCGCATGTTTTCCGGGAATGAGGCGCAGAGCGACGAAATGGTTTCCTGAAGGAAAGCGTAGGAGCGCCTTCGGGGTGCTTCGGGGGGTGTGCAGATCATGAAACACTTTCGCTTATGGGTAACGAGGCCATGCCATCGATGCCATTGCTGAAGGGGATTACGACTGTTGTGGTCGCTCCGGCACCTTCATCGCTCTCGATGGCAATGGAGCCTTCATGGGCATCGACGATCTGCTTGGCAATAGAGAGTCCGAGGCCGTAGCCGTTAGGGGTGAATCCGGATCGCTCGACGCGGTAGAACTGTTCAAAAACATGCGGCAGGTCGCGTGCAGGAATCCCGAGTCCTGAATCGATGACCTTTACGATGATGGAGGAACGGGAGGTATCTGCATCAGCGCGTAACTCAATCCAGCCTCCCATCGGTGTGTGTTTTACAGCATTGTCGATCAGGTTGAAAAATACCCTTTTGATGGCATCGGGATCCATGAAGAGTGTCAGTGGGCCATCGGGTAACTTCTGGTTCAGGGTGACGCCGTTGCGGGTAGCCTGTCCGGCCATGGTGCCAGCGAGTTCCTCAAGGATGGCTATGAGATCTGCCGGTCTCTTTTTCAGTACGCCCGCACCGGCAGTGATGCGGGAAAGAGAGAGTACATCCTCTACGAGGGATGAGATTTTCAGGGTTTCGATGTTGAGAATGGATAGGAACTCCCTGAACTGTCCCGTGTCCAGCACGGCTTCATCCTGACGGAGGACACTGGTAAAGCCGAGAATGCTGAAGAGCGATGTGCGGAGTTCATGAGAGAAATTCCCGATAAAGTCCTGCATCTGCCGCCGCTGTGTCTGCATCGCTTCCCGGTCGCGGTTCAGTCGGGTCTGATCGAACGCTACGATCAGGATGAATCGTTGGCCATCAAGGTCGACAGGGCTCATTTCAGTGTGGAGATCCATCTGGCTTCCGTCCGGCTTCCGGCAGCGCCAGTCTGCGGTTGCATCATTTCCGTTTTCAACATCCCTGAACAGCGCCAAAGCTTCAAGAGATGCATCGCCTCCATCCTGTCCGCAGTCGGAAAGAAGAGTGGTGATGTCGGTCCCGATGAGTCCTTCACTGCCGGGTCCCTGAAACAGGTCTAGCGCCCGGGAATTGGCATCAATGACTATGCTGCCCTGCTGCAGCCACATCGGCGCCGGTGCGTGCTTGAACAGAATGGTGTCGGGTTTTGATTGGGTTTCTTGTGACATGGCGCTGTCGTATAGATGTAATGTTTCAGAAATGAGGGTGGTATCGGTTTCGATTCGGGGTTAAAGTGGATCATTTTTGTGCGATATATGGCTGTAATATAACAACATGGATCTCGTTTTTATGCGCGTTGCGGGTTAAACTTCAAAAAGGAAAAGACATCGCTCCAAGAGCGACTGCCAGTCAGGACGATCATGCTCGATGGACTGCAGGATCAACAAGACCGGTTCCTTGCCCGATGCGCCGAAGGTCAGTCTCCGGAGAGTGGTCTGAAGCCAGTACCGGAGGACGGAACTATGGCGGGATGAGCCGTCGGAAAACCAGAAGACGGCCTCTCTCTGTTGTCCTTTCCTGGTGAGAGAGAGCAGGGTTGCCGTTCCTCCGTCGACAACGAGTCGTCTGCTTTCCGTAATCTCCCACCCAGCCCCTTTGATGCAGTAGAGTGGATCATGAACGGCATGCCGGTTCGCCGATCCATCTATGGCAATCAGGATGAACGCTCCGTTCCAGCACTGATAGAAACGTTTGAGAACGCGAACCGTTCCGTAGAATGCGGTTTCTTCAGGGGAGAATGGAAGGGGGCGGGATGCAAACAGCGATCCATTCTTGCGGAGTGCTGCTAGCCGATCCGTGCTGACCCCTGGAGTGTGCCATTCCGCCGCAGTGCCGAAGAGTACCGCCATGGCCAGAAGCGCCCAGAGCATCGTGTTGTTGTGCCTGTCGTTCATCGCCGTTCCATCCTCCTGCCTCTAAGTACAGCGGCAAGCCAGCCCGCTGCGGTGAGGGCCAATAGGAGCCTTGCCGGAAGGATATGGCCGAAGAAGAGGCGGCTGCCGATCCAGCCGAAGGCGGGCATCCATGATATCGATGAGAGCAGCCACAGCAACTGATGCGGTGAGAATGGAGTCCAGCTCGCAAGAGCCAGGGCCAGTCCGGCATGCTGGAGCATGTGGAGCGATCCGGCCTGACCGAGAAGGGCAAGAAGGAGTGCCGCTGTCAGCATGGCTGTACCATACTGGCGCGCTCCTGCACCTAACAGTGCCGAGGTCCCTGACATGAAGACCGGAAGACACCAGACGAGCAACGTTATCCATCCATACTGGTCGTATCCGGAGTGCTCCCATGCCGCAAGAAGGTCGCGTGCCTGCCATATGCACCAGAGCGTGATGGCAAGTCGCGGTGCGATGATCCAGTGGTCTCGCATTATGCTTGTGCGGTTTTATTATTCAGAAGGGTTCTCTGCAGGGTGAAGATAGCCCAGCATAGCCCGAACATTAGGATCAGTACGCCCCAGCCGCCCCATTCATGGAACAGGCCTGCAGCGAATTCGGGCGACACAGCAAGAGCCGCCAGAGCGATGGCTACGATGCGCACCGTGTTGGCAATCCATGAGATGACGACCAGCAGCGGAAGGTTGATCCAGTAAATCGGGTGGTGGCCGAGAATGATATAGGCGAGTGCCGAACCGGCAATCAGCATCGACTGCAGGGAATGCATTCCCGAGCAGGCGGCCGTCACCTCAACAGGCAGGCCCTGTATCAGCAGCCTGGTTCCGTCCTGGACCACATGGAACCCTGTAAGAGAGAAGAACTCTCCAGCTGCCCAGCTGCCAGAAAGCCTGAACCACCAGCCAACGGCCTGAGCGTCCAGCAGGAGCCATGGGAACGCCATCATCGGCAGGATCAGCAGTTTTGCGATCCGTCGCCGGTCCGCGGGTTCGATACGGATTGAGAGCCAGCTCCAGAGCAGAACGGTCCAGCTGATGGCCAGAAGAAACATCCAGCCTGTTACGATGCCGGTAATGAAAGCCCCTGTCGTGACGGCAAGGCCTCCTGTCGGCACACGGAACGCTCCGGGAAGGAATTTCCAGGGGCTTCCGAGCCAGAACATACAGGGTATGGCCAGAAGAATGGGGAGGGTGTCGGCCGGCTGCATCATCCATGATAGATCGTGTATCCAGATGAAGAGGGCCAGAATCAAGAGCGCAGCGATGATTGGGTAATCGCGAGCTGTCATTGCCGGTTCTCCTTCTCGGCTTTGTTGATGGCCGCGAGGTTGGCCTGAAGCTCCATTCTGTCTGGAAACTCTTTGATCAGCTCCATGGTCAGGATTTTGCAGGTATTCCAGTCTTTCTGGCGGTATGCGAGCATGGCCAGGTAGGCTTTGGCTTCGGCCGACCGGTCTGCCAGCGATGTATAGATGGCGCGGGCTTTTTCGGGTTCTCCTTCAGCAAGCGCGATGCGGGCCAGAATTTCTTTGCCTGCCGTACTGCTGAATAGTTCGGGTTGGCGCTGGAGTGCATTCCGGGCTTTGAGGGTCGCTTTTTGGTCCAGATAGGCAAGGCTCTGCAGCCATGCTGCGCGGTAGCCAATCGCAGATTTGCTCTTGGTCAGTGGCTCGAGCATTTCGATACTGGCAGCTCTCTCCTTGTTTGCGAGCAGGATCTCTCCGGTCAGCAGTGTCATTTCCGGTGTGGGCCGCTGGCTGCGGGCAAACGCCAGAGCTGCTTTCGCATCCCTGTTGAAGCGTAGAGACTGCGTCACTCCGTAAATGTACCAGTCGGGGATGCCTTCCGGTATGGCTCCCTTGCCCCGCAATTGCAGGGCGGCTTCCATCCAGCCGCCTGCCATGAAGACCGCAGCAAAAGCTTCATCGCTATGCAGGAGGCGGTCAAGCTTGGGGTCGGGTTTTTCCCTCATAGCGATCCGTTCCAACTGTTCGAACAGCTGGTGTCTCTGTTCGGTGTTGCGGCCACTTGCACCAAACGCATTTGCATCCATCGGCTGGGGTTTCTCGAGCCGGTAGGCAAGGAGCCGTTCCAGTGCCTTCTCGAGATCGGGGTTCCAGGACGATCGTTTGAACGGGTGGACGAGAATGATGTCGTAGCATTTTTCTTCCTCTTTGTTCCGGAGAGCTTCCAGGATGCGCAGCCAGTAGGCTTCCTGGCGCCTTTCGAGCACCATCTGGCCTTTGGCAACTTCTTTTTCGAACAGGCCATCATCCCAGAATTGCCCCTCAGGAAGCTCTTGCAGGTAGATGACGAGTGGCGCAAGCTCTCCATATATGTCAGCAGGATCGGTTTTGCCAATCGATGCCGGTGTCGTCACCCTGCTCCAGAAAAGAGCCTTCAGCCTGATGAAATCGGCTGAGCGTTCATTGAGATCCCGTGCCCATGTCTGCACTGCAAGGCCGATCTGCCCGCGGCGGCGGTAGAATTCCGCGAGCTGATCCCGATAGAGTGGATTGTCCGGAAGGGCGAGGTGGGCTGCGACATATTCAACCCGGGCCATCTTTTCTTTACCCATCCGCTCCAGTATCTGTGCCCTGAAAGAACGGACATCAGGATTTTTCGGGGCTACGCTGTAGGCCTGCTCCAGATATTGCCAGGCTTGCTGCAGGTTCCCGCCTGCCGTTAGCAGAGCAAGCCTGTTGAGCCTTGCCGCATCAGCCTGACCTTCGAAAGATCTGGAGCGCAAGAGCTTCAGGGCTCCGGCCGTGTCTTGTTGAAGGATGAGGGCGTCGACATCGAGAGCAAACCAGAGTTCTGGCTGCTTTTCCTGCGATTCCCATGCTTTTCTGAATGTGACATAGCTTTTCATGTCCCCGGTTGCAAGCATCGCGCGGGCCACAATCATCGATCCCTTTTCGTGCTGCATGAACGCTTCGGGATGGCGATCGTACAGAGCGCTCAGGCGCCCAACATTGCCGAGTGCACTGAGGGCCTCTATTTCGAGGTGGAGCCATTCGCTGTTACTGTCGGGAACGGAGCTGTCCCTCATCCGGATGATCTCGAATGCTTTTGCCGCCCTTTGGTCGTTGAGAAAGGTTTTTGCCTCTGTGTATGCAGTTTTGTCTCTTGATTCCTTGATGACTGCGCGTATGGCGGGAAGACCGAAATACACGCCGCCACCCGTCAAGAGGATGAGGGCCCCGATGATGATGAGCCGCACGGTCCGGTGCTGTTTCATGCCTGGGAGCATTTAGGGGCCACGATGCGCTGGCGGTTTCTGAGAAATGCCACCATGAGCAGGAAGCTGCCGAGAATGAGCAGGGTCGAGGGTTCAGGCGCGGCGGTCATGGCGGAGACATTCGCTGCTCCGATATCAACGGCGAAGAGCAGATCGTTGAAGTCCGCTCCTCCAATCCAGTCGCTGATGGTGTCCTCGAAACCGAGGAGAAGATAGGGGCTGTCACTTATTGCGTAGGCGACGGCATGCTCAATCATGTCGCTTGTGGAAACGGTATTGGTGCGGGTGAAGCCCAGATTGGTGGTCATGTAAAAATCGAGCTGTGAACCACCTTCCACATTACCCAGATCAATGAAATCCCCCGGCATCAGGCGGTTTCTGTCGAATGTACTGAAGCTCGTCTTGAAAATGGGTGCGACAGCTCCATCATTGGTGCTGTATCCCAATGTGTTGATATAATTGGAGGTCGTGCCTATATAATAGACCCTCACACCGGAGGTCGTTGTCAGACTGATACTCGAGGGGTCCAGACTGACGAGAGGAATGTCACCAATGCTTTCCCTCTCGTAAAGGTTTAGACCAAGATTGTCTTGCAATGTTTCCAGATAGGTCGCATTGAAGGGATCCGTATCAGTTGCTGTGAGTCCGGTTGCTGAAAGCGGGCCTGCAAGGAGTAGTCCCGCAAGGAGGAGGGTTGCGGGGAGTTTCTTGACTGCTTTGTTCGGAACCGGTCCATCTGCTGCTATTGAGGGATGCATATTGGGGCGGAGTTAGTTGATTCGAGGGTATTGTTCTGGATCACTATGCGGAGAAAACCGGCTGCTATGCCGCAGATAGAGAACGACAAGCAGGAAGCTGGTGAGAAGAAGCATGGTCGAGGGTTCTGGCGCGGTTGTCAACGGCTGGATCGCAACGGCGAACAGCAGATCGTTGAAATCACCGTCACCTCCACCAAGAAGGTCTTCGAATCCGATCAGAAGGTATGGGCTGTCAGCTGGAGCCCATGATATGGCATGGGTCAAGCCGTCGGGACTTGTCGTTGCGTCTGTGGAAAAGGTCGTCGTGCCGCCGTTGGCGCCGTTGGCGATGAGGAAAAAGTCGAGTTGTGCGCCTGCTTCAAAGCTGCCCAGGTCGACGAAGTCTCCCGGTACGAGAGGAAAGTTCACATTGGCTGCGGCCTTTGTGAGATCGGTTGCGTTGTTGTATGATGGATTGACGGAGGCCTCGGGAAATATGAGGCTTCGATCGCCCGTCGTACTGGTGAATCCGAGAGTGTTGTCATATCCGGCCCCCTCTCCTACAAAATATATTCTCACATCAGAGTCTGTTGCAAGAGTGAGCAACGATGGGTCAATGCGGAGGCTCGTGGTATAGTTGTTTGTGTACTCGGGTAGGTTCGTGCTGACCCAGGGAACCAGCGTCTCTGAGTAGTATTCCAAGAATGTCGTCGCATTCTCATCCGACCCTGACGCATAAACTGGCGAGGCAATGTCCAGCCCGAACGGCCGGGCGTCTGACTGAATGCTGGATTCTTCCGCTGCATTGGCGGCTCGTGGCCCAGCCATGGCCAAAATCAAGATCATGGCCATGGCTGCTATGATTGACCTTTTTGCTGTGCGGTCTGTTTTTGTTTCAGATGTGACAATGACTTGCTGCATCGTTGTTTGTATGTATAGTTCTCCGATCGTTATGCGCTAAACGGATTGATATAGGTGCCTCGCAATTGTTTTGCGAAATGAAAAAAGAATATCGGGTCGTTGACCAGGTAGCGCCTATACATTCTTTTCGGTTCCATCATCAGTCGATAGAGCCATTCCATGCCGATTTTTCGAATCATCATGGGCGCTCTCCTGACATTTCCGGCTTCAAAGTCGATTGTTGCCCCGAGTGCCATGAAAAGTTTGACATTTGGCATTCTATGTCTGTACTGTGCAAGCCAGATTTCCTGTTTTACCCCTCCGGCTCCCACCACAAGGACGGTTGCCCCTGAGTTGTTGATGAGATTGACGATTTCATCGCATTCTGTTTCATTTTTCTCGAATCCATAGGAGGGTGAGTGCGCTCCGATGACAATCTTCCTTCCGGCTTTCCTGTTGATGTTCTCCATAGCCTTTCGGCCTACACCTTCTGCTGCTCCAAGAAGGAAGATTTTGCATTCCAGATCATTTTTATGATGCATGTAGAATGAGCGAAGGAAGCTTGATCCTGGAATGGCTTCCGGCAGCGATTCCGGAAAAAGCTTCGAAAGGAAGTAAATGATCCGGCTGTCGCAGATGACCCATTCTGCTGATTGATACGCTTCGTAAAATTTCCTGTTTTTCTGGAGGTGGAAAAGGTGGTCTATATTCGGGGTGACCAGCATGCCGCGTTCAAGTTTGCAAAGCAGTTCTGGTTCGGTAATGCTTTTGATGTCGATATTAAGTATCGATATCGCTTTCTTTTGGATGAGTGTATGTTCCTGTGGCATGGCTATGGGGGTTGTTGTGTACTACTTGCCTATTCACCCTCATGCAAATCCCGTGCCCGATGGTGTGTACTGCCAGAACCCTCACCCTTAAAGGCTTTCGGGTCGTTTGGTTTCTTGCTGCGGAAGCGGTATTGAGAGGATCTGCTGTCATGCACTTTCAAAATGAGAGCAATAAGGGATCCTGCCGGGAGCATCAGGATGTGCGGGGAGCTTGATACACCATGTATTCGTGATGTTCAATTCTTTGGCAGGGGTTTCTTTCCCAGAAGTGTTGTTCTGAGCAGGTTATGTTTGTTTGCCAGGGTTTCTGTCAGTATGGGGCCGGTAATTCCTGCAGCTGTTCCTGCAAGAAAAAGGAATGTGATATCTGAAACTCCGATATGCATAAGCCCTATTCTTGCTGCTGCAGTAAAGAATACATGAAAGAGGTAGATGGAGTAAGAGTAATAGCCGATGCTGGCAAGCCATTCCGAGCGGCTTTGCGTAAGCAGGAGTGCGATACATGCAACCGTGCCAACGAAAAGAGCCAGAAAAGAGCGGCGGTCATCGATATACTGCTGGCTGTACAGTATCAGGAAGAGTACGGTCACTATGATGATGATGAACCCTGTTATTTGAGAGTATTTGAATTTCAGGGGGAATCGGGTGCAATAAAGACCGGCAAGGAAATAGGGCAAGAGGTAGAAGACCCCGGCAAGGGAAAACCATATTGTTCCGATGTTGGATAGAAAAGCTGTGACCGATCCCAGGTAGGCCAGCGCAAAGCCCCGTCTGGTGGCGAGCACTTTGAAGTGTTCGAGCGCGAGAATGATCAGAAAGATGATAAAAAGCGATTCAATGAACCAGTAATGGGCAACTGGTTTGATATGCAGATATTTCCAATCTTCAATAGGGTTGTTTGTGCCGGGAGTGACGGCTTGAAGAATGGCAAAGCCGGTTCCGACGAACAACATCGGAATGATCAGTCGTTGGATCTTGCCATTCATAAAAGCTTTCCATGTTCCAGCGAATGGTCGCCAGCCATAGACGAGACCCGAAAGAAACGTAAATAAAGGCATGCGGATATAGGCGAACATTTCATTCGTATCTTTCAGGAGTCCCTCACTCAGCCTGAGTCCGCTTTCCGGTGATATGCCGATAACATGGTAGGCAACGAGCATGATGCATGCGATGCCTCTCAGCGTATCGATCGGAATATTGCGCGTGCTGGTTTTTTCTATCATAACTGATTTCAGTGTTAGTTTCAGCGGCTTGAACCTTTCCGTTCCAATACCTGCCCATGTATTTTGCACATCTTCCTGCTGGCTATATTACCGCTCGATTGCTTGACGGCAGGTTGTGCCGAACGCCTCTTCGGAGCAACACCTTCATGTTCTGGGGTATGCTGGGTTCGATAGCTCCCGATTTCGATTTTGTATGGTGCTTCCACCTTCATCAACGCTTGTGCGACCATCACCAGTATCCCACCCACTATCCGCTGTTATGGCTGGGACTGCTTGTTTTTTCAGTCCTCTGGCTTTTGATTGCCCGGTTCCAGCATACCCCTTCAGCGTTTGCCGTGGTGTTTTTCTTTGGGGGGGTCATCCACACCGTTCTTGATATGTTTACCGGCCACCTTTTTCTGTTGGCACCGATTTCGTTCGTGCGGCAAAAGATTTCACTGGCCGAGTATGGTCTGTGGGATCCTTTTTTTCTCGAGCTTTTTATTGTATTGGGGGCGCTGATCGTATGGAAAAAGGAGCAGCTCTCTGTTTTACTCTCGAAAATTTCATGATCATGAGCTCTGCAGGGTTCTGTTGTGTCGTGTGAGCATCTCTGCAGGGGAGCCTTGTGAGGTTATTTTTCCATTTTCGAGGCGATAGATTCGGTCACAGTGCTCGACGGTGGTTAAGCGATGGGCGACGATGATGATCGTTTTGCTGCCGTGCAGCGCGGTTACCGCCTCCATGACGGCAGTTTCGGATTCCATATCGAGTGCACTTGTGGCTTCGTCAAGAACAAGGACTTCCGGGTTGTGGTAGAGTGCCCGAGCGATGCCGATGCGTTGTTTTTGTCCGCCGGAAAGCCTGATGCCTCGTTCCCCGACGAAGGTTGCAAGGCCGTCAGGTAGTCCTTTGACGAAAGCAGCGAGATTGGCTGCTTCGACGGCATACAAAACTTTATCCCTGTCAATCTGCTCGTCGGACAGACCGAAAGCGATATTGTGTTCCAGGTCATCATCAGTCAGGTAGATTGATTGCGGAACATAGCCGATTATGTTTTGCCAGCCCCGCATATTAGTTCTGATGTCGTTTCCATCGATGCTTATCGTTCCGTGATTCGGGGCCAGCAGTCCGAGCAATAGGTCGATGAGCGTACTTTTTCCTGAGCCGCTTGGCCCGATGAATCCGACTGATTCTCCTTTCTGTATCGTCAGCGTGATATCTTCGATGGTTTGCCTGTTGGCCTGCGGGTAGGCATACGTGATGTTTTCGAGATGAAGCGACGATTTGAAGCGTATTGCACCTGTTTTCTCCTGTGGTTCTTCATGGAAGGGAAGCGAAAAATCTCTACTGATGATATCGACGACAGGCAGACAGTACTGAAGTGATTGCAGCGCATTGAGGATACGGTTGACGGAGGGCATCATCCTGAATGTTGCTACGGCAAAGAATCCAAGGTTGGGAACGATAGAGTCCATATCCTTGCCTTGCATCATCATGGTGAGCACAAGGACGATCAGGCCAGTTACTGAAAGCAATTCCAGCCAGAGACGGGGGACTTGCTGAATGGTCGTATTTTTTCTTCTTACTTTTGTACTGGATGTGTTGTGATATCCATAGCGGGACAGGAAGTAGTCTTCCTTTCCAAGGATCTTGACATCCTTGATTCCTCCAAGTCCCTGCTGAAGATGTTGCATGCGGAGTCCCTCATGATGCTGGCGGTCGTTTCCCCATTTGGCGACATTTTGCCGGGTCAGCATGACAAAAGAAATGCTTGTCAACCCAAGTACGAGGAGGATGTTCAGGGTCCCTAGTGGCTCAACGATGAGTAGAAGAGAGAAAATGCACAGCAACGTCAGGGTTTCTACGCTCAATTGCAGGATAGGGGTTAGTACATTTGTTGCGAGTACCTCGACTTCCGTGGTGACGTTTCTTATCAACTGTGCGGAATTGCGTTCTAAATGAAAGGTATATGGCTGATGCAGATAGATTTTGAGGAGCTGTTGTGAAAGCCTTTCACCTATCGCGTAGATGAAATGGTTCTGTCTCCACGTCATAAATAGCAGAAAGAGGGCTTTTATGAGATAGATGCTGAACAGCAGGCCGAGCCCGCCAAAAACCAGGCTGGTCTGGTCTGGGTTGCCGAAGAAGTCGATGAGCGGTTTGGCAACAGGGTGTTTCCCGGCAAAATCTTTTTCAGTGAAGAGTGCAAGCGCAGGTATTACCAGGCCGACTCCCAATGTTTCAAGGAGGACGGCAATCACCATCATTGAAAGTATCCCCAGACTGTTTCTGCGCTCCCTCTCTGACAGAATGGTGCGGATGTCCTTGAGATATTTGAGATTGGGGACTCGTATCTTCATTATCGTTGTTTTCTTGTCTTTGATTCCATTGTTCAGGCGTCCGGTTACCGGCATCCCTCAGTGGTCAGTTGCATTTCCCTGATCTTTCCACAGCATCGGATAACGTTGTTCCAAAAGTTCCGCACGTTGATTGGAAACGTTTTTCCATGTAAAGCACTCCGCGCGTTGTCGAGCATGTTGTCCGATGTCGATTCTCGCCTGCCTGTTCAAGGCCATTGATGTCAGAGCTTCAGCCCATGCATCAATATCCATGTCAGGAAGGACTATGCCGTTGATGTCTTTTTCCACTATTGCTCCTGCGCCCATTTCTGAAACCAAGCAGGGAATTCCATGAGCCATGGCTTCATAGGTGACCATTGGTCCACCTTCCTCAAGGCTAGGAAAGACGAAGACGTCCGCACTGCGGTATATCATTCCCATGTCGTGGGTATAGCTGATGTGGCGGACATTGGGGTAGGTTTCGAGTGGCGGGAGGTGTTCTTGTATTTCCGGCGCAATGTTGCCACATAATACCAGATCAGCATCGAGCTTCGCTCTTTTCCATGCTTCGAGCAGGAGCGGGATGCCTTTTCGCAGGCAGATGCTGCCGACAAACAGGAATACCGGGCGTTCCGCATGTTTTTTTTCGTCATTTCTTCCCGGAAATCGTTCTGGAGCCCAGCCATAGCTGGTTGAGAGGAGCTTGGTTTCCTCTACGCCGTTTTCCAGCATGCTTTTTCGGACCATTGGGCTCGGACAGAAGACTGCATCGGCTATTTCCAGCTTTTTTGCCTCAATCAAGGCTGCCTTTTCATCAGTGTTGATCCTGTAGGGGATGTTCCATGTATCTGCGGCTGCTTCAAGTATTCTCCATGAGCTTTTCCTATGGCAGTTGATCCTTTCGATGACAATGCGGCTTCCTCGCTTATGAAAGGCTTCAAAAATCTCCAGAGACAGGCCGGCCCATAGATAGACAATATCTGCATCCTTTTCATGTTTATAGAAAAGCTGTTCGGCCATGGTTCGAGCTTGGATGTTGGTCCCGAATTTATAGGTCAGTTTCTGGCGGAGGCCCTTCATTGCTGTTCTGAGCCACGGGTATTCGAGCCCTTTTACTGCTCCGGGTAGAGTGAGTTGGACAGCCCTGCCGCTTTCATGCCAATGGCGGCAGAGAGAAAGCGCAACATGGCTGTTGCCGATATTGGAAGCTTCATAGCCGAAAAGAACCGGCAGATAGTTCATGGCAGTCTCCTTTTCAATGCATTTTTTAGCTGACGCACTCCGCCTGTCAGGGGGGCAAGTAATGGCCATCGATCCCAGATGGGAAGTGCGTGAAGGTCTGTTCGTGAACTACGTTGGGAACCGAGGCTCGGATAGATGATATACGTCGGGATGTCAGGATTCTGCATCCTGAATGTCGAAATGGCTCCGTCGTAATGCATAGGGCCCCCGTCGGGATGGCCCGCAGGTCTTTTCAGCAACTGCTCAAGGAAATGGAGGAATCGTTCAAGATACGGCCCATTGACTGCATAGAAATGCGCCAGCATAAGCGGTTCTTTAAGCAGTTCGATTCCAAGGGAGTTTTTGTCGCCTGCCGGACGATCGTGGCCAAAGTAGATGAACCCCCACTTTTTTCCTTCGAGCTGCTCCATAACGGCATTCCCTATCTGGTTTATCTCCCGGATAAATGAGATGTCATCTTCGAGTACAAGGATATTGGCGCAGTTGTTTTCTTTTGCCCTCCGCAGTACTTCCATGTGGCTTGTATAGCAGCCTCTCACGCCAACTGAAGGAAAGCCTCCAGCCGTTTCTGGGCGGATAGCCGGGAAAAACGATATCATTTTATCATTTGGGTCCCAGCCCGCCCTGCTGAATTCGTTAAGTGTATCTCGTTTCCTGTCCGTTCGATCTGGAAGGTTGATCACGGAGATCCTGTCAAAATGATCCGGAAAGTTCATGGCCATGCCTGTCTTGTTCTATTGTTATGCTCCGATGAGGAATCGGGATGTGGAGCCTAGTACTTTTTTTGCTGCTATGCAGCAGAATAGCGTTGCAAATATTTTGATGAAGAGGTAGAGAATCGAGCCCATGATTAGCGTATACGATGATGCGCTGATAAGGGGAAGGGAATAGATGGTTTCTGGAGGAAGTATTTTCCATACAAGGTACATGGAGACCGTTACGTGGGTAAAGAAGATTGCGAAGCTGTATGTCGCGAAAAGGTCCAGAGCTTTTATGCTTTTTTGCTCTAGTGAAGCCAAAAATGGCAACACTATGAACATGATGCTCGACTTGTGGATGTAGTGTATGGATTCGGAGAGGCTTGTTGGGCCGAAGATAATAGAATTTCCATGTAGGTACATTAGGGCGATGGTGCAGGCAAGCGCTATGAACGCCAGAAGGGGCTGATGCTTTTTTGCAAGATTGATCACTCTGTCATGGTTTCTTGCTACATATATACCCTGGAGATAAACGGGAAGGAGATATATGAATTGAAATGCAGAGATTTCAGTGCCGGTTCGTGTTCCGAGCAGGGGGAGAATGCTTGCGGCAAGCGTAATTCTGTTGAATGCCGGGTTAGGGATTCTCAGGATCAATGGACTGAGCAGAAAGACGACGGCGATGAAGGGTATGTACCAGTACTGTATCTGTGCCTTGCCATAGGTCAGCATTGAGAGGTAGGTGCCGGCAAGAGACGGTAGATCTTCAGCTGATTGAGGGATTTTCGAACTTTCCCACAGAAACCATAGTGTGCTCATGATGAGGTAGGGCACTATGACATTTGATAGTTTTTTTCCGTAGTAGTCGAGTGGATTCTTGGTTGCGGAGAGGTATTCGACGAGAAAGCCGGAAACAAAGATGAAGTAGATGGTACTGTCATGAAAAAAGACCTGCTGGAAGAGTCTGATCATAGCGGCCGCATGGGTATATGCCGCACCTTCACCCATTGGGGCGCTCCAGATATGTACGATCATGACGTTTACGATCGCAAAACCACGGAAATAATGGATGTGTCGAAGAAATTTTCTCTTGTTTGCCATGAGGCTTGGGGGCTGTTTATGGGTTCCTCGACGGGTTAACGGATTTTGAAGGCCTGCTGCAGCCGATGTTGTCCCTTGAGAAGAAGATCTTTAAGCACCCATCGACTCCACGAGTCGTTATAGACTCCACCCCCAGTTCCCGACTCGGCGGAATATCTTGGATAGTGATGCAGGTCTGAGTACCGGTATCCATCAACGATGGCCATGTGAACAGCGCTTGCCAGGGCCGTTTCGAAATAGAAGCACTCCTGGTCATTGAGTCGTGAACGGTATCCGATGAGGAAGTCCCTGAAAAAATCACGCTTGGCCCCGAAGAAGCGGGAGTCGGCATCGGCGAGGGTTGGCAGGAGATTTACCATGAGCTCTGCCGCATCAGGCTTTTCATTGACGTATTCCACAAACGAGCGGACGTTCAGGACTTTGTAACGACCTGTTGCCTTGAAGATGAAATCCGCCTGATCAAAGAGCGATGAAGAACGGATGGCTTCTTCGATTATCAGCATTTCGCCGTATCCCTTGCCTTTTTTCTTGTCGTAATCGTTGCCATTGAACGTTACGATCTCAAGCGTTTTTTCGTTGATTTCTTTTCTGAACTCGCTTGAGATGTCATTACCGGAATTTTCAATAAAAAGCACAGGAACACTTGCTGAATTCAGGTAAAACCGAATGGCATCGATGTACTGGACCTTTCTTTTTGCCGTATCGGTCAAGACGGTCATATGCATCCCGCCGGGATCGATGCAGCCGGTCATGAAAATGATGCTTTTTTTTATCTCGTTAGACATTGAGGTGTGGATCTAGTTATTGTGCAGAGTTTCTCTGGTGGTTCGAACCCAACCTTTTCCCTGTTTTCCGATGATCATTTTCAGGTAGATCGGGATTTTCCAGAGTATGTAGATCGGTGCCGCAAGAAGTGAAACCCACGTCGAGAATGGGGCTTTTCTCTGGATTTGGGCCGATAGCAGATAGAATATGACGATGAGCCAGTATGCCGCTCCTATCCAGATCCAGAGGCCGCTAAGCAGGATTGCCGCCAGAGTTCCTGGAATGAAGAGCAGAACAAGGAGTCCGAGGGGCGGAATTGCAAGATCTGCCCATGCATGGAGAAACTTCGGGTTGCCGGTCTTCATAAAGAGACGCAGGAGGGGCATGCTCATGCTTTTGACCAGGCCAAACCGTCCGCCTTCCCAACGGGTTCTCTGGCTGCTTGCGTGGCTGCCCTTGGTCACCATTTCGCTGGTCACAATAGCGTCCGGGTTATAGTACACTACAGTGCCGTCCTGGAGAAGACGAAGTGTGAATTCCAGATCCTCGACGATGGAATGGCATGGCCAACCGTACCGTTCAAGTACTGGGGTTCTGAATGCCATGCCGTTGCCTTTCAGTGCCGCTGATCCGCTGAGTATGAAGGATCCTGCCAGACGCAGGTGGTTGAAGACATTGAATGCCGCATCTACAAGAGCCGGTCGCCATCCTGCTGACGGATTGTTGACCCCGTTGTATCCTTGGACGACACTGACAGCGGGAATGCTGAGTGACGCACTGATTTCTCGGAGGTAGTTGACGTCTGGAGTGACGTCTGCATCAATGATGGTGATGGCATCTGTGGTCCTGTATCGACTGCTATGATTCCTCAGGAACCAGTCGAGGGCCTGTCCTTTACCTCGGTTGTCTGTGTCCGAGCGTTCAAACACGGTGGCTCCTGCGTTGCGGGCATGATCAGCCGTGTCATCGTCGCAGTTGTCGGCAATGACGAAGATTTCGAACCTGTTTGCAGGGTAGTCGCACCGGAGGACGTTCTCTATGGTTTCTCGGACGGCAATGCCTTCATTATGCGCAGGGATCAGAACACCTATGTTGAGAAACCGATTGGTTGCGGGCGCTGCCTTCTTGAAAAAGAACGATGCAATCGTCGTGATCAGCAGATAGAGTGAGGGTACAGCTGTTATGATGATCAGCGTAACAAGAAAAATGGATGGGATTGTCATGCCTGCGCAACGGCCTGTTTGAACAGGTCGACCATTTTATTGTTGTTGATGTGTTGGTTGTATCGGCGTTCGACGCTCTTCCGTCCTTCACGGCCCAATCGTTTCCGCATTTCAGGATCTTCAATCAGGGTGCGGATCTTTCTGGCAAGGTCTTCGGTATCTGCGGGGGTTGCAAGCAGTCCGTTATGGCCATGTTCGATAAGTTCGGGAATACCGGTGATTCGGGTGGAGATGACCGGAATCTCCTTGGCCATGGCCTCCATCAGGACGACGGGAACACCTTCGGCGAAACTGGCAAGGATAAACATGTCAGCCATGTCGTACCATTCCCGCACCTTGTCCTGGCCTTGGATGCCAGTGAATTTGACTGCGCCTTCAAGCCCATGTTCACGGCTGAACTGTTCCAGTGATGTCCTGTCAGGGCCGTCTCCGATAAGCGTGAGATGGAAGCGCACCCCCTCATTTTTCAGTAGTGCGCAGGCATTCAGCAGGATGTGCTGGCCTTTTGCCGGTACTAGCCTGCCTACGCAGAGCAACTGTGGCACCTCGTTATCGGGCTCGGGGCGCGGCAACCAGGTGTCAGGATCAACCCCGCACCGGACGATATGGTGTTTTTCCCACATCGACGAGGGGCTGATGCGCATGATCTGGCTCCGGCAGTAATGGCTGATGCAGCGGACGAAGCTGGCATGGCGGACTTTCTCATCGAGCATGGCTGAATCAATCTGATAGAAAATGTCGGGGCCGTGGACTGAGATGCTGTAGGAAATGCCGCCGTAGGTTTTCATCAGCATGGCAACAATGGCGGTCGGGTTTCCGAAATGCTCGTGGACGTGAGTGATGCTTAGTCCGTGTAGCCATTCGAGAAGAATGCCTGCTTCGATGAAGTATGCTACGGCCTTGATTGGCTTGCAGGGGCCGGTGAATGCCGGCTTCAGTGCCGCGGCGGCCATACGCAGGTAGCCTGCCGGGTTTCTGATCAGGCTTTTTGCATGAGCCTTGAATATTGCGGGGAGGGGCTCGGTGATCACGGCAAAGGTGCGCTTGGCCTCATCCTGTTCGCTCGCGGTCATCAATCCCAAGTTTGACGTCCTGCGTATGGTGGCGGTATGTACCAGAATGCCTGCCTGGCGGAGCGATTCGATTTCCCTGAAAATGAAAGTGTGCGAAACGGCTGGGTATTCGCTACAGAGGTAGGCTATGGTTGTGGCCTTGTTCATGGTGTCTGGACTGAAATTTCTGATGCTATCCTGGCCGGCCGGTTCCGAAGAGGTTGATTAAATATGCGTCCTATGTGGTAGCGGAGTACTCCAGCTAGCTGTGGGAGTACGACAAGAGAGCAGTGCCAAGCATATATCCTGGCATCTTTGCGCTCAAGCTGCTGTTCACGCATGAATTGGCCTACCTTGAAAATTCGCGGGTTCAGGAGCAGGGCTGTGCCCAGCGCTACCAACGCGAGTGCTGTGATGCTAGGTGCTGGAGCTCCGACTGCCATGAGGGGGATTGCAAGAAGTAGGCTGAAGGAAAATCCTCCCCCCTTGATAATGATCTTTCGGTATTCGTACTGCCAGAAACGACTTCCAGCGGAGCGTTCCCGCTCTCTTACGGCAGCAAAGGCATAGCCGGTGCGGAAAGTTCGGCGGAGGTACTGTTTGAAACGTGTCATTGCCAGATCATGCTGCGCCATCGGCACCCCGGTCTGAATGACCTTCCAGCCAGCTCTGATGATTCGTCTGCTGAGTTCAGGGTCTTCTCCTCCGACCATCTCCTCATCATAGCCGCCGGTCATTTCAAGGGCATCACGCTTGACGATCACATTACCCCCGAATGATTCGCATTCTCCTTTCAGGCCGTTCCATTCCAGATTTCCGATCCAGTTATAGAAAGACCTCTCAGGGTACAATTCGCTAAGTATCCCCTGAACGGCTCCGATCTTCTCAGGTCTTATCGCTTTGATTGCGCTCGAGAACCAGTTGCGATCAAGTATGGTGTCAGAATCGAGAAACTGGATCAGGGGAGATGAACCGGTTTGCCAGCCGGCGTTTCTGCCGAGTCCAGGGGTTGGATGCACTGGCCTGAGTGCAATGGTTATGACCCCTTCATACTGTTTGGCTATGAGAATACTTGCATCTGAAGATCCTCCATCGACGTAGTAGATATGCAGTCTGTCCCTAGGGTAATCTGCTGCCTGGATAGATTCGATGCAGCGGCCCACCGTTTTTTCACTATTGATTCCGATGAGTACACAGTCGATGTGAGGCAAAGCGTTATCGGGCGCTTGTGTCTTGCTGCTCAAATGGGTCATGGCCGGAGGTTCCTTGTGCATTACTTTTTTTGTCCCGAAAGCATCGTGATTGCTTGACTGATCTTGTTGCCTAGTGATTTCTGTGAGAGGCAGGTTAGAAGGCATAGTTTGTCGCATTGAAGCGTGGCTTTTCGGATTTTTTGTGCCTCCGCTCCCCGCCAAATTTCTTTTGCCGAGAGCTTAGATGCATTACCGACGGAGGGGAAATGGAAACATAGCTTGACGTCACCGTCTGGGCGAATGAAGTACTCGTGGAGGCCGATGCGGCAGGGTAGGTTATCCGTGGATGCTTTTTCCTCCCGAAAACTGGCGGTCATCAATCCGAGTATTTCCTCGCTGTTCATGATAGGAGCGCCTTCCCGTTTCATGACGATCAGGCGTTGCATGACATTCTCGAGGTTTGGCCACTCTTCCTTTTCGATCCACAGTTCATTATTGGTCTCTTCCGTCCACCTCCCGAGCGGCTGGAAGTTTACTGCTGATACGCCGAGTTGTTCAGCAAAATGTACAAGCTCGGGCAGGTGCCTGTAATTGAGCGACATGACGGTCGGCTTGATGATGATGGGAAAGCTGATTGCCTGGCGGTTCTGCTCTTCCTTCAGGCGTGCTATCCCCCTGCATATTTTTTCGTGCAGTCCTTCGCGTCCCCTGATATAGTCGTGCGTGTCTGCCTTATGGGAGTCGAGTGAAATGTTGATATTGAATGGCCTTGCGGCAACCAGTTCGGCCGCGTGTCTTTCAAGCAGCATTCCGTTGGTAGTCATACCGGCGTATATGCTGTTTGATGAACAAAAATTCAGCAGCTCAATGAAGCCTTTCTTGATAAGAGGTTCACCTCCGCTGAAATTTATTGCATAGGAACCAGTGAAGTCTCTGATGCTCAGCAGTGTCTTTTTCCACTCATCTATCCCCATCTCGTCAGTGTATTTGTCAAGGCGCCAGTGGTCGCAGTGACGGCAAAGGCAGTTGCACCTTTCATTGAGAAGGGCATGGAATGTGACTGGCCGGGTGAAATCGATATCGGCGAGAATATAGGCCGATTCGGCTATGGTGTTCCGTCCGTGCTTCAATCCGAGAGCGAGCAGTTCTGTGAGATGCATGGGGCGCAGTTTTTTGCTGGATGAATCGTACTCTGACTCATACACGCAAAACATGTGCCAAAACCATGCGAATCGTTATGCCGTTCATTTATAAAGGCTTACGGGATCTGCTGGATGCGGCGGTGAGGCCGTGCTGGCATCTGGAGAGGTGTGGACTGCTAGGGGGCTCTCTAATTGAGAGCTATAGGTACTTGCGGTGTCTATGCGATGTGGTTCCGGGATTATTTTTCGTAATGATGTTTCAATCGAACCATGATGCCAGTGATCATGCCAACCGTAATCCCCAGGTTATTGTAAAAAGCATCCATCATCTTGAAGCCGTATCCGGTTGTCGAACCATGCATCGTTTCAAACAGAAGGCCCAATGGGGCAATGGCTAATGCGACGAGAAACGCCGTCAGGCGTTTTTTCAGGGCAATGAGGGGAACTGCCGCCAGGATGGCATAGATCCCGAGATGAAAAACGATATCCAGTCCGAACACCCTTGAGGAATCTGTTCCCGGAGAAAAGCTTGCCGTAAGGAGCAGAATGAATGCGGCCAGCCAGGCTGTTTTTAGTTTATTCTTGGTTGACATGGGAGTCAGTTGATGAATTTTGATTGCGAATTTCCAGGATCAGAAAGGAATCTGCTTGTTAGTTTGTCGAATTCTCTGAACAGGTCGAGTTCTGTTTCTTCGCTCGATTCAAGGCTTAAGTCCGTTTTGTTGAGCAGTAAACCATGAAGCCCCCCTGCAAAGACGAGATAAATAGGGTTGACCATCGCATTCAGAAGGTTGTCTACCATTGTGAACGCGATGAAAACAGCCATTGCTGCCGGCGCCGCATATGCAGGCGATTCCCATTGAACGGGCTTTTTCCTGCTGATGAAAAATATGGTTGGCAGCTGTACAGCAAAAAGCAGCCATAACAATCCATAGCTCCCCTGATTTCCGAGTGTTATGACCCAAAGGCCATCTGTAGTGGAAAGATCTTTTCCACTATCAGTAAAGACCCTTGCCCGACCGTAGCCTCCCCAGCCAAAAAAACTGCCCTGAAGCGCTTTATCAATGAGGATCGTTTCGTTGTCAAAGCGAAATTGCAGTGACTGTGCTCTGGCCGGGCTGATTTTCTCTGCGATGTAATTGGTGAGATTTGTTCCATCCCAAGATCCAGTAGATCTTGAAAAGATATAGATATATGGCGTCACGAGCAAGACTATGACGAGAACGGCGTTTTTCCATTTGATGCCAATGTATAGGATCAGCAGGCTCATCGCGAAATAAAATATGGCTCCCATTGATTGGTACATTAAAAATGTACCAATCAGGAGGGCCAGCAGTAAGGATGACGGAAGAAAAAAGATTTTCTTTGGAAGGACTTTCGTGATGTAAAGCCACATTCCAAGGAGTGAAGCAAGCATCATCCACATAGAGGTCATCAAGCCATGGTTCATGTAGACCATGGGGCGATATCCTCCATCTTCCCTGAGTGTCTGGAGAAAGTCATGCTGATGAAATCCGTATGTGAGTCGGTGAAGCTGCGGGCTCATGATGAGTTCGAACCAGCTGAAAGGGATATAGATGATCCCGCCGATGAAAATGGTTATTGCAAGGGTCTTGAGAATATCGCTTTCGTTAAAATAGACCCGGCCAAAAAAGTACGGGATCCCCCATTTAATTGTGGTGTAGAGTGTTGAGGCCAAGCCATCATATATTCCCAGCCCGTTGGCGAGTGAAGAGAAAAAAGGGGTCGTACACCATAATATTATGGGGATATCTATGCTGCGGAATCGGTAGCTGAGCAGTTTTTCTTTGTCAAAGAGCCATGTTGCGGCAAGCAGGCTGTATCCAATTACTGTTGATTTGGTGTTTTTCAGCATGAAGATATCATACTCCGCGCACGGCAGAAACATCCAGCCTGCGACATAGGCAATGACCGGTACAAGTCGTTTATCCAGCTTCTTGTACAGCAGAATGACAACGCCAGGCCAGAGGAAAAAGGCTAAGGGCACCAGAATGTTAGCTCCGGGATTACCCATGCTTCCGTATGTTTGTAATGATGCGTTCTAGCACGGCCTGCCAAGAGCATGCCGGGTCGAAAAATGGTTCCATGCCCCTCTGAGTTCCATTTTGTTTTTCTGCATAAAATGCGCTGTCGTAAGCCAGTCGTTCAATGGCCTCACGGTACCCTTCAGTTTCATCAGGCGGGACAAGAATGATTCCGCTGTTGAGCTCTTCAAGGTGGGGGTAGGCGCATACAATGGATGTGATGACCGGTCTTCCTGAAAGCAGCCCCTCCACAAGTGCTTTGTTGTACCCTTCTTCGAATGTTGTTCTTGTCGGCACGATGAATGCATGGCTATTGTTGATATGCTCAAGCATTTCGTCCTGGCGGCAGAAGCCATGGATTCGGAATGTTTCCTCTATCCCATACGCTGATGCTGCCATGCGCAGCCCGGTTTCTTCTGATCCTCCACCACAAAGATTGATGACGATGTCCGTGTGTCCTTTTTCTCTGAGGTCCCTGGCGATCTGAAGCAGGTCAAAAATGCCTTTATCGGTTTCCATCCGCCCTACGAACAGAATATTGAAGGGTTTATTATGATGTATTGGCGGGTTGATACACTCAAAATACTTTCGTCGATAGAGCTGATAGAAGCGATGGACCGGTGAGGCCATGGCGTAAGTCATCCCCTCAATCTGTTCGGTTACGCTTGGTGAAACGGACATGATGGCCGATGCTTTTCTGATGAAAAACATAGCATTCATGAACTGTATCAGCTTCTGAGCTGCAGAGAGAGGCCGAAAACGAGACTTGAGGTTGCAGTGCAGCGTGGGGATCAGCTTCATCCTTGAGGGTATTGCCCATAGAAGCGGGAAAAAATATCCTGTAGCCTCACTGAGGATCAGGAAGTCTGCACCCTGCTTTTTAGCAAAATCAGCAACCCTTAGAACATAGCTGACCTGTTCCTTATGAAACGCAATGGCATTCGCTTGCGGATTTTTAGGGAGGTTTTCGACATGGAACCGGTCCGTGACGATACGGTCTTTTCTGGGGCATGAAGAAATGGCGATACCCCTCGCATTGAGCGAACGGCATGCATCAAAGAACATTGCGCTATAGGTTGTCGAAACCTGATGAGGGTCGTCGTTTCCTTTCTGCCAGTAGGAAAATGTTTTAACGATATCACCCGGTCCGGCAGCGTAAGCTATGCATAACCGTGTCGAATGTTTCTCTTTCATTTTCCGCAATTGATCATACGGTTTCTTTTTCACGGATTACCCTTGATTCTTGCCGGTACGCCGACTGCGGTCGTGTTTGCCGGTACATTTTTGAGTACCACCGCATTGGCTCCTATTAGTGCATGGGCCCCAATGTGTACTTCTCCCAAGATCTTGGCGCCAGCACCTATATCAACATGGCCTTCAATGATTGGAGTCCCTTTTCCCGTAGTGCCGATAGTGACTTGATGCATGATCAGGCAGTTGGGACCGATTATTGCCGCAGGATGGATCACGATGCCGTTTGGGTGAGGGATCAGGAGACCTCCTCCGAGGTTGGCATTGATTGGGATGTCCGCTCCACAAACCGCGCTCCAGAATCGGTGTTGTAGTACGGTGATTTTTGAAAGCAACTTACCTGTAGGGCCTTTTGTTCTTAAAGACTGATAGCGCCGTATTGATGCCAGAAGGTATTTGCCCGGTTCGTATTTGCCCGGGATGGCCTGTTCTCTGCTCAAGTCTGGCTCTGTTGCTGAAATCACCTGCCGGCTTGTCTTCATACTAATCTTTTGTTTGCTGGAGTTTCTGTGTGAACTGCAGTAGCTTGTCAATCATGCGGATCCCGACCGGCGAACGCCGTATGCCGTCAATCATCTTTTCTGGAACCACTTTGCTTATGAGGGCGGGGGGGTTGTCGAACATTTCGGCAATAGTCAGAGTTTTGCGGATCCCCCCGAAATTCAGGATGGGCGCGATGCTCGGTACTCCAAGCAGAACCAGCAAAGCTGCAGCTTTTCTCAGATCCCTGAATTTAGAGCTATCGCCGAGTGAGATCAGTGTTACGATATCGGCATGCATGGCGAACTGCTCAGCCAGGTGGCTTTTGAGAAGGGGGGTGCTGTCCACGCAGATGAAATCGTATTTCTCTTTCAGTTCAGCAAAGAGTTCAGGAATTTTCTGGCGCGGGACACTTCTACCGGTGATATTGCCAGCATACATCATATCAATATTGTCACCGGGAGTGCTGACTATGCATTCTTCCAGCGTCATTGAGTCGGCCAGGTAATCGCAGAGCCCCGGCAGGCTGATCTGGAATTCATCGTCCTCGTCGATTGGCGCGGCTTCGATGTCTCCATCGATAATGAGTACTTTCGGGACAAGCTGCGAGAGGGCTTTGGCACAGCTGAATGTGATGGCTGATGATCCTACCCCCTTATCCGTACCTGTGAAAATGAGCGCCCTAGCATTGCTCGATGTTCTTTCCCTAAAGAATTTGACGGCAAGGCTCCCGATCTGATGTGCCCGAAAATCATCGGGAGCAAGGCTAAGCTGTTCCTGATCCTCTGCATTCGGCGCCCTGAGGTTGACGATGGTTTGCACGGGAGGGTGCCCAAGTGCATGCGTGATATCCTTGCTGCTTCTAATGGTGTCGTCAAAAAATTCATATGTTGCAAACGCCCCGCCCACGAGGCCGAAACTGCCGACGAGAAGCAGGATCGTTATCTTGTTGATGTTTGATTTCAGCGGCTGTTTCGGTGTGCGGGCAATAGAGAGAACGGAAAGGCGCAGGGGGGATTTTTTCTCGATTTCAATTTCTGTAATGCGTTTTTCAATGTTGTTGAGGAGGTCGAACTTGTTTTGCCAGTTGGCTGAAAGATACTCGCCTCTGTGGATGCCTATCGAGATGCGTTTTGCTTCCTTGCTGTTTTCATTGATTGCAACCCGCAGGGTGTCTTCTCTTGCTTGTGCGGCTTCATAATTGTTTTTGGCGATGATTACCGACTTTTGCATGTCTATATCTCTTTTGCCAAGGGTGATGTTTTTTGCCTTGTTGCGTACTTCTTCACGGAGCTCCTGTGCATAGGATTTCATTGATTTCATTTGTCCTTCTACATAAATACGCTCCGGGTTTATTTCTGTCAGCCCGTCGGTGGTGCTTCTCAGCTGTTGGAGCTGCTGGTAGGTCCATGATTCTGTATTAGTCAAGGCATTGTTATTCAAGACAATTTCATTGACTAAGGGGTCAAGAGCGATTTTTTTTAACGCATTATTTGATTGCTGCAGGGCCCTGTAATTTGTTTCATATGCAAGTCGTTCATTCAGGACAGAGTTGTAGGACCGTAAGAGGTTGTCGCTGTTTTTTGCTGCGATATTAAAGGTTTCAGAAAAAGATGATGTGCCGATATCCCGGGTCAGGCTGTCAAGATCCCGCTCAATGGCCGACATCTCCTGCGTGATGACATTTTTCTGGGCATAGAGGAATTTGAGCCTGTCGCTGTTAGAGTTGTTGCTCGCTTTGCGGGTTTCCTCCATATAGGTCTGCATGAGAGTATTGAGGAACTCTGCAAGCCCCTCAGGTTTGCTCCCGGAAATCTGAAGGGTGAGTATGTGATCCCTGTTGCCCGGAGTAACCGACACCATGTTGTGAAGAATTGCTGCGCAAGTTTCCGTGGGTACCCCTTTGGGGAAGAGCGCCTCTCTGTCAGCCGGTTTCATTGAATCAAGCGCTTTTATCAGGATGTCGATGGTTGTCATTGCCTGAGCCGAAGTGCTGATATAGCGCGGGTAGTAACTCACGATGGAGGACTCTTCAGTATTGCTGAAAAGGGTAGGTACCGTCGGGTCAACCTGCATGAGGGCATGAACTTCGTAGTATGGTTTTTTTATGATGAAGATAAGCGGTGTCAGCATGGCGAAAAGGAAACCGCCAAGCAGGAGGATGAATAAGCCGTACCTTTTTATAAAGCCCGCTAAGTCGAAAGCCTTTCTGGGTTTCCCCAATGGTAGCGGATCTTTTGTTGACTGTTCTTTCAGCATGATTGGGCGGAATTACCTGTTAAGGCTGAGATGGGATTATAATGGTTGAATTGACTGAATTCAGCGCAGATGTTCCCAGATTGATGATTTGTAGCGTCGGCATGATATCCTGAAGCGTGTAGTTGAACTTTGCCATGCCGGAGGGGCTGACATATATGATGTCGTTGGGCATGAGGGTATAGTTTCGGGTGAAATCAGCGTTTTCAACCAGTCTTTTGAGGTTGATTTCAGCCACTGTGCCATTCGTATCCTGCTGACGGATGATGAAGACTTTTTCCTCATTGCCCGTTCGTGTGATGCCGCCTGCCATCATGACTGCCTTGAGTACGCTCATGCCGTCATGCATGGGGATTGCCCCGGGCGTCTTGACTTCTCCCATGACATAAATCATGTCGTGGGCGTGTTCCGGCACATAAATGATATCGTTGTTGTGGATGGTGGTATTCAGGCTCATATTTCCGTTCGAGAGCAGATCCTGCAGATCGATCCAAATCACCTGATCGTTCCCCCTGATGATTGAACAGCGGGTCATACGATCTTCTTTCGGGACCCCGCCAGCAAGCGATAGGCCTTCGAGCAGCGTCCCCCTGCCTGAGAATCGTACCAACCCGGGTTTGTTGACATTGCCAAGCACATAGGCCTTGTTATTCTGAAAATCATGTACCTGTATGGTGACTTCCGGTTTGATGTACAGGACCTCAAGTTTTGTAGTAATCGATTCTTTGACTTCGTCAGGGGTTTTACCGTTGACATTGAGCATTCCGACCCTGGGGGTAGCAATAAACCCATCCGGAGAGATGATCATTCGTTCTTCCGAGAGTTCGGGGCGTCGCCAAACCTTGAGGCCGATGATGTCTCCCGGTCCGAGGCGGTATTCGAAAGGTTTTGCCTCGCTTATTTCTTTATTGAGGTCTTCTTTCTTGGCGAAGATGGGGGATTTGTCTGGTAGCTTTATGGTAAAGTCCCTGCCGGGAGGCGGTGATTGAGGGTTTTTGGTAGGCTTGGGTGAAAGCCCCGCACATGAGGTGAGCAGCAAGGCCAGAAAAAGACACTGTAAAACCTTGACGACTGGCGGTTGTATCAGGGGAGAAGAAAATTTGTGGTGCATTGCAGGGGGAATTATTCCTTCATTACTGCCACAGAAATCAGACAATCCGTGCCATAATGTTAATGGGATGTTACTCTGTTATGTTGATCGTATCGGCTGTTTTTCTGTCTGGCTGTCGGGGAGCGGGTTGTCTCATGATTACCATGGAGTTGGTGGTGAGATTGTGCCAAAGCGGGTGTCTTTTAGTGCACGGAGGGTCTGTTTGCCGATGCCAATCGATGCCGTGCGTTTTCTCTGCGCCTCTTCCGAGGGGATAACCATGTTTTTGGTGAAGATCAGAAGGTTCCAGAAGATTTCAAGTCCTGTTGATGCGATAAGCATTGCAGCTCCATGGTTTTTTCTGTAGTAGAGGCATTCGCTGCGGAGTCGGAAGGAGAGCACCTGTGATCCTGAATCGTCAAAAGTCTTTTCCTTTCTCGTCTTGCTGCATGCTCCGCCGATATGTATGACTGACGCATCGGGAATGAAATACACGCTCCAGCCTGCATTTTTCGCACGGCGGCAGAGGTCTGTTTCTTCGTAATAGAGATAGAAGCGTTCGTCGAAAAAACCGATCGACTCAAGCATGCTCCGGCGGACGATGGTGAAGGTCCCGGGGACCCAGTCGACCTCCATGGGGGCGTCGTGGTTGAATCCACCGAATTCATGGCGGTTCAGGATGGGGGAGCGGGGGTACCTGCCGCTGATGCCGGAGATGGTCAGCAGTTTTGAGCGGATTGAGGGAAAGCGCCTTGCCGAGGGTTCGAGCGTTCCCTTGGGGGAGATGATTTTTCCGCCAGAGAGCCCGCATCCGGTGGTTCTGTCCATGAATGCAACCGCGTTGGCCAGAGATTCGGGCTGAAGGTAGGCATCCGGGTTGAGCAGGACGACATAGTCACCCTGCGAGAGCGTGTATGCCTGATTGTTAGCTGCTGCAAACCCCCGGTTGTCACTGTTTTCAATCAACCGGACTGCAGGAAACCGTTCCCTGACCATCGACGGGGATCCGTCTTTGGACGCGTTGTCGACAACGAAGACTTCCATAGGGACTTCTCCGGCATGTCGGAACAGGCTCATGAGGCACTCTGCAAGGATTTCCCGGGTGTTGAAACTGACGATGATGACCGATACCATGTGTTGGGGAGGGGGGTTATGGGTTTTCAGGCCTGCTGATGAATTTTTTCATGGAGAGCACATTGCTCTGTCCTTCCCGACTGCATGAGACTTCGTCCATGAGCTTCCAGATGATGAACAGTCCGAATCCCCCTTCCGGATATTCAGTGATTTCGGGTTCAGGAGGGTGGATGTTGAACGGGGCGTTCATGTCTGTCACGCTGGCCGTCAGTGCGTTGCTTTCCTCCTCAAAGCCGATTGTCACGGTAATGTCTTTGATGCTCGGATCCCTGTAGTTGACGGAGTTGGTGAACGCTTCGCTTACGGCGAGTTCAAAGGTGTGGCCGAACTCCTGGACATTTCCGGAAAAGTGGCGCTCTTCGGCAAAAACTTCAGCGGTTGAGCGGGCGATATTTGCGGCGATCCGGCTGTTTCTAAGTTCAGCTTTGAGGGTTGCCGAAAGAATTTGAGTCATACTATGGTCTCCGGTATTAGTTGCCGGCAGCTGCCTGAATGTCATCATATATGTCGAAGAGGCTGTGTGCCTGAGTGATCTCGAACACGCGCTTCACCCGGTCATTCATCTTTGCCAGTTTCAGGGCTTCATTGGCCGATTTTTTCTGTCTGGCAAGCCTAACCAGCAGCCCCAGCCCGCTGCTGTCAATGAACTCGACCTGCTCCAGATTGATGATCATGGGTCCGGAGTGATCTGCCGTTTCAAGATAGGCTTTGAACTTTGGCGATGAAGCTGCGTTGAGTACTCCCTCCAGTGAGAGTACCTTTATGCCGTTGATGGTGGATTCTGCAATATTCATGTTTCCTCCCGTGTTACATATGTTTTTTGTTCAGTAAAGCTTTCAGAAGCAGGCCGATGTCGTTAAGCGATCCGCTATGAAGAAGATGATAATGGTCGACCATCAGTTCATCGCGCTCATTTTCGGGCCACTCTTCAGTTTCTGCATAACCGAAAACGGCAGGGTTCATGGCGATACAGCCTGAAGAGATTGTTGATGTATCCGAAGATACTGCCGGACGGTGCCCGATCAGCCGGAGTTTTCCGCCGAGTACCTTGAAAAGCGAGGGATATCGATCGATGGATAGTGCAATGGCGAGTCTGCCGTCTGCTCCCTCGGGTCTGATCACGACCTGTTCAATGGTGAGTTTTTTTGCTGTTGCTCCCGGCGGGAAGAGGCGTTTCTTCGTATGCCAGTTCCTGCGCAATCCGAGCAGGGGACGGAGAACGAGGAACGGGAGGGCAAGGACGATGAGCAGGGCGAGGGCTGCAAGGGCGTGGATAAGGCGGCGGATGATCTGCTTTGTCGATGCACCGGGCTGGATGACGCTCATCAGATGAGGGTCTTCCATCTGCAGCGTCGCTCCGCTTTCGGGATCAATGAGGAGGCTGCCGTCAGCAATCCTCCCTTTGACTTCAAGCTGCTCGCCAATGAAGGTGTTGTCCATGAGGATGCTTCCGGAAACAACGCTTTCCCTGTCGATGATGATGTTGCTGCCGATGATGGCACCGGGGCCGATGATCGAGCCTGCCGAGATCTGTACATTGTTGCCGATCATGACGGGCTTGCGGATCTCTGCCCCTTTCTGGATGACCACATTTCTTCCAAGAAAACAGTCGGGCTCGCTGCTGTAGCCAGGGAGGATGTAGCGATCTGCGTTCTTCAGTGTGTCGTCAGCAAGGCGGTAGTATTCCCCTATGGTGAGGAGCATTGGAAGAGATGGCCCGGGAATGGGTCCCGGTATGGCGTTCTCTTGTTTGTTACCCAGGATGGTGATTGATCCGCTCGTGCCGGAAACCGCGACTCCTTCCGGACAGGCCCTGAGCCATAGTCTGTAGTCGTTTTTTTTGTCGTAGGCCACAAATAGCGTTTTTTCAATCAGCATCGTCTTGCCTCTGGAGCAGAACTGTCGGTTCTTTTCGAGGAGCCGTTCCTGGTCATCTTCGAAAAGAATATGTGCATAGTCGATGGTGATGCCCCAACGGCTTCCGTTCCCGCAGTAGTTTTCCAGGTCGGTGATCGGGCTGTCGCTTGCGATCCTTAAGGCTTCGCTGCCGGAAAGAATGGCAAAGTCGATAAGATACTCTATGAAGGGCTTGTTGCAGAGTGTCACCAGCATCGGGTGGCGGCTTCTGAACAGGTCCTGGAGTCATGCGTGTTCCTCTTCCCGCAGCACGATGAGGGTCTGCACTGATCCTGTGTTCATTGCCGCACTCCTCCATGGAAGGCCGCTATGGCAGATACGGCATCAGGATGGATTGAAAAGAGCCGTTTTGCCTTGGTGAGCTCCATCAGCATGGAGGCTTTCATGCCGAGGCAGGCAAGTTTGAGATCCCCATCTTGCTCAATGGTCTTTCTTAGGGTCGAAACCAGAACACCGAGGCCGCTGCTGTCGATGAAGTCGAGGCCGGAGCAGTCAAATACCAGGTTTGCCGTCTGTTTCAGCCACCCCGCAGCCGCTGCCTGAAGCTCTGCACAGCTGGCAGCGTCGATGCGTTCGGGAAGGATGGCCACTCCTACCCGTACTCCAGCTGATGTGTCGACACTGAATTCCATAGTGGCTCTCGTTGTCAATATGCGCCCCTTCCAGTAAGCACTGCAGGAACTGTCCTGAGAAGCAGGGCGATGTCGTTGGTGATGCTGGAACTTTGAATATACTGCATGTCAAGCAGGACCTGTTCGTTGAACGGGATGTCGCTTCTTCCGCTTACCTGCCAGAGACAGGTGATGCCTGGCATGACATGCAGCCGTTTGCGTTCTTCGAGGGTGTATTCCGCGACTTCCCGTGGAAGCGGAGGCCTCGGGCCCACCAGACTCATGTCACCTTTCAGCACATTAAGCAGCTGAGGGAGTTCATCGATGCTCAACTTACGGATTATACGCCCTACTTTCGTAATCCTTGGGTCTTTTTTCATCTTGAAAATCACTCCGGCCGCTGATTCATTCATTGCGGCAAGCTGATCTTTCATGCAGTCGGCATTGACTACCATGGAGCGGAACTTGAAGAACCTGAAGTGCCTGCCGTTCCGACCCACCCTGGTTTGGGCAAAGAGTACCGGTCCGGGGTTCTCGATCCAGATTGCTGCCGCCGTGATGAGGAAAACCGGCATGAGCAGGATGGTCGCAGCAACCGATACGGTGATGTCGAGCAGCCGTTTCAGTCTATAGGAGACCCGGACTGTCGCTTCCCAGATGTATACCCGCATTGCCCTGTGTCTCTGGGCTGCAGGGCTGATGGTCTCGCTGATTTTCTCGATCAGCTCTTTTCTGACGGTCGGGTCGAGTTCCATGGTGTTCCTATTGCAAATCACGTATCAGCGCATTCCACTGCATTACGCTGTTGTGGTCAGGCTGATTCGTATCAATGATTGAGAGTTTCCCCAAAAGAATCAGGACTGCGAGCGGAATGTCGCGAAAAGCATGTCCGGTGGAATGGAACCGGTAGGCTTTCACTGCCGTTCCTGTTGATGTCCGTATTGAAACGGTATCGAGTACCGGCGTTCCCTTGAGAAGCTTTCTTGCCGCCAGCACCAGCAGGACAGGCAATCCTGTCAGGGTAAGGAGCGTCAGAGCCATAAGTACTTCCATTGAGCGACCCGCTATTGTAACTGCACCAGTTCTCACGGCATGTATTTGGCACCTGAGGCTGTTCGACGTGAATGGTGGGGGGGTAAGAAGTCTTTGCTCAAGCATTTTTGCCGATGCCGCCCTCTTGTCGCTTGCTCTTGATCCGGATGCGGCCAATGACGATTGGATGATCCGGTCAGCCTCTGCAATGAA
Organism: Pelodictyon luteolum DSM 273; assembly: GCF_000012485.1. Lineage (NCBI taxonomy): Bacteria > Pseudomonadati > Chlorobiota > Chlorobiia > Chlorobiales > Chlorobiaceae > Pelodictyon > Pelodictyon luteolum. The sequence continues at coordinate 1,542,578 of NC_007512.1, read as the reverse complement.
ACTTTCGCAGCTGCCATAGAAAACCGGGCCTGATGACCGGATCAGGCGCTCCGTTTCAGGGCTGTCCCCACTGCAGAGGCAGATGATGTTGCCGGGCTGGCAGGACGTTCTGATAGTGGTCAGCAGCGAGCTATTGAGTGCATCATCGAAGCTGTCGGTCAGTATGGTTATCTCGTAGGGGGGCTTTGCTTCGATGGCGTCTATATATGCAGCATGGTTTCCGGCAACCGATACCATATGGCCTTTTTTTCCGAGCAGGTCCTGCAGCTGCACGGTTTTGTGTGAGCATCCCAGTATCATGATGTGTCCTGTTCGGGTCATGGTCATGTTGAGCTGTTCGTTAGCCATCCGTATTGTTTCGGTTTAAAGGAAATGGGCTCGTTCTTATCTTGAAAAATATAGCAAGAACAGTGCCAAATTGAGGGGAGGGCTTCAGAGCCTTTGTCTGCGTGCTGTTCGGGTGACTTACGTCTTCTTTGATGCGGACCTTCGCTTTCAGAATGCAAGTCAAAGTGGATACTCTCTCTCATCGAGAGAGGTGCTTGTGCGTGTGTGGAGAGGGGGGAGCGGAGCGGGTCAGATGCTGTAGGTCTTGAGCCTGCGGTACAGGGTCGCTTCGCTGATGCCGAGAAGGTCGGCGGCGGCACGTCTGTTCCCCGAGGTTTTCTGCAGGGCTTTCTGGATAGCCTCTTTTTCATGTGAAGCCATGCTTCCGGGATTGACATCGCAGGCTTCAAGGGCAAGCATGTGGCCAGATTCAAAGGACAGTACGTCTGTATCAATGGTGTCGCCATTGGTGAGCATGGTGGCCCGGCGCATCACATTTTCGAGTTCCCTGACATTGCCGGGCCATCCGTAGGCCGAGAGCATGGTCAATGCCCGTTCTGAAATAGTTTTTTGTGTAAATCCCTCGTTCTCTAGGCGATTGAGGATGTGGCGGCAGATCAGCGGGATGTCTGAAGCTCTTTCGCGCAGGGGGGGGGCATAGATGGTGATGGCATTGAGCCGGTAGTATAGGTCTTCACGGAACTCCCCGTTCTTGACCCCTTCGGCGAGGTTTCGATTTGTTGCTGCGATAATGCGGATGTCGACGGGGTAGATCCTGCTTTCGCCTACCGGCTTGACGGCTCTTTCCTGAAGAGTCCTTAGGAGTTTGGCCTGCATGTTCATCGGGAGTTCCCCGATTTCGTCAAGGAATAATGTTCCCTTGTCGGCTGAGCGGATCATGCCGAGCGTGCTGCGGTCCGCTCCGGTGAACGCTCCTTTAGCATGGCCGAACAACTCGCTTTCGATAATCGTGCCGCTGATTGCTGCGCAGTCAACCGGGATGAACGGCCTGTCGCTACGTGCGCTGCTGCGGTGGATGGCTCTGGCAAGAACCTCCTTCCCTGTACCGCTTTCCCCCTGCAGCAGAATAGTCGTGCCCGTCGGCGCGATTTTTTCTATCAGGGTCTTTACCTTCTTCATTTCCGGCGACTCCCCGATGAGGCCTTCGAAGCGGGACGGGAGTGCACTCGTAACCGTTTTTTCTTTCTCCGGCAGAGGCGCGGTGCTGCGGGTAAAGCTGTTGATGTCCCCGGGAGTGAGTCCTGCAAGCCAGGAAAGTATCTCCTGCAGTTCGTCATCACCCGCAACTAACATTACTTTTGCCGGTGGGGTGGCTTCCAGCAGGCTGTTGCATAAGGGGAGAACAGCGGGTCCGGTTTTGCTGAGGGTGATGATGGCAAGCTGGAATATTTCGTCGTCTCTGACCATTGCCGCAGCATCCCCGGCATCATCCACATAGGTGACTTTGAAGGGGGCCCGGGCGGTTTGGCGGAAGGTTCCGGGCTTGCCGCCGATGATGAGGATGGAGGATATGCCCATAGTCGATTCAGCTGATGCGGATGACAATGCACGAGGCATCGTCTTCAAAGGTAGTTCCGCCTGTTGCGGAAGAGAGCTCCTGGCGGATAGCGAGCAGTATATCGTCCGTGCAGGCCTTTTGGTGCCGGGTAACGAGTTCGATGAGGCGATCTTCTCCGAAAAACGAGCGATCGGGCAGCTGGGCTTCTGTGATCCCGTCGGAGTAAATGACGATGGTATCACCGTGCTCGATCGGCACATCGACGCAGGCGAAGTCCTGCTCCTCAACCATTCCAATCGGAAGGTTCGATCCTTTCAGAAGGGAACATGTGGCGTCAGCTGCATGGACATGAATGGTTGAAGTATGCCCGCAGTCAATCATCGAAAGTCTCTTGTGTTTCAGGTCAAGCCTGAAGAAGAGCATGGTCGCATAGATTTCTATGTCCAGCAGGTCATGAATGCACTCCCTGTGGAGATCGGTGACGATTTCCTGTAGTTCAGGAACGGTTTTTCTGAAGCTTTTCCTCGCAATCGTCCTCAGGTAGAGTGATTTCATGCCCGATCCCACCAGGGCCGACAGGATGCCATGGCCCATGACATCGCCGAGCAGGATATCAGCCAGCTGTTGTTCATAGACGATGAAGTCTGAAAAATCACCGTTCAGGTGTCCCGAGGAGAGCATGAAGTGGCTGATAGAGGCGCCCTCAAGCGTAATCGGGACATGTCGCTGCAGGAGTCGTCGTTCAATCTGGGATTCAAGCGTCTTCTGTACTTTTTCCAGTTCAAGCCGGCTTTTCTCTTCCTGGGCCCGGAGCGTGTTGTCTCTGGCAATCATGATGATATGCGGAACCGAGAGGATCTTGGCCGTGTTAACTGAAATCCCGATGTTTACATCGGTTCCATCTTTTTTAAGGCAGTCTATCTCCAGTTCCTTCGGTGCCGTGTTCAGCGACGTAAGCAGTTTTTCAATTATTCCTGCTTTGATATTTTCCGGAGTCATCAAATCGCCAACCAGGAGCGACAGAAATTCTTTGCGGGTATACCCGAAAATGGTTTCGGCCGCCACATTCGCATAGACGATACGGCCGGCTGCATCAAGAAGGAAAATAGGGTCGAATGCCGCATCGTTCATGGCCCGGAAGCGCTGTTCGCTGTCCTGAAGCCGTGTTGTCATGAGTCGCAGCTCATCATTGATCTGCGTAAGGTACCGGTTCTGCTTTTCGGCCAGGGCAGACATCTCCCGGTGTTCCAGCTGCATCCGGTAGAATGCTATGGCATCCCTGATGATTGCCTTCATGCGTTCCGGCTCCATTGGCTTCGGGATGAAGCGGAAGATCACTCCTGAATTGATCGAGTCGATGATCATACCGATATCCTCGGTGCCACTGATGATGATGCGCACGATCAACGGGTGCCGCTCTTGGAGAGCGTCAAGCAGTTCTTTGCCGGACATGCCCGGCATACGGAGGTCGGTGACAACAACGGCGATATTGATTGTATCGCATGTCTCTAAGGCCTGCTCTGCACTTTTTGCGAAATGGGTTGTATAGGGCTCAAGCCGCAGATATCGCTTCAGGGCAAAAAGAGTATCCTGCTCGTCGTCGACTATCAGGATATTGGCATCAGTATTCATGTCCATGAGGGGCGTGGTCTGGCTAAATACGGCGGTTAGTAATAAGCTGATTCATAGCGCTCCGCGCGTTTTTGCCTCATCAATATACGATAATAATGGAACCATTTAAGCCAGGGCATTCTTTCGTACTTTCTTGGCAATGAGAAAGTTTCCTGCCATATTTTAATTCAAATTTTTTGAGCACCCCGGATGTGCGCAAATCAGATCAAACGATAGATCTCTGTAATCCCCACCCCCTTATGAGACACGCACTTGTACAGTCAGCTGAGCTCCTGTTGCAGAATATTGCAGAATTACACTCCCAACTTGCTATGGCAGGCCTCAGCTCTGATGCGATTCAGCCTCTTATGGAGTCGTTGGCGCGGGTTGAAACGCAGTCAGCCGCGATCTGCCGCCCGTTTATGGATGAACGAAAGACAGCTGAATATTTTCGTACACTTGAAAAATCGGTATTGCATGAAACCCTAAGTGACTGGCTCTGGCAGGTTGATGTGCAGGGTAACTATATCAGTGTTGGCTCTAAGGTCAAAGAGTCTCTGGGATATGAGCCGGAGGAACTGCTCGGAAAGCCACCCTTTGCATTCATGCCTCCAGAAGAGGCAGTACGCGTCAGCGGGATTTTTGGATCGCTTGTCGAGAGCCGGCAGCCGATTCATGCCATTGAAAACATCAATATCCACAAGGACGGCCGGCTGATAACCCTGCTTACCACCGGAGTTCCGATCTATGACGACAACGGGCCTTTGCCGGGTACTCAGGACTGGATCGCGATATCACAGAAGAGCGGATGATGGCCCGCGACCTTGAACGACTAGACAATGAAAACCGCGAACTGTCCAGCCGCATGAGGGCTGCCGTTGACGGTGCAGGGATAGGAATCTGGGAATATGACATCGCCGGTAGTTTGCTCGTATGGGACGACTGGATGTACCGGCTTTACGGCATTGAGCCTGATCGATTTTCCGGGGCATATGAGGCTTGGGTGAATGGTTTGCACCCTGATGATATGGAACGTGCTGCCCGAGAAGCCGATGAGGCGATGACCGGCGGAAAGCCTTTTGATACAGAGTTTCGGGTCGTACATCCATCAGGAGATGTCCATCATATCAAAGCCAGCGCGGTTGTACAGTATGATGAAGCAGGAGTACCGCTGAAGATGATCGGCATCAACTATGATATTACGGAGCGCAGGCAGCTTGAAGATGAACTGGCCGCAAAAGCGGCGCAGCTTCATGCTCTGTATGAGGGCATTCCCGATGCTCTCTTGGTCGCTGATATTGATACGAAACAGATCGTGCAGTGCAACAGTGCGGCAGAAGCGATGATGGAGGTCGACCGCACCGTCCTGCTGCATCGTTCGATCCACTCCATACATCCCCCTGATGTGCTTGAGGCTCAGCTATGCGCTTTTGAACGGCAGGCGAAAGGGGAGCTGCGTGTGATAGAGTCGGAGGTGCTGACGGCATCGGGGAAGCGGATCCCAGTAAGCGTTACTGCGGCTCAGGTTGTAGTAAACGACAAGCCTTGCCTTATCGGGGCCTTTCGTGATATCACTGAAAGTAAGGAGGCTGAGCAGGCAATCCGCCTCGCAAACCAGCAGCTGCAGGCCAGTGAACAGCAGTTGATGGCGGCAAACCAGCAGCTGCAGGCCAGTGAACAGCAGTTGATGGCGGCAAACCAGCAGCTGCAGGCCAGTGAGCAGCAGTTGATGGCGGCAAACCAGCAGCTGCAGGCCAGTGAACAGCAGTTGATGGTGGCAAACCAGCAGCTGCAGGCCAGTGAGCAGCAGTTGATGGCGGCAAACCAGCAACTGATGGCCAGTGAACAGCAGCTGATGGCAAAGCTTGGTGTTCAGGGCCTGCTAGCCAATATCTCAACGTATCTCATGACCCCGGTTGGTGAAGTGCTGGATGAGAGTATTGAGCACGTTCTGGGACTTGTCGGATCATTTACCAAGGCTGACCGTTGCTTCATCTTCCAGTTCACGGATGACGGGCTGGTGGTCAGCAATACTTACGAGTGGTGTGCGGCAGGTGTAGCGGCGGAGAAACACGGGTTGCAGCAGCTTGCTGTTGACGAGTTTCCGTGGTGGATGGAGCGCATCAAAAGGCATGAACCGATTTTTATCCCGGACGTTTCGGCTCTTCCCGTGGAGGCGAAGGTGGAAAAGGAACACCTTGAGCGCCAAGGCATCCGCTCTCTCGTTGCCGTGCCGGTTTCGACCGCCGGTTTCTCTGGAGGATTTCTGGGGCTGGACTGGGTCAATAGTTCAGTTCTAAACCTTCATGAAGATCATATACCCCTCCTGCAACTAGCAAGTGATCTTATTTTCGGATCCCTGAACCGTGAAAAGTCAGCGCAGCAGATTTGGGAACGGGAAGCAAAGTACCGTGCGATTTTCGAGAGCATTCAGGATGTCTATGCTGAAGTAAATCTTGCCACGGGTACGATTGAGGAGATCAGCCCCTCCATCAGTTCTTTCGGCTATACAAGAGACGAAATCCTGCACCGCCAGTCGCTCGATTATTATGTTAATCCGGAAGAAAGGGACCGCTTGATCAGCGCATTGGCCGACATGGGCAGCCTCAGGGACTTCGAGGCCCATTTTCTCACGAAGAGCGGTGAGCCGATTACCGTATCACTGGCAATCAGCCTCATCAAGGGTGTACCTGACGGCTTGATGAAAATAGTCGGCACCATGCGCGATATCAGTGAACGGAAAAAACATGAATGTCAGATCCAGGAAAACATCCGCCTCAAAAACGATTTTATTTCCAGCGTCTCTCATGAGCTCAGGACTCCGCTGTTTTCCATCCTCGGCTTTTCCAGCACGTTGCTCAAAGAAAGCGGCTCGCTGGACCCTGCAACCCGTCTTGAGTTCACCTCAATCATCCATGACGAGAGCGTCCGGCTTTCAAGTCTTATCGAGGATATTCTCACCATTTCGCGCATTGACAGCGGCAAGGCGAAGTACAGCCGGCAAATCTTTGACCCCGTAAAGCCTGTTTCGGCTGTTGTTGCCATCCTGAGACGGCAGGCTGAGGAGAAAGGGATTGAGCTTGTTGAAGAGAAACCGGACAGGGAACACCGTGTCGTCTTTGACCAGGACTCCCTCAAGCAGGTCATGATGAATCTTCTTGGTAACGCGTTGAAGTTCACTCCGAAGGGTGGTCGGGTGAAGGTCAGTATCTCGGGGGCGGAAGAGATGGTTTCTATTACGGTTGATGATACGGGCATTGGTATAGCCGCATCGGATCACGAAAAGATCTTCGATCGATTCTACCGGAGCGTTCCTAGTGCTTTCCAAATCGAGGGCACCGGACTCGGTCTGGCCATTGTCAAGGATATTGTCGAAATGCAGGGGGGGAGCATCGGAGTGCAGAGCGAACTGGACCGGGGGAGTCAGTTTACCGTATTGCTGAAGAGAGCGGAAGACGCGGCTGACGAGGACGTCGTCCAGTCTCGGGTTACTGAATGAAGATATGCACAGGCCATCACATTTTCTGTGATTGAGCTGCTGAACATCTTGGATGACGTACTCCTCATATCTCAGATCAAAATGCGGCTATGTTATCTGTTGATACGGATTTTATCAATATGAACTTATTGACCCGCCTTTCTCTGACGCAAAGACACATAATCCGGGGGTATGCTGCTTGTCCGGTTCTTGTCATGATGCAGTTGCATGCGGATTAAATTCAAAAGCGCATGTCACATCTAAATTCCAAGAAGTTTAGGGCGCACGGCGATATTCGGCCATTTCACTTGTTTAAATACGCAGACAGGAGTGGTATGTGGCTTCTTGGACAAGTGTGGCGTCCGGTGTCGCTAAGTTTTGTCGTATAAGTCTATGCTATGCAAACCTCTGCACTGTATGCAGGGTACGTTGCAATAAAGCCCCGGTGCTGGTATCCCGGGGCTTTTTCTGTCGTAAGGCTGGAGAACGGACTCTTATTCCGGCTTAAGGTGCGGGAAGAAAATGACATCGCGTATTGATTCCTCTCCGGTGATGAGCATGACGAGGCGGTCGATGCCGATGCCGAGGCCTGCCGTGGGAGGCATGCCGTATTCAAGGGCACGGAGGAAGTCTTCGTCGACCACCATGGCTTCATCGTCACCGCGCTGGCGGAGGCTCGCCTGCTCTTCAAGCCGCTGGCGCTGGATCACGGGATCGTTGAGTTCCGAGAAGGAGTTGCATATCTCCTTGCCGCCGGCGATAAGTTCGAAGCGCTCGACAAGTCCCGGTTTGGAGCGGTGGGGCTTGGCAAGGGGAGACATCTCGGTCGGGTAGTCGGTAATGAAGGTCGGCTGGATGAGCTTCGGCTCTACGAATTCGCCGAAGATTTCATCGATGATTTTTCCGGATCCTATTTTCGGATCGAGTTCCAGTCCGAGGTCCTTGGCCAGGTTGCGGAGTTCCGTTTCGGTTTTACCTTCAATCTCGGCACCGGTGTACTCCCGAATGGAATCAGCGATGGTGAGGCGGCGGAAGGGTGCTTCAAGGCTTATCTCATGGCCGAGGAACGTTGTCATTGCCGTTCCGTTTACGGCAATGGCGGTCTGTTGGAAGAGTTCCTCGACGAGCCGCATCATCCAGTCGTAATCTTTGTAGGCGACATAGAGTTCGACCTGGGTGAATTCCGGGTTGTGGAAGCGGTCGATGCCTTCGTTGCGGAAGTCCTTTGCAAACTCGAATACGCCGTCGAAGCCGCCGACAATGAGGCGTTTGAGGTAGAGCTCGTTGGCAATGCGCAGATAGAGCTGCATGTCAAGCGCATTGTGGTGGGTAGTGAACGGGCGTGCCGCCGCTCCTCCGTAAATGGGCTGGAGGATGGGGGTTTCAACCTCGAGCCACCCTTGGGACGTGAAGAAGCTGCGGATGTGTGATACGATGGCGCTTCTCTTGATGAAGGTGCTGCGGACTTCGGGGTTGACGATGAGGTCAACGTAGCGCTGGCGGTAGCGCAGTTCGCGGTCGGCGAATGCGTCGAATACCACTTTTTCTCCCTCCACCTCTTTTTCCTTGGCGACGGGAATGGGACGCAGCGATTTGCAGAGCAGTTCGAAGGACTCGGCATGCACCGAAATTTCACCGGTTCTGGTACGGAACGTGTAGCCGTTGACTCCGACGATGTCACCTATGTCGAGCAGCTTGAATGTGGCGTAGGCATCGTCTCCGACTTCGTCCTTTTTCAGGTAGATCTGCATGCGGCCATCGCTGTCCTGAATATGGAAGAAGGAGGCTTTGCCCATCCTGCGGATGGCCATGATGCGACCGGCAACCGATACTTTTTCCTCAGCGTCTTCCTTGAAGTGCTCGATGATCTGCCTGGAATGGCCGGTTACCTCAAAGCTGCAGGGATAGGGGTTGATGCCTGATTCCTGAAGGTGGCGCCGCTCGTCGAAACGGCGCTGCATCTGGTCATTCAGGGAAAGCTGTTCGTTGTCCTGGTGCATGGGGCGTGGGATTACTGTGTGTTTCGTGTTTTGAGCCAGACGTGGGGGATCGTACTGATTTTCTGGATGAACGACCGGTATGCCCTTTTGGTGAAGACGTCGTAGCCGTTTTCCTCAATTGCGTTAAGGATGTTGCCGTAATTGACGCTGCTGACGGCAACGGCGAAACGGCTTCTTTTTTCAAGCATCGGGATCCCTTCGTCGGCGGAAAGGTAATAGTTGCGAGCCCGTTCGATCTGGAACTGCATGAGCTTCTTGAATCGTTCGTTCATGGTTTTCTGCATGAACTCCTCCCTGCTGTACCCGAACCGCTCGAGGTCTTCAAGGGGGATGTAGATCCTGCCGCGGTCAATATCCTCCCCGACATCGCGGAGGATGTTGGTAAGCTGCATGGCAATGCCAAGGTCGATGGCGTGCTGGAGCGCCCGGCGGTCACTGTATCCGAAGATTTCGGAGGTCATGAGCCCGACCACCGATGCAACCTTGTAGCAGTATACATAGAGTTCGTCGAAGGTCTGGAAGGGATTGAATTCGATGTCCATGGCGACCCCCTCGATGAGTTCGAGCGGGAGTTCTATGGGGATGTTGCAGCGCAGAAGGGTATCGTGCCACGCCATCATGATCGGGTCGCCGCCGTGCTTTCCCTGATAACAGTTCTGCAGCTTTTCCATCCACTCCTCAAGCATCCGGTTGATGTCGGTTCGGGTGATATGGCCCGCCTCAAGCTGGTCCTGGGCATTGTCGACAAGGTCGTCGACCGTGCGCAGGAGAGCGTAGATGGCGAAAATCGGCTTCTGCTGGGGTTTGGGGAGGAAGAGGGTCGCCAGGTAGAATGTCTTTGCGTGATGCTTTGCAATCTCCCGGCAGTACCGGTATGCGGAGTCTAGCGGCGTAGAGCCTCCGGCTGCCTTGATGGCGATGGTTTCCCTGTCGTTGTCGTGATGCATCACCTCGTGCGCTTGTTGTCGGCCGTCCGCTTCGGTTCCTTTTTTTCTCTCTTTCCGGGGTATGGCGTCGCCTCAGAAATTTGTAACTTTCAGCGCCTGCGGAATGTTATTATGGACATAACTATGGACATAGCCATGGAATATTCAGAGAGAGGAAGCGTGGGCAAGATAAAACAATGCATCTAATATCGCAACACGCACTCCTGCAGATTGTTGCCGCTCCACCACTTAAGTAATCATACCGCTGTTGCCGAATACGCCCGTTACTGAACACCCGAGGGAGAGGGCCATACTGGTCGGCCTTCCCTCTCCTCCCGAAATACCCCGTTCACTTGTCGAGGAGTACCTTGTCGAGCTGGCTTTCCTTGCCGATACTGCGGGAGCCGATGTTGTCCGGACACTCATCCAGGAAAGGAAGCTCCGCGATCCGGCCTACTGCATAGGCCGGGGAAAGGTGGATGAGCTTCTGGAGATGACGAAGGAGGATCAGGTGGATATTGTCATTTTCGACGATGACCTCACTCCGGGCCAGACCCGGAACCTTGAGCGTGCGCTCGACTGCAAGGTCATTGACCGCACCGGCCTCATTCTCCAGATCTTTGCCATCAGGGCCAAGTCGCACCAGGCGAAGATGCAGGTTGAGCTCGCCCAGCTTGAATATCTGCTGCCCCGGCTTTCGGGTCAGTGGACCCATCTTTCGAAGCAGAAGGGCGGTATCGGAACCAAGGGACCCGGCGAAACCCAGATCGAGACCGACCGTCGGCTGGTGAGGAACCGTATCGCTTCACTCAAGCAAAAACTCCGGGACGTGTCGCTGCAGCACGATACCCAGACCGGCAGCCGGCGCAGCGTGCCGAGGGTGGCGCTTGTTGGCTATACGAACGCGGGGAAGTCTACCCTTATGAACCAGCTTTGTCCCGATGCCGGTGCATACGCAGAGGACAGGCTGTTTGCTACGCTCGACACCAGGACCCGGCGTCTCGAGCTGAAGATAAATAAACTCGTTCTTCTCTCCGACACGGTGGGATTCATCCGCAAACTTCCGCATACCCTCGTCGAAAGCTTCCGCTCCACGCTTGACGAGGTGTTGCAGGCCGATTTCCTTTTGCACGTCGTCGATCTCAGCCATCCGGGTTTCGAGGAACAGATGCAGGTGGTGCAGAGCACGCTTCGCGAGATCGGCGTGAAGCACCAGCATATCATCGACGTGTTCAACAAAATCGATGCACTTGCGGATCCTTCGGTGCTTCGTGACCTCAGGGCACGCTACCCCGATGCGGTGTTCATTTCAGCCGCGCGTGGCATAAACCTGACGGCATTGAGAGAGTGCATCGCAGAGCATGTCGGCCGTGATTACAGTGAACGCCGGATCAGGGTACATGTCGCCGACTACAAGATCATCGGCTACCTTTATGAGCATACCGAAGTTACCGGCCGGCGGTGCGTCGACGAAGAGGTCGAGTTGACCTACAGGGTGCACAAGAACAGACTGAAGCATATCGACGCCCTCACCGGGCATAGCGAAGAGGCCGGACATGCAGTTGCAGATTCATAACACGACCCGCCGGAAACTCGACGATGCACTCCTTTGTCGAGCGGTGGAGACCGTCATCCAGGGCGAAGGCAGGCATGCTCTAGAGATTGCTGCGGTTTACTGCGGAAGCAGGATGAGCCGCCGCATCAACCGGGAGTACCTGCAGCATGACTGGCCTACCGATACCATTTCCTTTCCTTACGGGAGCGGCGGGAACGTCGAGGGCGAATTCTACATATGCCTCGACGTCATTGAAGAGAACGCCCGGCGCTTCAATACGGACTTCGAGCGTGAACTGTTTCGTGTCACCATCCACTCCGTCCTCCACCTCGCCGGGTATGACGACCATTTGCCCGAAGACCGCCGCCGTATGACGGAGAGGGAGGATAGCTACCTGCAACAGCTTTTTCGATAACATTTCAATCCATGAGCCTCCACCTCAGCAACCGTCACGGTACGGTCATGCAGTCGGAAATCCGCAGCATGAGCCTCGAATGCAGCCGCCAGGGCGGCATCAACCTCGCGCAGGGTGTCTGCGATACCCCGGTTCCTGAGGTGGTTCTGCGGGGGGCTGCCGATGCCATGCAGAGAGGCCTGAACACCTATACGCCGCATGTCGGCATCGGTGCCCTTCGGCGGGCCATCGCGCAGAAGCAGCAGCGTATGTATGGCATGGTGTGCGACCCCGACAGTGAGATCGTTGTCACGGCGGGTGCCACAGGGGCCCTTTACTGTGCGTTCCAGGCTCTGCTCGATCCGGGTGACGAGGTCATCGTGTTCGAGCCTTTCTACGGCTATCATATCACCACATTGCAGTCTGCAGGGGCCGTTCCCGTTTTTCTGCCACTGAATCCCGAAGGATGGTCTTTTAGCGAAGCAGACCTCATGTCCGCCGTAGGACCAAAGACGCGGGGAATCATCGTCAACACTCCCGCGAACCCCTGCGGAAAGGTGTTTTCCCGCAGCGAACTGGAGGTCATTGCTGCCGCTGCCGAACGCTTTGACCTGTTTGTCTTCACTGATGAGATCTACGAGCATTTCCTCTACGGGGGGCTTTCTCACCTGCCCTTTGCGACACTTCCGGGCATGAAAGAGCGGACCATCACCATTTCGGGGGCGTCGAAAACCTACAGCGTGACGGGATGGCGGATCGGTTACGCCATTGCAGATGCTCGGTGGGCGGCTGCAATCGGGTATTTCAGCGATCTGGTGTATGTCTGTGCTCCAGCACCCCTGCAGGCCGGCGTTGCTTGCGGGATGGATGAACTCGGGGATGACTACTACCGGGATCTTGCAGAGGAATACCGCCTGAAAAAGGACCGGTTCTGTTCAGCGCTGTCGGCGGCAGGCCTGAGGCCCGCCGTTCCGGACGGAGCATACTATGTTCTTGCGGATGTGACCGGGATACCCGGCCGGAATGCATTTGAGCGGGCCATCCATATCCTTCATAAGACCGGCGTGGCTTCAGTGCCCGGCAGTGCTTTCTACAGCGGAGGAAAAGGGGAGTCGTTTGTGCGGTTCTGCTATGCAAAAGAAGACGCGGTACTTGATGAAGCGTGCCGCCGCCTGCAGTTTCTTCGCTGAAGGCAACCGATTGAGGGCTACCGCTGTTATATTTTATCAGTTGGGGTATGTGCTGTCCCTACGAAGGAGTATGGTGCTGTAAACCGTAAACTACTATAAAGCCATGAACCTCCTGGAATCCGTTTCTGTGCCTTGCCCCTATTGCGGGCAGACCATGGATCTTGAGATCGACTGTGCTGCAGGAAATCAGCAATACACCGAGGACTGTCCTGTCTGCTGCAAGCCGGTCACCATTGTTGTCGCGATTGCCTCGAACGGCACCCCTTCCGTCGAGGCGCGTCCCGAAGATTCCTGACGGAGCATCCCCCGCTCCCCAAGCATGTGCCTGCCTGCCGGTCAAGCATCAGGCGGGCTTTTTGCCGAAATTGACAACGTAACTGTACCATTGTCATGCAAAATGAGAGGGGATACATTGAGCGTCCATTTGACGCCGGCCATTTTTTCGAACTTGTTCCCGACATGCTCTGCAGGATGTCGATCGAGGGAAAGCTTCTGCAGGTGAATGCCGCCTGGCAGAAACATCTCGGCTACACTTCCCGGGAACTGCTCTCGATGTCGCTCTATCGTCTTCTGCATCCCGACGACCGCTCTTCGACGAAACGGGAGATGGAGCGACAGCGGTCCGGACAGCGTACCGTCAATTTCATCAATCGCATGCAGTCCCGGAGCGGTGACTGGCTCTGGATGGAGTGGAATGCTTCCCCGGCCGAAGACGGTGTTGTCTATGCGGTTGCCCGCAACATTACCGGACGGATGCAGGCTGCCCGGAAGACCCGTCTTTTGACCGATGCGTTTCAGCACTGTACCCACGGCTTGGCAATCGAGGATCCCGATACCCGGCGGATCCTTGCCTGCAACCCTGCTTTTGCCGGGCTGCACGGGCGGACGGTCGAAGAGATGACCGGGCTGCACCTGATGGAGTTCTATCCGGATTCACAGAAGGATGTTGTCAGCTCCTGCCTCCTTCGTTCCGCCGAGAGTGGATCCTGCAAGTTCGAGGCCTTCAAGAGCCGCAAGGACGGTTCGCTGGTGCCGGTGCAGGTCGACATTGTTTTCGTGCGTGACGAGCATGGCGATCCGCTCTATCAGATCGTTACGGCTGAAGACATAACGGAGCGTCGTGAGGCCGAAAAGGCTCTCCGGGAGAGCGAGTCGCGTTTTCGTGCTGTTGTGGAATCGGCTCCCGACGGGATATTCATCCAGACCGGCGACACCTTCGCCTACCTGAACCCGGCAGCGCTCAGGATGTTCGGGGCGGCAAAGGAAGAGGAGATGCTTTCCCGGCCGGTGGTCGATCATCTGCATCCGGATTTCCGTGAACGGGTGCTTGAGCGGATCCGGAAGCTCAACGAGGAGAGGATCGGCCTTCCGTTTCCTGAAGAACGTCGGTTCCTGCGCTGCGACGGATCATTTTTCGATGCCGATGTCTCAGCGGTTCCGTTCATGCATGACGGCCAGCATGGTGCTCTGGTGTTCGTGCATGATACCACTGAACGGCACCGTGCTGAAGAGGAGCGGTTACGGCTTCGGCAGGATCTGTTCCAGTCTCAGAAAATGGAATCCATCGGCAGGCTTGCCGGCGGCGTGGCCCATGACCTCAATAATCTTCTGACGCCTATTCTCGGATATGCCGAGATTCTGGACGGGCAGTTCGGCCCTGACGATGAACGACTGCAGGATATCCGGGCCATCCACGGCGCAGGGGTCCGTGCACGCGACCTGATCCGCCAGCTGCTTGCTTTCAGCCGCCGTCAGTCGCTTGATTTCAGGGTGCTGAATCTCAATGCCGTCGTCAGGGGGTTCCTGCCCCTCCTGCGTCGAACCTTGCCGGAGAATATCGCAATCAAGGAAGCACTGGCCGAGGGCGTGGTTGCAATTGAGGGGGACATCGGGCAGATCGAGCAGGTCATGATGAACCTTGCCGTCAATGCGCAGCATGCCATGCCGGGTGGAGGCCAACTTTCGATTTCTACAGAAATGGTTGCGGCCGGCCTGTTGCCGAGAGATGTTCTTGATGAGATCGGCCCGGTGGACTGTGTGGCCCTCTCTTTCACTGACAGCGGTGCCGGCATGGACCGCGATACGCTGGAGCGGGTTTTCGAGCCGTTTTTCACGACGAAGGAGAAGGGGAGCGGCACCGGTCTCGGTCTGGCTACTGTCTACGGCATCGCCCGCCAGCATAACGGGATGGTTGCGGTTGCAAGCACCCCGGGAGAAGGCGCTTCCTTTACCGTGTATGTTCCCGTTTCTTCTGGAGAGCCCGTTTCATCGGTGGCGGATGCAGCCACTCTTTTCAGCCCTCCGGTGGAGGGCGGCGAAAGCGTGCTGGTGGTGGAGGACAGTGCAGTTGTTCGTTCGTTTGTTGCCGACGCACTCCGTCATTACGGCTACCGGGTTAGTGAGGCGGATGGTGCATCATCTGCCAAAGCTGCCATTAAGGACGGCTCCTGCTGTCCGGATCTGCTCCTTACCGACATCATCATGCCGGGGATGAATGGCCGTGAACTGTATCTGGAACTGCGCCACCTCTGTCCGGCCATGCGGGTTCTCTTCATGTCGGGCTATGCCGCGAGTGTGCTTGAAAAAGAAGGGGTTCCGGAATCGGGGGTCGGGCATCTGCACAAGCCGTTTTCCGTAAAGGATCTGATCGAGGGGGTATCGGGGCTTATTGCCGGCCCCGGAGGGAAAATAAAAAAGCCGAAACCGAAGATATAAGCCGAATTCTGTGAATTATCCGGCGTGCCGGATAAAACTGCAGCCATTTATCTGATGCGGCCTACCCGAAAACTCTCCTTGCGGAATCGGGCGGGCCGCCCTCTTTCCCTTACGGGAAAAGCTTTCCTATTCAGCCTTGCTTCGGGGAGGTTTGCATAGCGCATTCCGTTGCCGGAATGCCTGGTGGTCTCTTACACCGCCGTTTCACCCTTACTCCGGTTTCCCGGAGCGGTCTGCTTTCTGCTGCGCTCTCTGTTATGGACGGTTTGCACCGCCATACCCGGGCTTGATTCCCTTTCGGGGATCTCGACCGGCACCCTGCCCTGTGAAGTTCGGACTTTCCTCCCTGCGCCCAAAGGCGCAGAGCGGCTGCACACTTGCGGTTTCAGCAAATGAATTTCTTGAGTGACGAATAAAAGAACATGGAATGCCTGAAAATCATTCCGGGGAATTGAATATCAGCCTTCAGCTTCTTCGAACAGTCGTTCGTGGACGACGATGCGGCCGCATGACTCGCAGAGGTAGAACCCGCCCTGCACAATCATGGTGTGACGGTTGGTAGGCACACGGGTGTTGCAGCCTGAGCATGCGTTGCGGTTCAGGCGGACCACGGCATTCTGGAGGGTGCCGCTGCGGAGGTGGTCATATTTGTCGAGAAGGCGCTTGGCTTCAGTATTGATGATCGCTCTCTGCGCTTCGATTTTCTTCCGGAGCTGCTGGACCTCGTCCTCGGTCTCGATGACGATGCTGTTGAGTTCCTCTTTTTTATGTTCGACCTGCTTATCCAGATCGGTCAGCTGCTGCTTGAGGACATCGTCGGGCATCATCTCTTCCGTCATTTCGTCGTAACGGTTTTCCTCAATCAGCTGGCGGCCTTTTTTCTGGAGCTCTTCCTTGCGCTGTTCTCCCTGGCTGATGTCCTGCAGACGTATTTCGGCCTGGGCGATCTCCTTTTCTTCGTACTCGATCTGCTTGGAGAGGGCATCATACTCCTTGTTGTTCCTGGCAAGGGTCTGTTTCTCCTTGAAGGATTGGATCCTCTCGTGGCAGCCGTTGATGATTTCATTGAACGACTGGCGGAGCTTCAGGTGCTCCTCGGCGGTTTTGCTGCGGGCTGCGATCTGGCGGGTTGTGAACGCCAGGTCCTCTTCCAGGGCGCTGATCTCTTCAGGCAGGCCTTTCTGGAGGCTGACGATTTTTTCTATCTGGTTGTCAAGGTGCTGCAGCCTGACGAGGAGGTTGATTTTCGTATGATCCACTACTGCTTGTGTTTTGGATTATTGAGGCATAAAAAAAGCACCTTTTCAGTGAAAAGGTGCACGCTCTGCCGGGTGGTATGTGAAATAACAGACTGTACTGAATCGTCTGCAGAAACTTTTATGAGGGACCTCTTGTGCATATCGCTAAGAAAACTTGTTTGTGCCCGAAAGGAGATTCGAACTCCTACACCTTGCGGCGCTCGTCCCTGAAACGAGTGCGTCTACCAGTTCCGCCATTCGGGCAACGCGTTATGCTGAAACAAAAACAAATAAGCTCTTTTTGGCTACAATGCAAAAAACAAAAATTACTTGATCTCCTTGTGCAGGGTGTGGCGCTGCAGGTTGGGGTTGTATTTCTTCAGGACGAGCCTGTCGGTGGTGTTCTTTTTGTTTTTCGTCGTGCTGTACCTCGAAACCGTCTTTCCTTCTTTTTTGGCTTCAGTGCACTCAAGCGTGATGACGATTCTGTTTTCTTTTCCTTTGGCCATGGTTCGCTTCCTGGTATGTAGGGGATAAATTGTAAAGAGCAGTGAATATACGACTGCCCTCTAGATTTTGCAAGCAGGAACCAGTTCTTTCCTTTCTTCCTGATGCTGTGATGCTTCAATAAAAAGAGCCGCCCCTATGGAGCGGCCCATTGAGGGCGTCTCTGCAGGTATTGCAGCCTACTGCATAAGGCATTGTTCGGCCTCAAGCCAGTCCTCAACCTCGCAACCGATCCTCCTGCCTTTCTGTTCCCAGAGGTAGTAAGCCGCAAGCCTGACTTCCTCTTCCCTGTTGACCTGTTGTTCGGGCATCTCTTCGTTTCTCTTGTTCGACATGTTCTCTCCTGTTGATTGGTTTCATGATATCAAGCACCACTTCGGGTCATCATCATACTGCGCGTGCCTGCAGCCATACCGTTATGGCTGCAGGCGTTTCAAAAACAGCCTTCGCTCTGATTTGGTTCCGGCGGCAGTGAGGATTTCCTCCGGCTTATGCACCCGGAGCTCCGGAGGTTTGGGGGACTGCTCCGAAAACCGGGGGAATTTTGGTATCTTCATTATTCAGTACCCAGTTACTTTCCATTGACAACCACAAAATTCTGCTGCATCTTGCTTGACCGCACTGCATTCCACTACGACAACGGAGCGCTCTTCTGTGAAGGCGTCGCCCTTAAAGATTTGGCCTCCAGGTGGGGGACCCCTCTCTACGTCACTTCGAAGCATAGCATCGAAGACCGGTACCGCGAATTTGAAGCGGCTTTTTCCGGTCTTGAACACTTCACATGCTATTCGGTGAAGGCCAATTTCAATCTCAGTGTCATAAAGACCCTTGGCGATCTTGGATGCGGGTGCGACGTCAATTCCGCCGGTGAGCTGTTCCGAGCCCTTAAGGCCGGGGTTCCCGGCAGCCGGATCATTTTCGCCGGTGTCGGCAAACGCCCCGATGAGATTTCCTACGCGCTTCTGAGCGGTGTGCTCATGCTGAAAGCCGAGTCGCTCTCGGAGCTCCGGGCAATCGATGCCATTGCCGCAGAACGAGGCCTCACGGCACCTGTTGCCCTGCGCATCAACCCCAATGTCACCGCTGAAACCCACCCCTACATCACGACCGGCGACAGCAAGGAGAAGTTCGGCATCGACGAGGCTGAACTTCCCGAGGTGTTCTCGCTTCTCGGTGAGCTGCAGCATGTCCGCCTGGTGGGGCTCGACATGCATATCGGATCGCAGATTTTTGACCCCGAGTTCTATGTCGCAGCCATTACCAAACTGCTCGATATCTTCAATTATTCACGCAGTAAGGGCTTTGGGGTGGAGTTCCTTGACATCGGTGGCGGGTTCCCTGCAACCTACGACCCGATGAAACCCGAGACCCCGCTCGACCGCTTTGCCGACAAGATCATTCCGATGCTGAAGCCTACCGGCGTGAAGGTTATTTTTGAGCCGGGCAGGTTTCTGCTTGCCAATGCTTCTGTGCTCCTGACCAGGATTCTGTACCGGAAGCGCAACCATACCGGGAAGGAGTTCTTTGTTGTCGACGGCGGCATGACGGAGCTGATCCGTCCGGCGCTGTACCAGTCGCATCATGAGGTGCTCAGCGTGACCCGTCATGATGAAACGGTTGTTGCCGATGTGGTGGGTCCGATCTGCGAGTCCAGTGACTTTTTTGCGCGCCAGCGTGCCATCGGCGATGCCCCTGAAGGCGAGCTGCTTGCCGTGATGACGGTCGGCGCTTATGGCGCGGTGATGTCAAGCAACTACAATGGACGGCTTCGTCCTGCCGAGGTTATGGTGGAGGGGAGTGACGTGCAGGTCATCCGCCGCCGTGAAAGCTTTGAACAGCTGATTCAGAATGAAGTGTAGAGGGAGGGAGATTCCGGTTCGGGATCCGGACCGGAACGGTGAACGGTGAATACGGCTCAGGCGTGGAGGTTCCTGAAGATCCTGAGGGTGGCGTCGGCCATGTTCAGGGTGTAGAAATGGATGCCGCGGACATGGTTGTCGACAAGCTCCTGGACCTGACAGGTTGCCCACTCTATGCCGATCGAGGCAACTTCGCCCTCGCTTGAGGCAGCCATCACTTTTTCCTGAAGAGGAGCGGGAATCCGTGCACCGAGAGCGAGTTCGGACATTCTGATCATGCCTTTCTTCGTCGTCACCGGCATGATGCCGGCAATGATCGGTACCGTGATGCCTGCAAGTCTGCAGCGGTCCCTGAAATCGAAAAAGTCCCGGTTGTCAAAGAAAAGCTGGGTGACGATGTAGTCTGCACCGGCATCTACTTTTTCCTTCAGATACTCTATTTCCGTAAGCCTGTTTGGCGTTTCGGGATGGCCTTCGGGGAACCCTGCTACGCCGACACCGAAGTCGGGGTAGTTGGATTTTATGAACCCTACCAGGTCGATGGCGTGGGGGAAATCCTTTATGGCTTCAGCAAGCGTGGCGGCTCCGGCAGGCTTGTCGCCCCTGAGGGCTAGGACATTGTTGATGCCGTGCCGGCGGTAGTTTTCGAGGATGATTCCGGTCTCTTCCCTGCTTGAAGCGATGCAGGTCAGGTGTGAAACGACCGACAGGCCGGTTTCTTTCTGGATGCGGGTCACCAGATCATGGGTGCGGGTACGGGTTGAACCGCCTGCGCCGTATGTGACGCTGACATAGGAAGGGTTCAGGGGGGAGAGAGCTTTGATGGTGTCGAACAGCGTCTCCCAATCTTCATCTTTTTTCGGGGGGAAGAACTCAAAACTGAATACCGGCTTTTCGGCCGTGTTCAGGATCTCTTTGACCAGCATGCACACAGTGGGTTAGGAGCTTTCTTTGAAAAAGAAGAATATACGAAACAATGGCTTAGGGCGCGTAAAAATTATACGCCCGTTCCATGCACCCCCCTCCTCCGGGCTTGCTCCCTATCCTGCGCTCCGCCTTCTTGCTGCTGTTGTTGCCGGCATTCTCGCCGGAACCCGCCACCCCTTTTCCCTTGACATATGGATTGTGGCATTCAGTGTGGCACTTGCCCTGACTGCGATCGGACTTGCTCTCAGCTTCCGCCGTCCTTCCGGCCGTTTTCCCGATCCTTTCACGACGATCTTCTATCTGGCCCTGGTTTTTACGGCGTTTGGCGCGTATGGTGACTTTCTTTTCAATCATGTACCCCGCCGGGGCCTGCTTGAGCAGGCCGGCAGCTCTGTCGTGGTATCAGGCAGGATCGATGGGCGTCCGGCAGTTTCCTCTCGCGGCACCGCATTCGTTCTGGATATTTCGAGCATTTACGCGGACGGGGCGGAAAAAGCGATGCATGACAGGGCTTCCGTCTACGTCAGGAACCCGAAGGCGGAGGTGCTCCCGCTCCGGGACGGGGATCTGGTGCTGGTCAGAGGGGCGGTGGGGATCCCGGGCGGCCCGGCCAATCGCGGCGAGTTCGATCCGCACCGGAGAGCACGCCTGCAGCGTGTTTCGGCATCGATCTACTGCCAGGGCCCATGGCAGATCCTGCATGAGGGAGGTCGCGACATCGGGACGTTCGACCGGTTGTTCGTGGATCCTGTCCACGACTATGTCATCAACACCCTTGGGGAGTTTTTCCCTGACGGTCCCCGCCGTCAGTTCATGGCAGGGGTGCTGGTCGGGCAAAGGGCAGGGCTGGATGAGGATCTCGGTGAAGCGTTCCAGAGGACAGGAACTGCGCACATCCTCGCCGTGTCGGGGCTCCATGTCGGTCTTATTGTGCTTGTTGTCAATCTGCTCCTGCACCGCCTTCGGGTGACGGGTCCCGGACGCTGGGCAGTTTTTCTTTTGACGGCCTTTGTGCTCATCATCTACGGTTCGGTGGCCGGCGGCGCGCCTTCGGTGCGGCGTGCCTCCCTCATGACGATGGCGCTGCTCGGGGGCGGAGTGTCGGGCAGAAAGGCTTTTCCCCTGAACTCCCTCGCTCTTGCCGATGTTCTCCTCCTTTCGTTCGATCCCCTTGAACTGTTCAATCCGGGCTTCCAGATGACCAATGGAGCCGTTGCCGGCATACTCCTCCTTCTTCCGAGGCTGCATCCGCCAGCCGGGAGCGGAGGCGGGCTTCTGGCCGGCGGATGGCATGCACTCCGTGGAAGCCTTTCCCTGACGGTTGCAGCGACCGTGGGGGTCGCTCCCGTCATCGCCATGTATTTCGGCAGTGTCTCGATCGTTGGAATCGCAGCCAACCTGCCGGTCGTCTTTTTCTCATCACTGATGGTCTACGCCCTCCTGCCGATGCTCCTCGTGAACCTCGTTTCAGGCCCGGTTGCGTCCCTCTTTGCTTCTTCGGCAGTCTATTTTTCGGGCCTTGCCATTGATGCGGCCAGGTGGTTCAGCGCTGTGCCCTTTGCTTCGGTGCCCTTCAGTGTTGGCGCAGCGGGTGCGCTGGTCTGGTATGCGCTCCTTGCCGCACTGCTGCTGTTTATGATGTCCGCAAGGCGAGCAGGAGCCGTCTTGCTGCTGCTCGCCGTGGCTGACATCCTCGTCTGGGTGCCACTGTTTTCAGGCGGGTTGGCTGGTCCGCCTTCGGCCGTGACGGTCAACCTCGGCAGGGATGTCGCGATGCTGTTCAGTTCCGGCAGGGAGAGCGTGATGATAGATGCCGGTCGGGATGAACGCGCCTTCGGGCGCATAGCAAATCAGGCGCAAGGGTATGGCCTTCCCCCCCTCAGTGCGGCTGTAGCGTTTGCGCTCAAGGACTCCGTGATCTCCCGTGTACCCGTTGCACGTCTAATGCTCTCGGCCGACAGCGTGCTCTCTCTGCCTTCCATTGTCGCATTCCGTCCAGCAGGGGGTGTGCTCCGGGTATGGAGCCGCCATCGTTCGCTGCTTATGGTGAAGGGTTTAGAGGGGCTCTTCACTTCGGGTGGGGCATTGCGGCGCGCTGACATTGCCGTGGTTCGGCTGCACCGGTTTAGGCGGAAAGACGAGGCGGCGTTGTCAGGCTGGATTGGCGATGTTGCGCCCGGCAGCTGTATTCTCATACCGGGTCCGCTGATGCCTAAAAAAGAGAGGGGTTTTCTTGGCAGTTTTGCCCGGCGGAACCCCCGGGTGCAAATCCGTTCGAAAACGGCACAGGCGGTGTTCAGGTAAGACTGGATAAATCAGGCTTTATTTCTGCCGAAGAGTCCGCTGTTGAGCATTTTGTCGATGACGGCGCCGACGTCTGGAGAGAGCCCGGGCGGGTTGATTTTGCCAATGACTTTGGCAAGGGTGATGAGTTTTCCCTCAATCGGCAGGAACTTGTTGACGACGACCACACGGTCTTCACGAAGCCTGCAGTCGCCACCGAGGAAGTTGCCTTTTTCATAGCGGAGCCTGTAGCCTTCTTTTCGGAGGGCGGCTTCAAGCAACGCCAGCTGTGCTGTTTTTTTCATCCGTTCTCCTTTCCGAAGCTCCCTCTGCCGAGTCCGCCGTTTCCGCCTGTCATGAGATAGCGGAGCAGCGGGGCTGTGTGGAGTGCCTGCACCATCTGGCCATTGTCGATGATTCTCAAGAGGTCTTCGGGGGTGACGGATGTGACCGAAATCTCCTCGGTGGCATCGAGTTCCTGGCTGCCGAGTGCTTTCACTCCTTCGGCAAGGAAGGTCGTTGAGATATTATCCTGTAGCGCCGGGTTGGCGCTGAGCTCCATCCACCGGGTCCAGCGGCCTCCGCCGTAGCCTGTCTCCTCCCGTAGTTCACGACGGGCAGCCTCAAGCAGGCTTTCGCCCTCCCGGTCGTGTACACCGGCGGGCAGTTCATAATAGACTTTCCCGATACCGTGGCGGTACTGGCGGATGAGCACGATGCGGCCGTTTTCGCACACGGCGATGACATTGACCCACGGGGGAAATTCCTGCACGAAATAGTCGTCGATGACTTTGCCATTCTGGAGCTTTACTCGATCGCGACGCAGGGTCAACCACGGTTCCCTGTGCAGGTACTCGGTGCCGAGGATCGTCCACGGCTGCGGTTCATCGCTTCCAGTGCATTCTTCATCGGACTTCCGGCTGTTCAGACATTCATCAGACTTCCGGCTGTTCAGACATTCATCAGACTTCCGGCTGTTCAGACATTCATCAGACTTCCGGCTGTTCAGACATTCATCGGACTTCCGGCTGTTCAGACATTCATCGGACTTCCGGCTGTTCAGACATTCATCGGACTTCCGGCTGTTTTTCAGCCTCATGCGTCCTGCCCCCGCATTCTCGGGTCAAGGGCATCGCGCACCCCGTCTCCGATCAGGTTGAAGCAGACGACGGTGATGAGGATGGCGATGCCGGGGAAGGTCGATATCCACCAGTGGTTCAGCAGGCTGTCGCGCCCTTCGTTGATGATGTTCCCCCAGCTTGGAACGGGAGGCTGGACCCCGAGGCCGAGAAACGAGAGCCCCGCTTCGGTGAGGATGATGCTGCCGATGCGCAGGGTAGCGGCGATGATGACAGGGGTGAGGGTGTTGGGGGCTAGGTGCCGGAAAATGATCCGCAGGTGCGAAAGCCCGAGCGAGCGTGCTGCGAGAATGAACTCCTGTTCCTTCAAGGAGAGTACCTGGCTGCGGACAATGCGCGCTACGCCCATCCAGCCGGTAAATGAGAGGGTGATGACGATGAGGTAGATGGAGTTGCCGAAGGTCGCGATGATGATGAGGATGAGAAAGAGCGCAGGAAAAGCAATCAGGACATCGACGATGCGCATCGAGACCGCATCGATCCATCCCCCGAAGTAGCCCGATGTAACGCCCACAACGGTACCGAGGGTCACGGAGATCAATACGACCAGAAACCCGATCGAGAGCGAGATGCGTGAACCGTATATGAGCCGGCTCAGGATGTCGCGCCCGTACTGGTCTGTTCCGAGAACGAATGTCCGGCTGAGGGCGGGGTGCAGGGGGTCTTTGAGCTCTTCGACCGGCATTGTCTTTGTCCGCATGCCCTGGCGGTAGGTGACGGTTCCGTTTTCAATCCGGTATTCATCGACAAAGCGGATGGCATTGGGGAGGTTCCGGGTTTTGAGGGCACGGAAGTCCGTAACGAGGCTGTTGGCGAGGTCGACGGCTATGCCGCTTCCTTCCTGCAGGGGGATTTCAAGGGTTTTCGACTGCTTGAGCACAAGTGCCTCAAGCTCGGTCAGGGGAGGCTTGTATGCGGTGACGAGGAAATCCTGCTGGTCGTAAGGGCTGAACGGAGCGAGAAACGGGGCAAGAAATGCCACGGAATAGAGCACGAAAATGATGGCCGATGCATAAAGGGCGATTTTCTGCCGCATGAAGGCCCTGAGGCTGATGTTCCTGAGGCTTTCTTCTTCGGGACGGGCTTCCTGCTGGTTTTTATTCGATCTTTGTTTCCAGAGGATCAGGCCGAGGATGGCGGGTGCAAGAATGAGGTAGAACGCTGCAATCCAGAACGCCGTTATTTCGGGGGTGAAGATGCTGCCGAGGGCCGAGGGGTCAATGAGCAGAAGGGCTCCGGACGTCATGAGGGAGCGGAAGCTGAGGGCGACGAGCTGCGATTCCCTAAAAAGGATGATGAGGAAAATGGCGAGTGCCGATGGAATAAACCATCCCCGGCCCTTTGGCTTCTGGGCGGGATCTGGCCTGTATGCCGACGGAAGGGTATCTGGTTTCACGCTGTCGCTTTTTCGCTCTGGCTTGCTGTAGGGCCCTCTCGCACGGTTAGTCGAGGCAGTGCAGGTGCGGGGCCAACAATATTACAGAAAAAAAACAAAAAAAGCCGCCTTCCTTTCTGGAGAGCGGCTTTCCTGTAGAAAAACGGTCCGGTGTCCTGACCTGTCAGGCTGCGCCTTCCGGGGTAGCGCCGGCAACTGCCTCTGTCGCTTCGGCCTCTTTCTTCGATGCAAGGACGGTGACGACAGGAGTGTCGCGGTCATCCATGATTTCGAGTCCGGGGAACGCTGTGGCAGGGATCTCCCTGACGTGGATGCTGTGGCCGATCTCGAGTGCCGTGACATCGATTGTGACGTGCGCAGGCATGTCTCCGGGCTTGCCTTTAACGGTGAGGCTGTGGCGGATAATCTGGAGCTTGCCGCCCTTTTCAACACCGATGGCATCACCTTCCACAGCAACCGGCACATCCATCTCGATGACCTCGTTGGCCGAAACCAGCTGGAAGTCGGTGTGGATGACTCTGTCGGTGACGGGGTCGAACTGCACGTCCTTGATGAAGGAGCGCTTGACGTTCCCGTCAGGGAATTTCAGGTCGATGATGTGCGATTCTGCCGAGTGCACCAATTTGTTGAGCGCAATTTCATTGACGCTCACCGCAATGGTTGCCTCACCTTTATGGTAGACGACGGCAGGCACTTCGCCAGTTTTGCGGAGCTTTCCAGCTGCATTCTTCTTGATTTCACGAGGAGCGACCCCGAGTACTATTGTTTCCATGCTCTTCCTATCCTCTTATCGCTAGTGTTTAGTGGTTGTTCGTGATTTTCTGGGTGATGTTCTTGCTGTCGAACAGGCAGCTGACGGAATCATCTTCATAAATGCGTTTGATCGCCTCGCCGAACAGGTTGCTGACCGTGACGGTTTCGATTTTCGGCGAGTATTCGTGGCCGGTGACCACCGAATCGGTGACGATGACCTTCTCAAGTATCGAGGCATTGATTCTCTCGATGGCCGGTCCCGACAGGATCGGGTGGGTGGCTGCGGCGTATATCTTCAGGCCGCCGGCTTCCCGGATGGCTTTGGCTGCGTTGACGAGGGTTCCGGCCGTGTCGATCATGTCATCGACGAGCAGTACGTTCTTGCCGCTGACGTCACCGATGATGTTCATGACTTCAGCTACATTGGCCTTGGGGCGCCGTTTGTCGACAATGACAAGGTCGGTGCCGAGCTCTTCGGCGAACTTCCTGGCGAGCTTTACGCCACCGACGTCAGGGGATGCGACCACCAGGTTGTCGCGGAACTCCTTGTGACGGACGTACTCGATGAGGACGACGCTTGAGTAGAGATGGTCGAAGGGAATGTCGAAGAAGCCCTGGATCTGCGCTGCATGGAGATCCATGGTCAGGATGCGGTTTGCGCCGGCCTCGGTGAGGAGGTTGGCTACAAGCTTTGCCGTGATGGCCACCCTCGGCTTGTCCTTTCGATCCTGGCGCGCGTATCCGTAATAGGGGATGACGGCGGTAATCCTTGCCGCGGAAGAGCGCCTTGCGGCGTCGATCATGATGAGCAGTTCCATCAGGCTGTCGGCCGGGGGGTTGGTCGACTGGATGATGAACATGTCGGAGCCCCGGATCGACTCGAAATAGTTGACGGAAATCTCGCCATCGGAGAAGTTCTCCGCCTTTGCGTTGCAAAGGGGCATGTCGAGATAGGCGGCAATCTTTTCTGCAAGCGCCGGGTTACTGCGGCCTGCAAAAATTTTAATGGGTTTTGCCATCGTGTCCTGCATTTTCGGATGAAACGGGTTATATTATGGCAGTACTTCAAAGCCCCGCGGTATCCTCAGCCATCCTTCAAGGTCCGATACACTTACAGGGACTCCGAATATAATGAAAACGGGTTAAAAATTAATTTTTTTTTCCTCTTTTTGCCACGACCCCATAGCTCCAGAGACATGACCATTCAAGAAATCCGCCAGTACCTTACCCAGTTTTTCGATCCTGTTGAACTGGTTGGTGAGGGTGATGCCGTGATAGCCGGGCCGGCCAAAATCGAGTCTGCTGCCCGGGGCGAGGTCAGCTTCATAGCAAATGAGAAGTATCTCCGCTACCTTTCCCTCACCTCGGCATCGCTGGTCATCGTCCACCGCTCCGTCGATGTCTCCCTTTACGCCGGAGAACGCTCGTTCCTGAAGGTGTCCGATCCCTATACCGCTTTTGTTTTTGTGCTCCAGAAATTTGCCCGCCCGAGAACGCTTGCCAAGCCGGGCGTTGCACCGACGGCGGCGATTGGCGGGGGGGTATCGCTCGGCGAGGGGGTTGCGGTCGGTGAGCACGCGGTAATCGGCGACCGGTGCTCGATAGGCGCCGGAACGGTGATCGCTCCGAACGCCGTCATCATGCATGACGTGAAGATCGGTGAGGGCTGCACCATCTTTCCTCAGGTCACCATTTACGATGGAACCCTCATCGGCGACCGGGTGGTCATCCATGCCGGCAGCGTCATCGGTGCTGACGGATTCGGATTCGCTCCTCAGCCTGATGGTTCCTATGTGAAGATTCCGCAGATGGGGGTCGTTGAGATCGGCGACGATGCCGAAATCGGCGCCAACGCCACGATCGACCGCGCCACCATGGGCAGCACCGTGATTGCAAAAGGGGTGAAGGTCGACAACCTGGTGCAGGTGGCGCACAACTGCCGCATCGGCGAACACACCGTCATTGCCGCTCAGGCGGGCATTTCAGGAAGCACCATCATGGGCCGCGGCTGCATGATCGGCGGGCAGGCGGGTTTTGCCGGCCATCTCGAGCTTGCCGACCGCACCCACGTGGCAGCCCAGGCCGGGGTGTCGAAATCCTTTCTTGAGCCGGGAACGGCTCTCCGCGGCTATCCTGCCCAGCCTATGCGCGAACAGCTTCGCCATGAGGCAATGCTCCGCCATCTCGGATCGATGAAGGAGAAGATTGATCGCATCGACAGGGAACTCAAAGAGCAGGGCGCTTCACGGGACTGACCCGATGAGCGCCTGCTCTAGTAAGGCTCGTTTCCGCTCACTCAGGAGAGATTCCTCGGCACCTGCGAGGAGTGGTGGTGGATGATAGGCTTCGGCTGGGTTATGTCCACGACGAAACTGAAGCGCGACGGGAAACTGAGCAGCACCCCGTCTACCTCGAATTCAAAGGAATAGATGCCGCTGATTGTGGAGATCGAGTCGCTCAGGATGTGCTTGCGGAGCGCCTTGCTGTGCAGTCTCACGCCCATTCCCTCCCTTGTCGCCAGCTGTGCGAAGTATTCCCGGATGGCTACGGGTCCCATGACCGTATGGGGGGAAAATGTCGGAATGAGCACCGCGTTTTCATGGTAGAGGGCGGCGATTTCATCGGGATTGGCGCTGCATACTCTTGTGACCCATCCGAAAAGGATCTCTTCAGCAGTCTTGAAGTGTGTCATGTGGGATCGTTGTTGGTTCCGTATGAAGGTTCTCCTGCGTGAAGATAAAAAAATCCCGCCACATCAACTGCGGCGGGATTTCTTAAATCCCATCCCTTCGGACCAGCTGTCCCTACATCCTCAATTCGCCGCTTTGGGCCTGATCTTTCAGGTCGTCATTCGCATAGATCAGCACCTCTACCCTGCGGTTCTGCCTGCGTCCCGTTTCGGTTTCGTTCGATGCGACCGGGCGTGTTTCACCGTATCCGACCGGTGAGAGGCGGGAGCTGGAGACGCCGTAGGTTTTCAGGAGGGTTGCCACCGATTCGGCACGCCGTTCGGAAAGCAGCTGGTTCTGTGTTTCGCTGCCGATTGAGTCGGTATGGCCTTCGATGACCATGTTCGTGTCAGGGTAGCGGTTGAGGATCCTTGCAAGTTTCTCGATGTTGTACCGGCTTGTGGACGTGATGGTGGCTGATCCTGTCGTGAAGAGGATGCCTGAATCGAAGACTACCCGGATGCTTTCACCGACCCGCTCGACCCTCGCACCATCGACATCGCGGTCAATCTCGGCTGCCTGCTTGTCCATGTAGTTGCCGATGAGCGCTCCAGCTGCGCCACCGACGGCCGCGCCGATCAACGCGCCCTTTACCCAGCTTCCCGAACGGCTTCCGATGATGCCGCCGAGTACACCCCCCGCCGTAGCTCCTATGCCGGCACCACGCCCGGTGCGGCTGGTTGATTCGCAGCCCCATGTCATGGTGGCGGTTGCAAGGATGAGGATGAATGCGAGGGGTCGGGTCAGTTTCAGCAGGTGTGTCATGGTGTCTGCGGTTTATGTTTCACTGTTCTATACGTACTGCATATATAAAATATATGAAACCGCCGGGATTATTTTCGAGAGTTATTTCCCTCTGAGTGCTTCGACAGGGTCGAGGTTCGCAGCTTTCCAGGCGGGGAAGAGCCCGAATGCCACCCCGATGGCCGAGCATACCGCCATGGATACGGCGACCCAGAGGATGGGGATGACGGGCGGGAGCTGGAGGTTTATCGCCACGATGTTGCCGGCACCGGCTCCTGCGGCTGCTCCGATGAGGCCTCCTGCAAGCGAAAGAAGCAGTGCTTCATAGAGGAACTGACGAAGTATGCTGCTTTTCGGGGCTCCGATCGATTTGCGGATGCCGATCTCCCTGGTCCGTTCGGTGACGCTGACCAGCATGATGTTCATGATGCCGACTCCTGCCGTCAGGAGCGCCATGAAGCTGATGATGAAGGCTCCGATGCTGATGGAGCGCTTGATGTCGCGGAAGGATTCCACCAGCGATTCATTCGTCCTGATTTCAAAGTCGTTTTCCTCCCTGACGCCAAGTCCCCTTGCCAGGCGCATCGCTCCGATGGCATGATCGAGTGTCCGGGCGTACTCTTTCTGCGACCAGGCTTCCACCGTTATGCCGAGGCTGCTTTTTTCATTGACATGGCTGATGTAGCGGGTGATCGGGATCAGCATGAAGTTGTCCTGGCTCTGGCCGAACGCGGCACCTTTTTTTGTGAAGACGCCGCTGACGGTGTATACCTCCCCGCCGATGCGGACCTGTTTGGCGATGGGGCTATCACTTGCCGGGAAGAGCGCCTCGGCCAGATCGCTGCCGAGTATGGCGGTGTTTTTCGCAGACCGGATGTCGTTCGGAGTGAGGTTGCGCCCAATCTTGA
Organism: Pelodictyon luteolum DSM 273; assembly: GCF_000012485.1. Taxonomy (NCBI): domain Bacteria; kingdom Pseudomonadati; phylum Chlorobiota; class Chlorobiia; order Chlorobiales; family Chlorobiaceae; genus Pelodictyon; species Pelodictyon luteolum. The sequence continues at coordinate 1,512,380 of NC_007512.1, read as the reverse complement.
CGTCGAACCCGTTTGATGCCGCGAAGTGTTCATCTCCGCCGGTAAGCACCACATCGGGATTGGTCGTTCTGTCGCCGGACTTGGCCTGGTTGGCCTGGCTGGAGATGATAAAGCCGATGGTGCGCGCCTTCTGTTCCATGGTTTTCCTGAACGCCTGGGCCTCCCTCCAGGTGATGTCCTGCCGGTTTACGTAGATGTTCCTTCTATGACCGCTGCCGAAGACGGTGGCGGGATATTTCTGGATCTGGAAGGTGTTGGCTCCGAGGCTCGCCAGCCCTGACTCTACACTCCTGTCGAGGGCGTCGATGGTGGTCATTACGGCAATGATCGAAAAGACCCCGACGGCCACGCCCATAAGGGTCAGCCATGAGCGGAGTTTGTTGGCGGCGAGTGATGAGACGGCCTGCCGGATGATTTCAATGAGTGACATGGGCGTTCTTATTCATGGCGGAGCGAGTCGGCCGGATCAAGTTTTGAGGCCGTGACGGCCGGTGCCAGTCCCGAAACGATGCCGGTGGCCACGGACACGATGAGTCCTGCTGTCAAGAGGCCGAGTGAGAAGCTGACCGGGAAGTCCGGTACGATTCTGCCTATGGCCAGCGTGATGCCAAGGGCGGTCAGGAGTCCGATGAAGCCGCCGATGAGGCAGATCATCACCGATTCGATGAGGAACTGCATGAGAATGGTCTTCCGCCTGGCCCCGAGCGCCTTGCGGAGGCCGATTTCGCGGGTTCGCTCCCTGACGCTGACGAAGGTGATGTTCATGATGCCGATGGCTCCTACGAAAAGCGACATGCCGGTGATGAATATGCCTGCGGCGGCAATGCCGTTCTTGATGGGGTCGAGCTGGCTTTTGAAGGCTTTCTGTTCGTTGATTGCAAAATCATCCTCCATTCCGGGGGCGAGGCGCCGGATACGGCGCATGATGCCGAGCAGTTCCTCCTTTGCTTCCGCAACGCGGCTCTGGTCCCGTATTTTCACCCGCATGGTGACGAACGCGTTCTTGCCGTAGACCCGCTCGAATGCGCCGAGGGGCATGATGATCTGGTTGTCGAAGCTGAAGAGCCCGAGGAACTTCCCCTGTTTGCGGAATGTGCCGACAACCCGGAAGCGGGTGTTTTTCAGCATGATGGTGCGTCCGACGGCAGATGCTTCACCGAAAAGTCCGCTCGAAATGTCGTCGCCGATGACCGCGACCCTATCGCCTGAGGCAGCCTCACCGGGGGTGAAGAACCGTCCTTCGGCAAGGTCGCCGGAGGCGGTCTGGAGGTAATCCTCGTTGGTGCCGAGCGCGAATGCCTGCTCGACCGTCTGGCCGAGGTAGCGGACCGAGGCCTGGTAGGTCGATATCTGGGGGACGGCGACCGAGAGCTCCGAGCGGGGGTTGCTTTCGATGATGCGGTTGATGGTTTCGCTGTAGCCTGTTTTCAAGTCGGGCCTGTTGCGGTAGCGCCACCACTGGCCCATGGTGCTCCAGGATGATTTCTGTACATAGACGACGTCGTATCCGAGCATGGCCAGACTCCGTTCAAAACCGCTGTCGATGCCGTTGATGGCCGTTCCCATCATGGTGATGGCCACGATGCCGATAATGACGCCGAGCGCGGTGAGGAACGAGCGGATCTTATTGTCCCTAATCTGGAACAGGGCCATCCTGAAACTTTCCGCCGATTCGTAACGGAAACGGTGCATGCCGTCGTTCATCGCCGTTCGTCGCTTTCTATCTTTCCATCGCGCAGCCTTATGATCCTTGACGTGCAGTGCGCGATATCCTCCTCGTGGGTGATCAGGATAATGGTGTTTCCCGCCCTGGAGAGTTCGCCGAAGATTTCCATGATGTCGTGGCTTGTGGCGGTATCGAGATTGCCGGTCGGTTCATCGGCAAGGATTATCGATGGCTTGTTGATGAGCGCCCTGGCGATGGCAACACGCTGGATCTGCCCTCCCGAGAGTTCTGTGGGGCGGTGGGTGATACGGTCGGCGAGCCCTACCCGGGTAAGCGCCGATTCGGCCCGCTCCCTCCGTTCTGAAGGGTCGATACCGGCGTATATCAGCGGCAGCTCAACGTTCTGGAGGCAGTTGAGGCGGGGGAGAAGGTTGAAGGTCTGGAATACAAAGCCGATTTCACGGTTCCTGATGCGGGCCAGTTCGTCATCGTCCATGTCGGCGACATTCTGGCCGTTCAGGTCGTAGGTTCCGGAGGTTGGCGTGTCGAGGCAGCCTATGATGTTCATGAGGGTGGATTTGCCGCTGCCGGAGGGCCCCATGATTGCGGCATAATCGTTTTTCAGGAACTCGAGGCTGACGTTGTCGAGTGCCTTGACGATCTGGTCCCCCATTTCGTAATACCTCGAGAGCGACTGCATGGTGATGACTGCATTTGACGGCATAGGGCGTAGGGTTCTTGCTCTCTCTTTACTCTGCGAGACGGACCTTCTCTCCATCCTGAAGCTGGGTGCTGATGGCTGTGTAACTGCCAGAAACCACCCGTTCGCCCTCCTTCAGTCCTCCGGTGATGACGATGTGGGTGTTGTCGGTCGTTCCTGTAGTGACCGGCACGAAACTGACCCGGTTGTTTTTGAAGACGAAGACCCCCTGCCGGCTTTCCTCCTGATGCTTTCCCGGGGCGTCATCTTTTTTTCTGCCGCTTTCCGCTTTCGGTGACCTCAATGTTACGCTCTGGATGGGGACCACCAGAGCATCGGGTACCCGTTCGGATTCAATGTCCGCCGTGGCGCTCATGCCGGGCTTGAGGAGGCGTTCGTGGTTGAAGATGCGCACCTTGACCGAAAAGTTGGTGGCCTCTTCCTGCGTGCCGGCGGCCGTTGAAATGGCAGAATTGGCGATCTCATGCACGGTTCCCCGGAAGACCCGTTTGCCGTATGCATCGACGGTCACCGAGACGGGATTGCCGAGTCGCACGTTGACGATGTCGTTTTCGTTCACTTCCACCTCGACCTGCATGCTGTCGAGATCGGCAAGGCGCATCACTTCGGTACCCGGGAACTGTCCTGTACCGACTACACGCTCACCGAGCTTGCTCTGGAGCGAGATTATCGAGCCACTGATCGGCGCCGGAACGACGGTTTTTTTCAGCCGGTCCTGGTTCTGGTCGAGCAGGCTGCGGTTCTGGGCGATGGCATACTGTGACGACTGATAGGCGGCACGCGCCGCCTGGGCATTGGTTCTGGCTGAGATGTAGTCGCTTTCCGAGATAAGCTTCTCATTGAAGAGGATGGATGCCTTGCGGAAATCATCCTCTGCCTTGACCTGTTTCGATCGGGTTTCGAGGCTCAGTGACTTTGCCTGGTTGAGTTGCGCCAGACTCTGTTCGACCTGGTTGATGTAGACGTCCGGCTGGATCTTGAAGAGCAGTGCCCCTTTTTTGACCTGCTGGCCTTCGCTGACCGGCAGTTCAATGATTTCACCCGAGACGTCAGGGGAGATTGCCAGATCGGTTTCGGGCTGGATTTTGCCTGTTGCGGTGACGAGGTGAATGACCTCCTTGCGGAATACGGGTTCAAGTGTCACCTCGACCGGCTTTTGCCTCCCGAACAAGAGTGCGGCAAGAACGGCGAGCGCGGCAATGGCGGCCGCACCCATAAGGAGGAGCCGGTTTCTTTTCGTGGACGATTTTTTCCTGTTCATCGGTTCTCTCTCAGGGTTGGGGATTCATGGGCAGCTCAAGGGTGCCGGTGGCATAGGCAATCACATTCTTCTGGAGCTCAAGGTTGTAGCGCGCCTGTGTGAGGCTTGAGCGGGCGCTGAACAGTGCGGCTCGGGCGGTGGAGAGGTCGACGAACCCGGCAGCACCGAGCTCGTATTTCTTTCTGACCGCCAGATATGCGGACTGTGCGGCTTTCAGGCTGATTTGGGCGGTTTCCGTCTGCATCCGGGCTGAGCGGAAGTCGTTATATGCCTGACCGAGATCGATTGCAATGTCGCGACGCAGGTCGTTGTAGTCGAGGGACTTGTTGAGCCAGCCGATTTTGGCGGACTGCACCAGGTACCCGGTCTGCCAGCCGTCAAAGATGGTCCAGCTGAGGCCGATGGAGACCGACTGGCCGATGGAACGCTCAAGCTGGTCGTCAAGGGTCGGCGTAGGATATGTAATGGTTGATCCGCTGAGGTAGCGGGACCCACCGCTCGAGAGGGTCCAGGTGGCATCAAGGGATGGCAGGCGCTGGCCCCGGGCTTCACGGACCTGCCAGCGGGCAGCACGTGCTTCGAGTTCGCTTCCGATGAGGTCCTGTCTTTTTTGGAAGGCCGTCGTCATGAGGGAGTCAAGCGCAGGAAGGTACGGCGGCATGGTTCCGGTTCCTTCGGGAGCGTCGGCGAGGGTGACCGGGACGGCGGGGGTCCGGTTGATGCGCCGCAGGAGCTCAAGGAGGCTTCTCTGCGCTCTGGCTTCAGCCTGGATGGATGCAAGACGCCTCGAGGCTACTTCGGCTTCCTGTTGGTAGCGTTCGGTCATGGATTTAAGTCCCACCCTGAACTGGTTCTCGGTCAGCTTCAGCTGGTCTTCCGATGCCAGCAGGTCCTCTTCGGCAATTGCCTGGAGCTCCCGGTCGAGGAGGGCCTGGTAGTAGGTCTGGGTTACGTCGTAGGCTATGGTTTCATAGGCTCTCGTGAGGCTGTAGCCGAGGGCGCGTTTTGTTTTCAGGGCCGCCTGCAGCGCAGAGTAGTCGCTGAAGCCGTTGAACAGGTTCAGGCTCGCCGTCAGGGTGGCAGTGGCAGATTCTGTTGAGGTCGTTGTGTAATCCGCCAGAGTGGTAGCTGGCGAGTAGGCTTTTGCCCGGCTGTAAGGCGAGTATGTGGCCGATGCCGTTACGCCCGGAAGAAACCGTCCATACCTCCGGAGCACGTCGGTTGCCTGGAGCTGCAGGGCGTTTTCTGCTTTTTTGCCCTCTGAGGCGGTGGCAAGAGCTTCCCTGACGCACTCTTTCAGCGTGAGCCGGGCCGGCGGCTCTGCTTCAGCTGCCCGCAGGGTAAAGGGCGGAGCAAGAAGGATGATGGCTGCGGCGATGAAGGAGCGTAGTGTAGAAGTCAATGTTGGTAATGCGCTACAGGTTTACGGGCAGTCGGAGCGGTTCATGCTGCAAGCTGTTGCCCTTCAAACTCAATATAGCCAACTGCAGGCAAAGCCGCCGTAAGCATATGGGACATATGGAGATTACTACCGCCGAATCGGCTGAAAAGTTTCCGTGTGAAGGAGATGTCGAAGCGCTGCAGATCCTCAGAGCTTTTCAAGCAGGGTATCGATTTTCCGCATGTAACCGGCAGCTTTTTCCGGCTGCAGACGGATGAGCTGGGTATAGACCTTGATGGCCTTTTTCGTCGCGCCCTGCATGCTGAAGAGCTGGGCAAGTGTCTCGGTGGGCACCTCAATCGCCTCTTCGTCGGAGAAGGGCATTTTCTGTTCGACGATGGGGGTGGGATCGGCGGTTTCCGATGTCATTAATGGTTCGAAGTGCAGGAGGGCTTCCGAGAGCTCTTCGAGTTCGGCCGTCACCCGGTCGAATCCGGCTTCTCCCATCGACGGTGCTTCGCTTTCCGGCCCTGCCGCTTCGGGAGGTGCGGTATAGAGTTCCTGCAGCTCCCTCCGGGCCACTTGATTTGCGGGTGCGATTGCACAGCATTTCCTGAGGTGGTCCATGGCGTTCAAGGTGCTGCCGAGGCCCCGCAGCGCTCGTGCATAGAGGAGACTGAAGAGGTATGAGTCCCCGAACATCTCCCGTTGGGGGCTGAGGCGCTCAAGTGCCATCTGGTACTCTCCCCGGGAAATGTCAAGCGATACTTCCGCAAAAAAAAGATGGGGGTTCCGGATACGTGCTGTGGTGTTGTTGCCTTGCATGGCTTTTTCAGGCGGACGCCCCCGCTTCAGGTTCCATTGCAAGGCGGATCAGGCGGTCCGTCAGTTCCATGAACCCGGTTCCGGCAGCCGCCATGAGCCGGGGGTACATGCTGACCGGTGTGAAGCCGGGGATGGTGTTGATTTCATTGAAGACGATGCTTCCGGTGGTTTCGTCGACGAAAAAGTCGACCCTCGACATTCCTCGGCATCCAAGCGCCCGGTAGGCACAGAGCGCAGCCTCCCTGACCTTTTCCTGCAGATCGCCGGGTATTCGGGCGGGAATGAAGAGTTTCGCTGTGTCGTGGATGTATTTGTCTTCGTAGTCGTAGAATTCGCTGCCGGGTTCGATTTCCCCGCAGGGCGAAGCTTCCAGGGTGTCATTGCCGATGACGGCGACTTCCACTTCCCGGCCTTTGACGGCCTGTTCAATCAGTACCTTCGAGTCCAGGCTGCAGGCATGGGTGATGGCTTCAGCGAGCTCGCTTTCGGAGTTCACTTTGGTTATGCCGACCGATGAACCGAGGCTGACGGGTTTAACGAACATCGGGAACGAGAGTGATGCAACGGCCAGCCTGTGCGTTGCTTCAGGGTCACGGCGGTAGGCATGGCTCATGACGGTCACCGACACTGCAACGGCAAGGCCTGCATCGGCGGCAGCGAGTTTCGTCAGCGCTTTGTCCATGGTGAGGGCAGACGCAAGGACCCCGCAGCCGGTGCAGGGCACCTGCAGGGTTTCAAGCAGGCCCTGCACCCGGCCGTCTTCTCCGTAAGAGCCGTGCAGAACCGGAAATGCGACGTCGATACCCCGGAAATCAAAGTTGAAGGGCGGCTCTGCCGATGCCGCCACCATTTCACGCAGGGTTGCGGCTGTGGCTTCAAGCGATGTGGTGCGGATGAGGTCGGCGATGTCAAGCTTGAGAATCTGTTCGGCTACTCCGCCGGCATACCACCCGCCATCACGGGTGATGTAGACCGCTAGAACCCGGTAGCGGTCCCGGTCGATGTTGGCGGCCACAGCGCGGGCGGAAATGACCGATATTTCATGCTCTAGAGAGCGGCCTCCGAACAGGAGGGCTACGGTTGTATGGTGCATGGTGGTCTGCGGCGGGTGTTCTTGGTTCAAATGAAGTGTCGCTGGTGTTCAACCGAAATGCACCGGTTCTGTACGACGGAGATGCCGGCCTGACGGGCTTTTTCTGCAGCGGGTTCATTGGTGATGCCCAGCTGCATCCATATCACTTTCGCCCCGATGGCAATGGCTTCGTCGACGACTGGCGGGATATCTGCGGGTTTGCGGAAAATGTTGACGATTTCCACCGATTCGGCAATTTCCGGGGGCAGCGCCTTGAGGGACGGATAGCAGGGGAGCCCGAGGATCGTTGTCTGGCCGGGGTTGACGGGGATGAGGGTGTATCCGGCGGCAATCATGTAGCGCGCCACGGCATTTGAAGGCCGTTCCGGCTTCGGTGAGAGCCCGACGATGGCCAGGACGCGGCATGTGCCGAGTATGTCCTCTATGGAGGGAGCTGGTGTTCCCATGTCATCTGCCGGGGAATATGTTACAAAGCTGGCGGCCGGGTGCGGGGCAGACCAGATTTTTCATGAAAATACCCCTCGAGGAGGAGACAAACAATGCTTCGGGCCACAATAAGGTCCTGAAACTGCTTTTTTTTCTGCATCAGTCCTGTCGTCTGTTTTCCCGGGGTCCCACGACGGTTGCGGGGGACCGATCCGTCCTGCGTATTGCCGACGCGTACTTTTTGGGCTATCTTAGGCATTATCGAGACCGGCTCCATCTGGCGCTGTCCCCATACTGTCCGTAACGATAAATGTCTGAAGAACGACTGACTGCCGTGCATCCCTCTTTTTCAGCGGTACTGGCTATCGACACCGGTTTCGGGACCGGGGAGGAGAACATGGCGTTCGACCGCCGCATGATGCAGGCGTTCGCCGATGGTCTCTTCCAGAAAGAGTTCGGGGAGGGGAGCTGCCTCTGGCGGTTTTACGGCTGGCGGCCCCATGCCCTTACCATCGGCTACAATCAGGATATCGCTCTTTTCGATACCGGGAGGTGCCGGATGGAGGGTATTGATGTCGTGAGGCGGCCGACCGGCGGCAGGGCGGTCCTGCATGGCGAGGAATTTACCTACAGTTTTATTGCGGATTCTCCCGAAGAGAACACCGAGCTGTATCGTCATGTGCATGAAGTTATACGGATTGCGCTTGAAGGGCTCGGTGTCCATGCAGAGTTCTGCCGCTCGACCCTGCCCGCCCGCGGCGTCACGGCTCCTGTTGCATGCTTCACCGCCTCGGCGCGCCATGAACTGCAGGTTGACGGACGGAAGCTGGTGGGGTCGGCGCAGCGTAGAAGCGGAAGGGTGCTGCTCCAGCACGGTTCGCTGCCGTTGTCCCGCCGTCACATGGACCTTTCCCGGTACGTTCCGGGGGGTGGGATTGCGGATGCAGAAGATCTGAGGGCGGAGATGGAGCGGAAAACCGTTTCCCTTGAGGAGATTCTTGGTTACATTCCATCCTACGGGCGGCTTGTGGAGCTGATGCTTGCCGCACTTGAAACCCATGGCGGCAGTGCGCCGGTGCGGCTTCGGTCTCCCGGGGCACCGGGGCCCGACGGACGGCTTTTACCTTCATCCATCACGGAGAGCTTGGCACCATGAACAAAAATTCACAGCAGAAGGCAGCCCATGTCACCACGAGGCGACTCTACGACATGAAGCAGAACGGTGAGAAGATATCCGTTCTGACCGCCTACGACTATACCATGGCCAGGATCCTCGACCGGGCCGGCATTGATGTCATCCTGGTGGGTGATTCTGCCAGCAATGTCTTTTCAGGCCACAACACCACGCTCCCCATCACCGTCGATGAGTTGATCTACCATGCCAAGGGGGTCGTGCGCGGGGTGCAGGCTGAAACCAGCAGGGCCATGGTTGTCGTGGACATGCCGTTCATGAGCTATCAGCTCTCGCCGGAAGATGCGCTTCGCAATGCCGGCAAGATCATGAAGGAGCATGAGTGCGATGCCGTCAAGATGGAGGGCGGGCGCACCATCGCCGATACCGTCAGGCGCATCACCGATGCGGGCATACCGGTGATGGGCCATCTCGGCCTGATGCCCCAGTCCATCTATAAATACGGCAGCTACAAGGTGCGGGCCGAAGATCCGGCCGAAGCCGAAGAACTGCTCGAGGATGCAGTGACGCTCGAGCGATCGGGCGCGTTTGCCGTTGTGCTTGAAAAGATTCCTGCCGGCCTTGCCGCTGAGATCTCCCGCCTGCTTTCCATTCCGACAATCGGTATCGGTGCCGGGGCTGAGTGTGACGGGCAGGTACTCGTCGTCAATGATATCCTCGGCCTCAACAGGGAGTTCCATCCACGGTTCGTCCGCCAGTACGCCGATCTCAACACCGTCATCGAACAGGCCGTCCGGCAGTATGTGGAGGATGTGCGGAGCGGCGGATTTCCCTCGGTCGATGAAAGCTACTGAGCCTCCTGAAATGGCCACGGAGCTTTACAGCTCCGGTGAAACATTGTACTTTATACGGCGTGCTCCAGGCTGCCGATTTTCATGATTGAATTGATTATCCTCTATGGCCGACCCCCCCAACAGTAATGCTTCGAAACACTATCCGCCCTTCATTACGGAGGAGTCCGGTGTGCGGCCGCAGCGTTTCGGCTTCGTTTCCCGTTCGTTTTTCCCTTCCGTCTTCACCGTGATGAACATGGTTTCAGGCTACGCCTCCATCGTCATGTCCGGCGAGGGCAGTTATGTGGCAGCCTGCTGGTTCATCATCCTTGCGGCTTTTTTCGATACCGTTGACGGATTCGTCGCCCGGGCCACCAACGGAATCTCCGATTTCGGATTTGAGCTCGATTCACTCTCCGACCTTGTTTCCTTCGGCGCAGCTCCTGCATACCTGGTCTATAAATTCGGGCTCGAGGGGATGCCGGGCATGCTCGGCATCGCGGTGAGCGCCCTCATCATGATTGGCAGCGGGCTCCGGCTGGCCCGCTTCAACATCAGCATGATCGGCTACAGCAAGGATTCGTTTTCGGGGCTTCCGACCCCCGCCCAGGCCCTGACCATTTCGGGCTTTGTCCTCTGGATGCAGTCCGAACGCTTTTTCCCCGTTGAGATGATGCCGACAGTAATTGCATGGCTGTCGGTGACGCTGGCGCTGCTCATGGTGAGCAAGGTCAATTACGACGCTCTTCCCAAGCCGACCGTAGAATCAATCCGCCAGAGGCCGTTTCAGATGGCGCTCTACGCCCTGGCCGGATTCTCGGTTCTTGTCTTTCAGTCGAAGGCTTTTTTTCTTGCCATGTTGTTGTATATTCTGCTCGGTATCCTGCGCTCGCTGATGCTGCTCGTGCGGCAGCGGGCCGGCTGAATCTCCACCAATAAACCACCTGTTCCGACCATGGCATATACCGCTAAGATTAAGGTGACGCTCCGCCAGTCCATTCTTGATGTCCAGGGAAAAGCCGTTGAGCATGCCCTCCTGAACCTTGGTTACGGCAGCGTGGGTTCGGCAAGGATCGGCAAGTACATCGAGGTGAGCATCAATGAAGACGATGCCCTTGCAGCCGAACGCATCTGCAACGAAATCTGCCTGAAGCTGCTTTCGAACCCCGTTATGGAAAATTATTCATTCGAACTGGAAAAAGCCTGAGTGCCGGTTTTCAGCTCACCCACCAAATTCGCTACTACACATGGCTGACATCACCATAGGGGTCGTTGTGTTCCCCGGATCGAACTGTGATCATGACACCATGCATGCCGTCGCATCGTTCGAGGGCGTGAAACCCGTCATGCTCTGGCACGGCTCGCATGACCTCCAGGGGGCTAAGGCGATCATCCTTCCCGGCGGCTTTTCCTATGGCGACTATCTCCGCGCCGGTTCCATCGCTCGCTTTTCGCCCATCATGCAGGAGGTGGTCGATGCTGCAGGAAAAGGGCTTCCTGTGCTCGGTATCTGCAATGGCTTCCAGGTGCTGCTTGAGAGCGGACTGCTTGATGGTGCGCTCTCCAGAAACCGTGACAAGAAATTCCTCTGCCGCGACACGTACATCCGTCCGGTGAACAGCAACACCATGTTTACAGGTCTCTACCGTGAGGATGAGGTGCTCAGCATCCCGATCGCCCACGGGGAGGGCAATTATTTTGCCCCGCCCGAGGTGATTGAAAGCCTTGAGGAGCATGACCAGGTGGTGTTCCGTTATACCGATCGTGAGGGCCATGTCAGTGATGAGGCCAATCCCAACGGTTCGGTTGGAAACATTGCCGGCATCATGAACCGCAATGGCAATGTACTCGGCCTCATGCCGCATCCCGAGCGCGCCAGCGAAAAACTGCTCGGTTCCGAAGACGGACGGCGCCTCTTCGCATCTCTCTTCCGGCAACTTTAACTCCCGCCACCATCGTGACCCAGCGAAGAAAGGTGTTTGCATGGCTGCTGTTTGATTATGCCAACACCTCCTTCAGCGTGATGATGGTCACCTTCGTCTTCCCGCTCTACTTCAAGAACGTCATCTGCGGGGGAGACCCTTCCGGAGACGCCCTCTGGGGTGCCGGCGTCAGCATTTCCATGCTGCTTGTCGCCGTGGTCTCTCCAGTGCTCGGCGCAGCTTCCGACCTGTCGGGCCGGCGCAAGCGATTCCTCTTCTCCTTCACCCTCATGTCGGTTCTTGCAACCGCACTCCTTTCGTTTTCAGGGCCCGGGACGGCTGCTCTGGCGCTCGTGCTCTTTGTGCTTGCCAACATGGGCTTCGAGGGCGGGCTCGTGTTCTATGACGCTTACCTCAAGGAGATCACATCCGAAAAGAGCATCGGCCGCCTTTCAGGCTACGGATTCGCGATGGGATACCTCGGGGCGCTTTCGATCCTGCTGCTCGTCCGCCCGCTGCTCGAGGGCGGGGTCACTGTGTCGAACATCGGGAACCTCAAGCTGAGTTTTCTCATTGCCGCAGCTTTTTTCGCCCTCTTCGCCACGCCGCTCTTTCTCGTGCTCCGGGACTCCGGCCGAAGGGCGGGCCCGATGCTCTCTCTGGAGGGGATAGTTCGCTCCATCAGGGAGGTGCGCCACACCGTTACCCATATCCGATCCTTCCCCGATCTGTCACGGTTTCTTCTTGCCTACTTTTTCTACAACGATGCCATTCTGACGGTCATCGCCTTTGCCTTCATCTATGCCCAGAACACGCTCCATTTCACAACCGGAGAGCTCATCGTGTTTTTCATGACGGTGCAGACCACCGCCATTGCGGGTTCAGTGGCGTTTGGTTTCGTGACCGACCGGATCGGTCCCAAGCGCACCATCGTCATTACCCTCATCATCTGGTTTCTGGTCATCCTGGCAGCTATTCTCTCCGACAGCAAAGAGATGTTTTTTGCAACCGGCATGCTGGCCGGCATGTCCATGGGCTCTTCGCAGGCGGCCTCCCGTTCCATGATGGCCCGCCTGACGCCCCGGGCACATCTGGCGGAGTTTTTCGGGTTCTATGACGGCACCTTCGGCAAGGCTTCCGCCATTGCCGGCCCTTTGGTGTTCGGTCTTGTGTCGGCCGGAGCGGGAAGCCAGAAAGCGGCTCTCGCTTCGCTCCTGCTCTTTTTCATGGCAGGACTTCTCTTGATGACGAGGGTCCGTTCCGAAAGCAGCCTCGCCGGTGCTTCGGCCGCGGGTGCCTCCGATTCCGGCTGAATTGCTATCTTACCCTGAAAGGCGCCCCCGAAGGTGCGCTAAACTGAACAGCGGATACGAATGGCACCTGGCAGCAACGGAATCATGGACGGCATGCACCGGCGGATCGGAGAGGCGGGGGCTTTTTTCCGTTCGTTCGTTCCGTTCTTCCTGCAGAACGTCCGCCATGACCGGATATTTCTCAGCGCCGGCTCACTGGCCTTCCAGACCCTCCTCTCGATCGTTCCCCTTCTTGCCGTGGTGCTTTCCATTCTCAACGTCTTTGCCGTCTTCGCCCCGCTCCAGCCGTATGTGGAAGACTTCATCGTGCATAATTTCGTGCCGGGTACCGGCGGGATGATCCGGGAGTATTTCTCAGGTTTCATCGGCAACACCTTCACCATGCCCATTTTCGGGGCCCTGTTTCTCTTCATTGTCGCTCTTGTCCTCATCTCAACCGTCGACCATACCCTCAACGAGATCTGGGAGGTACACTCGCCGAGAAAGGTCCTGCAGGGCTTCACCCTCTACTGGACGGTCCTGACGCTCGGACCCGTGCTTCTGGCCACGAGCCTTGCGGCAAGTTCCTTCGTCTGGTACACGGTCTTCACGGAAGGTCCGCTGCTCGAGCTGAAAACCCGGCTCCTCTCCCTGCTTCCCTCCACCATCACCGTGCTTGCCCTTCTGTTGCTCTACCTCCTTGTGCCGAACCGCAGGGTCCGTTTCCTTCACGCCCTTTCCGGCGCACTTGTGGCAACGCTGCTGTTTGAGGTCTCAAAGCGTTGGTTTGCGTTCTATGTGGCCAATGTGGCAACGTTCGAGCACATCTACGGAGCCCTGTCGGTCATTCCGATGCTGTTTTTCTGGATCTACCTCGGCTGGGTCGTCGTACTGACCGGCGCAGAAATCGTCTACTGCCTCGGGGCGCGGAGGCTTTCCGGCCCGGCGGCCCCGGAGTTCGATCCTTTGAGGGGTGTTCCCCTCATGCTCGCAGTACTCCGGATGGTCTGGCGTGCAGGGGGGGAGGGCGTTGTTCTGGACATGAAAAAAATTCTCAGGGAGTTTCATCGAGAGAACCCTTCCTCTTTAAGAAAAATTGTGGATATTCTTCTTGAGTGCCGCTTCATGCATCTGACCGCCAGCGGCGGGATGGCTGCGGCGAGCGACCTCCATGTCATGACGCTGTACGACCTCTTCATAAAGCTCCCGCCGGATTTCGGCGCTGAGGATTTCGGTCAGGCCGGGCCTGCATGGGATGGAATTGAACTGCAGGGGGTTCGGGAGCGTCTCGGCGCATGCTTCGAAGAGAGCATGCACGTCCCCCTCATACAACTGATGGATGGAAGTAACGAAGGGCAGGTATGAGTTATCAGGTAATCGCAAGAAAATACAGGCCGGCAAAATTTGCCGACATCACGGCGCAGGAGCATATCACCCGCACGATCCAGAATGCGCTCAGGATGGGACGGCTCGGCCACGGGTACATTTTTTCGGGTCTTCGAGGCGTTGGCAAGACCACGGCTGCCAGAGTGTTTGCCAAGGCCCTCAACTGCCAGAGGATGATCGATGATGCTGACTGGCTCCGCGATGTTACCGAGCCCTGCGGGGAGTGTGAAAGCTGCCGTGACTTCGAGACCGGCACCAGCCTCAACATCGCCGAGTTCGATGCCGCTTCAAACAACAGCGTCGACGATATCCGCGCTCTGCGCGAGAACGTCCGTTACGGCCCGCAGAAGGGGCGCTACCGGGTCTACATCATCGATGAGGTGCACATGCTCTCCATTGCAGCCTTCAATGCGTTTCTGAAGACGCTTGAAGAGCCGCCGCCGCATGCCATCTTCATCTTCGCCACGACTGAACTGCACAAGATTCCCGCGACCATCGCCTCGCGCTGCCAGCGGTTCAATTTCAAGCGGATCCCGCTGCCCGAAATCCAGCAGCAGCTGCAGGGCATCTGCGAGTCCGAAGGAATCAAGGTCGAACCGGACGCCCTGCAGCTGGTGTGCCGCAAAGCCCAGGGCTCGATGCGTGACGCCCAGAGCATCCTTGATCAGGTGATCGCCTTTTCAGCCCAATCAGGAGGGGATGGCGCCATCAGTTACCAGAACGTGGCAGAGCTGTTGAACTACATTGATGACGAACAGCTTTTTGCCGTCACCGACGCCATTGCCGCCGGTGATGCTCCAGCCATGATCGAGGTTGCTCAGTTCGTCATCCAGAACGGCTATGACGAGCAGGATTTTCTTGAAAAGCTGATCGAGCATCTCCGCAACCTCCTCATGGTGCAGAACCTCCGCTCCTCGCGCCTTGTCGAACGGCCCGATGCCGTCCGGGAGCGCTATGAGGCCGATGCCGGCAAGTTTTCCGCCCGGCAGCTCATGCAGATGGCTTCATTCCTGCTTGAAACCCAGAAAGAACTGAAGTTCCAGTTCGAGTACCAGTTCCGCTTTGAGCTGGCCCTTCTCCGGCTGATCGAGCTGCACCTTCCGGCCGATGACATTGGCAAGCTTCCGATAACGCAGGAGCCTCAAAAAAAAAAGCCCCTGATGTAGCATCCCGCCGAAAGACTGCCGATCCCTCAGTCGCCTCCCAGAAGAGTGAGCCTGTCGGGCAGCCGCCTGTTTCCGTTGAGCCAGCTCCTCTGCCGGAGCCGCCGCCTGTAGAAGTCCCCGAGGCCTTTGATACCCCGCTCGACCAGTCTCTGCCTGCAGCGACCGGGCAGCCAAATCCCGCGCCCCATAAAGAAGGGCTTGACCTCGGTTCATGGCAGAAAAAATTCACGGGCTACGTCTCAAACCCCGCTGCCCGCCTTCCTTCCGTTTCCGGAGGCAGCGGCCCCTCTCCGTCCGGCTCCCCGGCATGCGATGATGGAGATCTACAGGCTCTTCGCCTTGAGTGGAACCTCTTTCTCGACAGTCTCCAGAAAGGGGGAGGGTCCGTCATGGCAACGCACCTGCAGTTATGCGAGATTACGGCCTGCAACGCCAAAGGAGTTCTCGATCTCGTCTGTTGCCGGAAGTTCTCATGCGAGGAACTGATCGGGGCGGCCGACCTGCTCGGAGAGAAGCTGACGGCGTTTTACCAGAAACCGCTCCGGGTCCGCATCCGTTACGATGCGGAAAAAGACGCCTGCACCAGAGAGAAGAGCGTCTTCACCCTCTTTGGGGAACTGACCGGCACGAACGAGGTCGTCCGCTACATCATTAAGGAGTTCGGAGGGGAGCTGATCTATTGATCGTGTGTTCAGCTGTGTGCGGGGTTCCACATGCTGATGGTTTTATAAATGATGAAAATTCCTCATATTCAGTCTTTCCGGCCGCAGCCGGCCGACAAGTATTTCAATCCCAAGGACATCCATAGATATTATGACGAAAGAAGCAGGCGAGCTGAATGCACTCAAAAACCGTTTTCGCACCGACTACTGCGGCCAGCTAGGCCTTGATGGTGAAGGCCGTGAGGTAAGGCTCGGTGGGTGGGTCCACAGAATCCGCGACCACGGCGGCCTTGTGTTCATCGACCTGCGAGACCATACCGGCATCTGCCAGCTCGTGGTGCAGCCCGAGCGGGAGGAGCTTTTCGAACTTGCCGGCCGTCTGCACGCAGAGTCAGTCATCACCATTGAGGGCCGGGTTGTCGCGCGCTCTTCGGAAACCATCAATCCCCGACTTGCTTCAGGCTCGATCGAGGTCGTGGTCTCAGCGATCGGCGTTGAAAGCCACGCACGTCCACTGCCTTTTCCCGTTGCCGACGAGGTGCAGACGTCCGAAGAGCTTCGGCTCAAGTACCGGTTCATAGACCTTCGCCGGGAAAAGATCCACGAGAACATCATCTTCCGCAGCCGCATCAGTGCCGCCATCCGCCGCTACCTCGAGGAGCGTGACTTCATCGAGATACAGACCCCTATTCTTACCTCCAGTTCTCCCGAAGGTGCACGTGACTTTCTGGTCCCGAGCCGTCTGCATCCCGGGAAGTTCTATGCACTGCCGCAGGCACCCCAGCAGTTCAAGCAGCTGCTCATGGTTGCCGGCTTTCCCCGTTATTTCCAGATCGCGCCATGCTTCCGCGACGAGGACGCCCGTGCGGACCGCAGCCCCGGCGAGTTCTACCAGCTTGACATGGAGATGGCCTTCATCGAGCAGGACGACCTGTTCGAGATTCTCGAGGGCATGTTCCGCCATCTTACCGACACCATGTCGAAGAAACGCATCACCCGGTTCCCCTTTCCCCGCATCAGTTACCGCGAGGTTATGGACAGCTACGGTACCGACAAGCCGGACCTGCGCATCCCGCTCAAGATCGAGGATGTGACGCCGATGTTCACGGATTCAGGTTTCAAGGTTTTCGCCTCGAACACAAAGCCCGGATGTGCCGTGAAGGCGCTCGTCCTGAAAGGTCGTGGGACCGAGTCCCGCCTTTTTTATGACAAGGCTGAAAAAAGGGCCAGAGAGCTCGGTTCGGCAGGACTGGCCTACATCCAGTTCCGCGAGGAAGGCCCGAAGGGTCCGATCGTGAAGTTCATGACGGAGCCCGAACTGCAGGCCATGAAAGACCAGCTCACGCTTGAGACCGGGGATGTGGTCTTCTTCGCTGCAGGCAAATGGGAGGCGGCATGCAAGATCATGGGCGGCATGCGCACCTATTTCGGCGACCTGTTCACCCTTGACCCCGACGAACTATCATTCTGCTGGATCGTCGACTTCCCGATGTTCGAATACAATGAGGACGCCAAAAAGGTCGACTTCTCCCATAACCCATTCTCCATGCCGCAGGGCGAGATGGAGGCACTTGAGACCATGGACCCGCTCGACGTGCTGGCCTACCAGTACGACATCGTCTGCAACGGCATCGAGCTCTCCAGCGGCGCCATCCGCAACCACAAGCCCGAGATCATGTACAAGGCCTTCGAGATCGCAGGCTACAGCCGCGAGGAGGTCGATCTGCGCTTCGGGCACATGATCGAGGCCTTCAAGCTCGGCGCACCGCCCCACGGAGGTATCGCACCGGGCCTTGACCGTCTCGTCATGATTCTGCGCGATGAGCAGAACATCCGCGAAGTCATCGCCTTCCCGATGAACCAGCAGGCACAGGATCTCATGATGGCGGCTCCGTCTGAAGTTACCGGGGCGCAGCTTCGGGAGCTCCATATCCGCCTTGACCTTCCTGAAGAAGAGAAGAAGTGATGGGGCTCCTAAGGACGGTTCTGTTGCCAGTGGCTGTTTTTCTTGCTCTGGTGCCGGTTCTTGCCGGCGCCGGGTCCCTTCAGGCAGCCGAGACTGGTTCGATCACCGTTTCCGTCTCCGGCCTCAGTAACGAAAATGCCGGCTGCATCATCGCCCTGTTCAATGAAAAAAAAGGGTTCCCGGCCAAGACTGCCCGGGCAGCGAGAACCCTCACCATACCGTCAGGCGTTACTTCCGCCCGCTTTGATGCCGTTCCCTACGGCACCTACGCCCTCACCATCTTTCATGACCGGAACGGCAACGGGAGGCTGGATGCCAACTTCCTCGGCATGCCGAAAGAGGGTGTCGGCACATCAAACAACCCCCGCACATCATTCGGCCCGCCTTCATTCAACGATGCATCCTTCCTTCTTGACGCCCCGGAAAAAGCGATCCGGGTGAACATGCGCTACCTCTAGCAGTGAAACGCTGTTTCCATGTTCGTATTTCCCGCCTGTTGGCCACTTCTCTCTGCCCTGAACGAAAAAGGGCGGGCATGCAATCCGCATGCCCGCCCCTGCTTTCAGGCGTGTATCCCTCTTTCCGCAATTTTCAGAGGTAGATCTCCGGCGTCAGTTTCCGGGTGAAGCGGTTCATCATGAAGTTTGCCAGCCAGACCCAGTTGAGCGGCTTGCCCTGCATGCGCCGCATGATCGCCTTTCCTTTATAGACTTCCTGCTGGAGTTTGACGAAGTTCTTCAGGAGGGTTTCGCCTCCCATGCCCTGCGGCTCGAACATGTAGTGGTAGGTGTCGTACTTGTCCCAGTCGAAGTGGCGGATGCGGGGTTTCATCTCGTCGAAGTAGGGCGTGCCGGGGAAGGGGGTCACAAGCGAGAAGACCGGGAACTCGATCCGGTTCTTCATGATGAAGTCGTAGGTGAGCTGGAAACTCTCCTCGGTGTCGTTGTCGAACCCGAACATGAAGTAGCCCTGGATGGCGATGCCGTTCCGGTGGAGGTTGTCGACCACCTTTGCGTAGTTGTCAAGGCGGTTGGAGCCTTTGTGGACGCTTTTGAGGGTCTCCGGGTTGAGCGACTCGAAGCCGATCGAGAGGAGGTCGCATCCGGAGCGTCCGGCCAGTTCCGCCACTTCGGGTTTGTCCAGAAAGTTCATGGATATGTTTGCGTTCCAGCGCACGCCGATTTTCGACATCTCCTCAAGCAGCGTCATGAAGTACTTCGGCCGGAAACTGATGTTGTCGTCCATGAAGGAGAGATTGATCTTCTCTTTCTGGAGGCGCTCCTGGTGGTATCGCATTTCCTCGATCACCAGATCAAGTTCACGGTAGCGGTAATTTTTGCCGTAGATGGTGGGCGTGGTGCAGAAGTTGCAGCCGACCGGGCACCCCTTCGTGGCCAGGATCGGAATCCTTGAACTGTATTTCTTTGAGTTTTTAGAGGCCAGCGCGTAGCTGAAGTCCGGTCGGTGCATGTCTCCCATCGGTTTCAGCTCCTTGGCGCGGTACAGCGGCTTCATGCGGCCGTTGAGGATATCGGTGGCCAGCTCCGTCCATATGGATTCGATCTCGCCGTAGACGACGCTTGTGCAGTGCGAGGCGGCTTCTTCATGAAGCATGGTGGGATGGACGCCGCCGAGGATGACGGTTTTGCCCTGACGGAGCGCCCGGTCGCCGATACCATATGCTTTCATGGCATTGAGGCTGCGGGAGGTGATGGCCACGACATCATACGGGGAGAAGTCTTCGGGTATCTGTTCTCCAAGGCGTTCGTCGATAAAGGTGACTTCGAACAGCTGTCCGACGAGGGTCGCCACCATAATGAGGTTCAGGGGCATGCTGACGGTGCCGGAGTCCACCATCATGCTGGTAATGCTTTTGGGCTGGATCAGAAGCCATTTCTTTCTGGTTTTCTGTTGCCGTGCGAGCTGCTGGAGGATGTCTTCCGGGGAGATGGATGTTGCGAAAGCGGCGGAAGGATCGATGAAGGTTTCGGCTTGTTCAGTCTGCATACCCTGAAAAACGACAAATGAGGTGAAAAGACCTGTAGGTTCCTTAAGCTAAAGAACTTCCAAGTTAGGAAAAGTTTTGATAAAAACGGCCGGGATGGCTTTAAAATCGCTAAAGGGGGTCGGCGCTGACGGAGATGTCAGCTGAGGGTGGGATCCTTTTTCAGGACGGCAACGGTGAAGCGGCTGACGCAGGTAAGCTTACCCTCGTCATTCTTCAGCTTGATGTCCCAGACCTGTGATGTTCTGCCGAGGTGCAGCGGCCGGGCCGTTGCGTAGACGTATCCGCTTCTCGTCGGGCGGATGTGGTTCGCGTTGATTTCCTGTCCGACGATGTAGAACTTTTCGCGGTCGACGACGTAGGATGCGGCAATGCTGCCGACGGTTTCGGCAAGGGCAAGCGAGGCGCCCCCGTGGAGGATGCCGATGCGCTGGATGGTGCGCTGGTCGACCGGCATTCGGGCCGTCATGTAATCGGGTCCCGTTTCAACCATTTCAATGCCGATGTGGTGGGCCATCTGCCCTTCAAGGATCTGCGTCCGGTTGATTTCTTCCGCGCTTGCGGGTCCGAAGAAAACGGATGGCTGGGTCATGGGCGGAGGAGTTCGTGGAAAGGGTTCCGGACAGGGAGCGGGTGACGAGATTCGAACTCGCGACATTTTGCTTGGGAAGCAAACACTCTACCAACTGAGTTACACCCGCATCTGGTGGTGAGAGAGGCAATGAATGCCCTCCTGTTTACAGACTTTTTCAGCGGGGGCTGAAAATATCGTCACCTGAATCATCTTTCCATGTAAAATAAGTCCCCGCTTTTGTGCAAAGGAATATGACACTTTTTTTTAAAAAAACCGTTCACTTTTTTGCCGGGATCCACAGGATGCCCACATAAATGCGCTGGATGTCGCCTTCATCGCGATGCCGCACCGGCCGAATGAGCCGCTTCGCCTGCCGCTCATTGTCGTCATTCAGTTCCGGTTCCTGAGGCTGAAATCGCACTTCAGCGGGAAGAGTGGCGCATGGCGTATATAGAGACGTCTTGGAGCAAGACCGCCATCCGTAGCTGCACTATGCATCAAGGCGTAGAAAGTCATGCATTAAGGGCATTATTGATATATAGTGAATGATATGTCACTCATTTATTTTGAGCATTCGCATGATTAAGGGTATCTTCCAATGGTGATTAGTGCATTGATGAGGCAAAAAGCAGGAGTATGACTGAGAACATCAATTGGACATCAATGAGTGACCAGGCGCTTGCCGCCTACATAGGCGCTTTTGTGCGGCACCATCGTCTGGAACAGAACCGGACACAGGACGCGACTGCCCATGCGGCGGGCATCAGCCGCTCGACTCTGAGTTTGCTGGAAAGAGGCCAGACTGTCACTCTCGGCACCCTGATCCAGGTACTCAGAGTACTGGAGCAGTTGCAGGTCATGGATAGTTTTGTCGTGGAGCAGCGCCTCAGTCCGTTGGCACTGGCCAGAATGCAGAAAGAAAAAAGGCATCGGGCCAGAGGCAAACAGCGCAACGACTCCACAGAACATGAATGGTAAGCAATGGACGTAGCGGAAGTCAGAATATGGGGAGAACTGGCCGGAGCTGTCGCTTGGGATGATGCGGCCGGTCTGGCAACCTTTGAGTTTGATCCCCGGTTCAAGTCGAAGGGATGGGACCTTGCTCCCCTGCAGATGCCCATCTCATATGTTGGGAATCTGTTTCTGTTTCCCTCGCTGCGCAAAAAGGCTGAACCTGCACTGGACAATTTCAAAGGATTGCCGGGCCTCCTGGCCGATGTGTTGCCTGACCGGTACGGTAACCAGTTGATCAATCTGTGGCTGGCCCGCCAGGGCCGCCCACAGAACAGCATGAATCCGGTCGAAATGCTCTGCTTTATGGGCACCCGTGGAATGGGTGCTCTGGAATTCGAACCGGCTGTCTGGAAAGCCAGCAAACGGACCTTTTCTCTGGAGATCGATACGCTGGTGGATATTGCCAAAAGGATGCTCTCCAGCAAAGAGGCCTTTTCAACCAACCTCGAAGCGGACACGGAAAAGGTGGTGTCGGAACTGCTGCGTATCGGCACCTCGGCAGGCGGTGCAAGGCCGAAGGCCATAATTGCATTGAACGAGAAAACCGGAGAGGTTCGATCTGGGCAGACTAATGCCCCACAAGGGTTCTCGCATTGGCTATTAAAGCTCGACGGCGTAAGCGACGTGCAACTCGGCTCATCTCACGGCTATGGCCGGGTGGAAATGGCCTACTACCACATGGCCCAGGCCTGCGGCATCACCATGATGCCCTGCCGATTGCTGGAGGAACACGGGAGGGCGCACTTCATGACCAAACGGTTCGACCGTGAAGGAGGATCAACGAAACATCATATCCAGACCTTCAGTGCCCTGAAGCACTTCGACTACAACTTGGTCATGAGTTTCAGCTACGAACAGCTTTTTCAGACCATGCGCGAACTGAAACTGCCCTATCCCGATGCCGAGCAACTGTTCAGGAGGATGACCTTCAACGTCGCGGCCCGGAACTGTGACGACCATACCAAGAATTTTTCATTCCGGCTGAAACAGGGCGGAAAATGGGAACTGGCACCGGCGTATGATGTCTGCCACGCCTGGCAGCCCGATCATCGATGGGTCAGTCAGCATGCCCTGAGCATCAACGGCAAGCGCAGAGACATCACCAGGGAAGACCTGCTCGCCATCGGCAAATCCGTCAGTGTAAAAAAAGCCGCCGGCATCATCGATGAAGTCAATGCTGCGGTTGCGGATTGGACGCACTATGCCGATGAAGTCATGGTTAATCCTGCCTTACGGGACCAGATCTCAAAGACCCTTATATACCTGAAATGAAAAGTCTAGAGCTGTCTGTCGTGCTTTGCACAAGAGAAATCGGCCGTGCATGGAAACAAGGGCGGTGTTTCGCGGAACAAAGAAACAATTCGAAAGAAGACCGTTTCACATTTGAGGCATCTTCAGAAATCGCCAGGAAAGTTGCGAAGCTATTCAATCACCCAAAAGTCCGGTATGCACAAGCTTCGTAGTTTCGTTGCCGGATTAATAATGCGGATAATGGTAGTATGAGCGAAAAGAGGCGAATGGCAGAAACGCGAAAACCCCTGTGGAATAGGGGCTTTCGGCGCTTTACGCATGGTGGTAAACTTGGAAGTGGTGGTGAGAGAGGGAGTTGAACCCTCGACCTCAGGGTTATGAATCCTGTGCTCTAACCAACTGAGCTACCTCACCATTTCCGGGCTGATAATATACGACAGCCCTCACAATAAACAAACTGAATCTCTGGTTTTTCTGGGCTCCGGCAGCCGGTTTCAGGGCTATTACAGGAGAGCTTGGTAAATCGCTTCGGCTACCGGTATGTCTTCGGGTGTGGTGATCTTGATGTTGTGGTAGCCTGTTTCGTAGATCCTGACCGGATAGTCGGGGAAATAGCGTTCGACCAGCGCTGCGTCATCGGTTGCGTACCATCCCTCTTCTGCCGCCCTATGGTGCGCATCGATGAGCATGCCGGCACGGAATCCCTGGGGGGTCTGCACCTGCATGAGGCGCGAACGCTCAAGGGTGGCTCCGAAGCAGGAGGGGTCGCTGCCGATGTACTTGATGGTATCCTTCGGGCGGTTTCCGGGAACGCATGCGCCCGATTCTACCGAGAGACGGACGATGTCGTCGATTTCTTCGGGGCGGATGAAGGGGCGTGCCCCGTCATGGACCAGGATGGCATCGGGCAGTTCGCCTGCGCCAGAGTGTCCGTCACTGATCATGCGGATGCAGTTCCATACGGAGTCCTGGCGCTCCTTGCCTCCTTCAATCACGTGGCGGACCTTCCTGAACCCGGCACTGCGGGCCATGTCCTGGAGCAGGTCGATGTTGTCGGCTTTCGTGGCGATGTAAACCTCCGTGACCTGCGAGGCATCCTCGAAGGCTTTGAGGGTGTGGTGGATGACCGGGAACCCTCCGATTTCAAGCAGCTGCTTGCTCCTGCCGCCGGGCAGCTGCATCCGTTTCCCTATGCCGCTGGCGGCAATGATGGCGATGGCGTTCACTCTCTACGGGTACTTAATGGATGAACATGGCGTCCCCGTAAGCCAGGAACTTGTAGTCGTTCTTCAGGGCCACCTTGTAGGCGTCCATGAGAAGGCGGTGTTCTGCAAATGCGCTGACTACCATCAGGAGGGTCGTTTCGGGCTGCTGGAAGTTGGTGACGAGCGCATCGGTCACCTTGAACTGGTAAGGCGGGTAGATGAACTTGTCGGTCCATCCCTGGCCGAACTTGATCTTGCCGTCGACGGTGGCATTGGCTTCGAGGACCCTGCACGTGGTTGTACCGACGGCGATCACCCGTCCGCTTTTCTTCATTTTCGTCTCATTGATCTCCATGGCCGTCTGGTAGGGAATATTGAAATATTCCGAATCCATCTTGTGCTTCGAGACATCTTCGACTTCAATCGCGTTGAACGTGCTCAAGCTCGGGTGCAGGGTAATCGGCAGGACCTTCACGCCGATTTTCTGGATCTTCTGGAGCAGCGGCATCGTGAAGTGCAGGCCGGCCATCGGGGCTACGACCGAACCGGTCTGGTTGGCATAGACGGTCTGGTAGTTCTCTTTGTCGGAGTCTTTGGATTTCCGGGTGAAATAGGGCGGCAGGGGGACGTTGCCGATCCTGTCGACCAGGCTGAACACATCTATTTCAGGATTGAGGAACCGGATGGTGCGTCCGCGTGAGGTGGTGTTGTCTACCACTTCAGCCACGACGTCCTCGTCGAAGTAGATCTTGTTGCCGACGCGGACCTTGCGGGCTGGGTCGACGAGTACGTCCCAGAGGCCTGCTTCACGATTGAGGACCCGGAGCAGAAAAACCTCGATCTTGGCATCGGTCTTTTCCTTCTGCCCGAAGATCTTGGCGGGAAACACCCTGCTGTTGTTGAGGATGAGAAGGTCGCCCTTCTTGAAGTAGGATGCGATGTCTTCGAAGACCTTGTGCTCGATGTCCTTTTTGCGGCGGTTCAGGACCATCATCTTGCATGAGTCCCTCGGGTCGGCGGGATGATCGGCGATCTTGGTCTTCGGAAGGGTGTACCTGAAATTTGATAGGCGCATAAGCTCTAAGCGGTGAAGCTGCAGTAAAAGAAAAAAATCATAATACGGTTAAACGCCAATAATACAAAACCGGGGCGGCATAGCTTGCCGCCCCCTGGTTCCTGACGGGCGTGTTCAGCCGGCAGTGTGAAGAACTGCTTTTTTGAGTACCACATCCTGACCGTTGATAGAGGCCTCTGCTTCGTCGGCCGGGGACTCAAGAAGAGTCACGCTGACTTTCTGGTCTTCGATTTCGATGGCGTAGAGGTTTCCGCGGAAAACGACCTTCAGCGCAAGGGTTTTCCACTGCGGCGGAAGGTTGGGGTGCACGCTTAGGCGGTCACCCTCAAAGGAGATGCCGGCGAAGAACCGGGTCACGGTGTCGAGCGTGCCGGCCATGACCCCGCAGTGGATGCCCTCCTGGGTGGTGCCACCCTGGGTGTCGCGGATGTCGCTTTTCAGGGCTTCCATGAACCAGTTCCATGCGGTATCACGACCCTCTTCAAGGTAACTGGAGATGATGCAGTGGACCACCTTGCTGAGTGTCGAGCCGTGGCTGGTTCTGGGTTCATAGTATGCGTAGTTCTCGCGGACGAGGACTTCGGGATCGATTTTACCATAGCCGTTCTTCTCGATCAGACGGGCCACTTCGGAGGGAGGCAGGGTATAGAAGGTCATGAGCACGTCGGGCTGCTTTGCGACCTTGTAGTTGTCCGGGCTGTCGCCTTCCGCCTTGAGGATGCGGTCCATGCGGTGGATGTTCGGGTACTTCTGGCGGTAGTGCGCCCAGTCAAGTTCCCTGAGTCCCATGTACCCTTCGAACTGTTCGATGATGCCGTCCCGGTCGACGGGGATCGTCATGTTGCTGCTGATGGTGCGCCAGAGCTCGATTTCGTCGAACCCGAGGCCGGTTTTCTCCATCAGGGCGCTGAGGGCCTGACTGTCGATCTGTTCGCTGGCCTCTACGGCTTTTTCCATCAGCCAGGCCGTCATGATGTTGGTGTAGGCGTTGTCTTTCAACCCTTCGCGGCCGCTGCCCGGAAGCGCTTCATGGAACTCGTCGGGACCCATGACGTCTTCGATGTGGTACTTGCCGGTTTCGGCTGAAGAGTGGGCGATGGATGCCCAGAACCGGGCGATCTCGAACATGAGCTCCGCACCCTCGGCGTTGAGGAACGCCGTGTCGCCGCTGTCATGCACATAGCGCCAGGTGTTGTAGAACACCGCAATGGAGACGTGGCGCTGTTTGCGGCTGAGGTCGGGGCCCCAGGTCCCGCTGGCGGGGTTGAAGTGGAGGATCTGCGTGTCTTCCTGCCCGTCGTCGGCGGTCTGCCAGGGGAACATCGCTCCACTGTATCCGTTTTCGCGAGCGTACTCCTTCGCAGCAGAAAGCCTGCGGTAGCGGTACATGAGCAGCGCTTTGGAGATCTCCGGGAAGTGGCTGTTGAAGAAGGGGAGTATGAAGATCTCGTCCCAGAAGATGTGTCCGCGGTATGATTCGCCGTTCAGTCCGCGTGCCGGCATGCCGGCGTCGATTGACGGATTGTGGGGTGAAGCGGTGCCCATCATGTGGTAGATATGCAGGCGGAGCACTTTCTGGCTGAACCGGTCTCCTTCGACCACCATGTCGGCACGCTCCCAGATTGCCTGCCAGGCCTCCCTGTGGGCAAGAAAGAGGTCGTCGAACGAGCCTGTTCCGCTGAGGGTGGCCGAAGCGGCCTCCACCGGTCCCTGCGGCTGATCGGCATCGAGGGATGTGTGGATGGCGACGGTTTTTTCAATGGTGCCGCTTTTGTCGGGGGCGAGTTCGAGGCTGAAGCACTCGCCGACAAAACGATTTTCCCTGATCGTTGTGCGCAGGACTTCCTGTTCCTTGCCGTGCGAGAGCACCCGGGTTCTGGCTGCGGTGACGATGTCGTACTTCGAAACGCTCGTCTGCACATGAAGCAGCATTACACCATCGGTACAGGTGGAGGCAACCTCTTCAAGATGGTCGGTTGCCAGTTCGTTGTAGCGGGCGACACCCTTGTTCTCCACAGTGCCGTCGATTGCCGTCCGGAACTCGACCGTAGCACTGTAGTTGACGGGACGGAGGGTGAAGCGGAGTGCCACGATATGGGGGTTGTCCATGCTGGCGAACCGGCGGCTGCTGATACGCGATATCCTGCCGAGGTTGTCCTGAATGACGACTTCGCGTTCCATCACGGCATTCTGGAAGTCGAGGTTCTGATGGTAGCTGAGGATCGTCTGCAGGGCTGGGTCGATGAACTCGCCGCCGCCGATGCGGAACTCGACCGGGAGCCAGTTCGGGGCATTGACGAAGTCGTTGTTGAAGACCGTCTGGCCGTGGACCTTGGAGGGCAGGCGGTTGAAGATGCCTGCAATATAGGTGCCGGGGTAGTGGGATTCGGAGGTTTTCGAGCCTTCCCAGGCGCCGCGTACGCCGAGGTAGCCGTTGCCGATGGCGGTAAGGGTTTCGCGGAGCTTTTCCTCTTTCGGGGAGAACTCGGTGTAGGTCAAGTTCCAGCCTTCATGGCGGAGCCCTTCCCGGAACCAGTCGCGGATCCCATCAATGGTGATCTCTCCGAGGTCACGGACAACGATGTCAGCGCCCTGTTCGCGGAGTTTCGAGCCTTCAATGTCACGGGCGATGCCGAGTACCATGCCGAAGTTTCCGCGCGAGCCGGCCTGTACGCCTGAAATCGCGTCTTCGACCACCACGCATTCGTGGGGGAGCAGGCCGAGGTTGGCCGCTGCGGTGACGAAGATGTCGGGGTTCGGCTTTCCTTTCAGGCCCATTTCTATGGAGACTTCACCGTCGACGCGGGTTTCAAAGAGGTGTTCGAGGTTGGCCAGTTTGAGGATAAGCTGGCAGTTGCGGCTCGAGCTGGCAATGCCGATGCGGATGCCGTTCTTGATGAGGGTTTCGATGAGCTCGACCGAGGTGGTGTAGACCTCCGGGCCCTCTCTTTGGAGGATCTCGGTGAAGACGATGTTCTTTCGGTTGCCGAGCCCGCAGACGGTCTCTTTCTCGGGGATGTCGTCGAGTTCGCCGAAGGGAAGCTCGATGTCACGGGACTCAAGGAAACTTTTCACTCCTTCCATGCGCGGTTTTCCATCCACGTACCGGTGGTAGTCGTGGAGCGGGTCGAAGGGAACGAACGGTTCGTTGTTGTCTTCCGCGTACTGCTGGAGGAAGGTGTTGAACATTGATTCCCAGGCCAGGCTGTGTACTTTCGCCGTTCCTGTGATGACCCCGTCCAGATCGAATATCGCGCCTTTGAAGAGAGTGCTCATGCCGTGTAGTAGTATGATTTTGGTGATGCGGAAAAAAATATCAGAGCGACAGGAGGCCGAGGATGGTCAGGAGTATGTCCGGATAGGGTACCGTGATGCTTTTCGGGCATATTTCCTGAACCTCTTTTTTCAGCTCATGGTCGCGGGTGACGAAGATGGTCCAGACATCGTCAAACATCTCCATCGCGGTTTTCAGCATCGGGATGTCGGACGGAGTGTCGCCGCAGACGAGGATGGGGCCGCTTGCGCTACTGAGGGAAAGTTCCCTGCTGATGAAGGAGAGGCCGTCGCCCTTGTCGAAATCCTTGATGACGGCATCGTTGCAGTCGACATCGATGGTCAGGATGATTTCAATGTCGAGCCCGGTGTCTTCGATGCGGAAGTTCTTCTCCTCGGGGTCGATTTCGCGCACGATGCTTTTCACCTTTTCCAGGAACGCCGAGGATTCGTCATCGCGAATCGAGCTGCTGATGTCCTGTCGCGCCACGGTGGTCTGGCCGAACTTGATCTGGAGGGCCGAGCCGATGAAGTTGAACTTTTCAAAATCGGGGTCCTGCAGCATTACCCGCAGGTGATCGTTGAGGCGGTGGATGAGTTTCTGCTTGTCCTCTTCAATCGGGAAGCTGTTGAACTCGCCGTCAAGATTGATGAACTCCCGGCCTTTCGAGCCCGCGTAGACGAACGTGTGGCTCGGGTTTATGGAGACGTTCAGGATGCCGAAGTCCTTGAGGGGTGCCGAGGTGATGATGATCGGATGGGTGCAGCAGTTCTTGGCGAACCGCGAAAGGAACACCGAGTTGTAGATCGGCTGGATGGAGGAGCGGTACCGGCCGCAGTAGTTGTTGGTTGTGCCGTCGCGGTCGGTGATGAACGCGTTGAATTGCTTGCCCTTTAGCAGGTTCACGCCCTTGTTCACATAGGCGCGGAACTCGGGCATGAACTTGGCGAGGTAGTCGATGAACTTGTCTTCGCCGTATTCGAGGTAGTAGATGTCCTTCTGCAGTTCCCGGATTTCATAGGTAAGGTCGACCTCGATCTGCTTCATCCCGTCGAGCCGGAGCAGACGGTGCCCGGTGTTGTCGTCGATGTAGATGGTTTCAAGCGAGTAGAGGGCGTTTTTCAGGGACTCGATGCAGGCGCGTCCGACGACACGCTGCTTGATGATGTTCCTGACGATCGGCTCACGAAGTTCCTTGGTTTCTGCCTTGAGGGTGTAAAGTTCCTTCAGGGTCCTGATGTCCTGCAGCGTGATGGGGGTGGTGCATGTGGTCAGCTGGCGCTCTTTCAGGATGCTTTCGTGCATTGATAACCAAAGTATAGGAAAAGGTGAAGGATGGGCATTACGACCGGCAATTTACGGAAAATCCCGCCAAAAGCGGCAGGATTCTTCAGAATTAACAGAACGGCAATCCTTCCTCGCTGGTCTCGCTCCGGAGCGGTTGTCAGGATTGCTCCTTAAAGCGTTCGTTCAAGGTTTTGACGATGATTGCGTGTATTTCCTGCACCCCGTGGCGTGCGTTGATGCTTTTGAACCGTCCGGGTTCGGCTTCTATGATGTCGAGGTATCCCTGGCGGACATTCCGGTAGAACTCGAGGCCCGAGCGCTCCATGCGGTCGAGCTCTTCGTTTTCAAATGCCAGCGGGAGGGACTTTTCGGAGAACTTCCTGATCAGCGCCTCCTCGGGAAGGATGTCGAGGTAGAAGGTGATGTCGGGAGTGAGTGCGCCGGTAGAGATGGCGATGAGGGTCCGGAGCATGTTGAGGTCGAGGCCGCGGCCGTAACCCTGATAGGCGGTGGTGGAGTCGAAGAAGCGGTCGAGGATGACGGTTTTGCCTTCGGCCAAAGCGGGCCGGACCACTTCCGATACCAGCTCGGCGCGGCTTGCCGAAAAGAGCAGCAGCTCTCCGACGGGGGTGATGTCGTGGCGGCTTTCGAGGAGGATGTGACGTATCTTTTCGGCGACTTCCGTTCCCCCCGGTTCCCGCAGGGTGAGAACCTCGCGGCCCTCCTGTTTCAGGTATGCGGCGAGTTTCTGGATCTGTGTCGACTTGCCTGCGCCGTCTATTCCCTCAAAGGTGATGAGCATGGATGAAAAAGGGTCTGGTGTGTTGGCCCGGCTGCTGTCCGGAACGATTCAGTGCGGCTGGCCCGTCGGCCTGATGATGATTTCATTGACGTCGACATGCGCCGGCTGCAGGAGGGCGTACTGGACTGCGCGGGCAATGTCTTCCGGCTGGAGTTCCGGCGTGCCGGGCTTTGGGATGCTCTCCCAGAACGGGGTATCGACCACTCCAGGCTGCACCAGGGTGACGCGGACGCCGGTGCCGGCCATTTCGTTGCGTATCGCCTGCGCCATGCCGGTGACGGCCCACTTCGTTGCCGAATAGAGGTTTCGGATGGATGTGACGCGACCGACAACGGAGCCGGTGATGAGGAAGTGTCCCCGGCTCTTGACGAGTTCCGGCAGCGTGAGTCGTGCGGTGGCCGCTGCGCCGTACACATTGACCAGCACCATCTGGCGCCATTCGTCCGGCTGGTCGGGACCGCCGAGGAAGCTTGAGCCTTTGGAGAACCCCGCATTGGCGAACACCGCGTCGATGGTACCGAACCGCTCAAGTGTTTTCCGGACCATCGTCTCCTGCGACTGCCAGTCGGCCACATCGGTCGGAATGGCAAGCGCCCGCTTTGTTCCTATCTGGCTCGTGAGCGACAGAAGCTTATCGCGGGATCGGGCGGCGAGCGCTACATTCCAGCCCCCTTCGGCAAGAAGAAGGGCAGTGGCCTGACCGATGCCGGTCGAGGCCCCTGTGATGAGGATTGTTTTTCCTGTTGTCCTC
Source organism: Pelodictyon luteolum DSM 273 (assembly GCF_000012485.1). NCBI lineage: Bacteria > Pseudomonadati > Chlorobiota > Chlorobiia > Chlorobiales > Chlorobiaceae > Pelodictyon > Pelodictyon luteolum. The sequence goes on along the minus strand of NC_007512.1, from coordinate 1,481,410 downwards.
TCTGTCATCGGGCGCTGTTTATTTTGCGGAGCACGCTGTGGCGGCGGCCGTAGAAGTAGTAGATCAGAAAACCGATTGCGAGCCAGACGATGAGGCGGAGCCAGTTTTCAGCCGGGAGCGAGAACATGAGTACGAGGCAGGTGAGGATGCCGGCAATCGGCACAAACGGCACGAGGGGGGCCCTGAAGGGGCGCACGGCATCGGGGTTGGTGCGGCGCATGATGAGCACGGCGCTGCAGACGACGACGAACGCGAACAGCGTTCCGATGTTGACAAGTTCTGCCAGAAGGCGGAGAGGGAGAAGGCCTCCGAGCACGGCGACGAAGATACCGGTGAGGATGGTCGATTTCCAGGGGGTCCTGAACTTCTCGTGGATGGCGCCGAAGAATTTGACAGGAAGCAGGCCGTCGCGCGCCATTGCAAGAAAGATGCGCGGCTGGCTGAGCATCATGACGAGCAGCACGGAGGTGATGCCGGTTATGGCGCCGAGCGATACGATGAACTGGGCCCATTCAAGGCCGACCTGCTTGAAGGCGTTTGATACCGGAGCGTCAATGTTGAGCTGGTCGTAGGGAACCATGCCGGTGATGACGGTGGCAACGGCGATGTAGAGGACGGTGCAGATGATGAGCGAGGTGATGAGGCCGATCGGGATGTCGCGCTGCGGGTTGATGGCCTCCTCGGCATGGATCGATACAGAGTCGAATCCGATGTAGGCGAAGAAGATCATTGCCGCTCCTGCGAGCACGCCGACCGGCGCGCCGCCCGAGCCGGCAGGGCCGAGCACGGTATGGCCGAACAGGCTCAGTCCGGAGTATCCGAACGGGGCGAAGGGCTGCCAGTTGGCGGGGTTGATGTGCATCGCCCCGAGCACGATCACAAGCAGCACGACGGCCACTTTAAGGATCACCATCACGGAGTTGAAGCCTGCGCTCTCCTTGATGCCCTTGACCAGCACCACCGTCATGGCGAGCGCCACGAGGACTGCAGGAAGGTCAAACAGTGCGCCGGTGGGGGTCATCATGCCTGTTGCCGGGTCGAAGTCAAGCGGAGGGCGGCTGAACACCGCCGGTATCGACAGACCGAAGATGCTGATGAAGTCCTGGAAATAGTGCGACCATCCATGCGCTACCGTTGCCGATGCGACACCGTATTCAAGGATGAGGTCCCAGCCGATGATCCATGCGAAGAGCTCGCCGAGGGTGGCATAGGCGTACGTGTAGGCTGAGCCGGCCACGGGCGCCATCGAGGCGAACTCGGCATAGCAGAGGGCTGCGAAGATGCAGGCGAAGCCGGCAAGGGCGAAGGAAAGGGTGACGGCAGGTCCCGCCTTGTCGTGTGCGGCGATGCCGATGAGTACGAAGATGCCGGTGCCGATGATGGCCCCGACGCCGAGACTGGTGAGTGCCACCGGCCCGAGCACCCTGTGGAGGCGGTGTTCGCCCTGCATCTCTTCAAGGAGGAGGGCAAGCGGTTTTTTCCTGAAACTTTGCTTCACTCGAACAGAAGGGGTTGTGCGGACCGTGCGGCGGGGCGCTCAGTCGCGGCGGTTCATGATGGAAAGGAAATAGACCAGCTGCATGACGGCCTGTGCGGCTGCCGCCACATAGGTCAATGCTGCGGCGTTGAGCACCGCATTGACACCCTGCATTTCTGCGGGTGAGACGATGCCCTGCGATACCAGCAGCGCTTTGGCCCTGCGGCTTGCATCAATCTCCACCGGCAGTGTCACCAGTGCGAAGAGCGCCGTCGAGCCGAACAGGATGATGCCCGCCCAGGCAAGCGTTGTGCCGATGGTTCCGGCAAGGAATATCCCTGCCATGAAGAGAAGCGGGCCGACATTGCTGCCGATGGAGACGGCCGGCACCATGAGGGAGCGGATCTGCAGCGGGAAGTATCGGGTTTTATCCTGCAATGCGTGGCCTGCCTCATGGGCCGCCACACCGACGGCGGCGATGCTTGCCTGGCTATAGACATCTTCACTCAGGCGGAGCGCCTTGTGGCGGGGGTCGTAATGGTCCGAAAGCATGCCGCGTGTAGCCTCTACACTCACCGTTGCGATGCCGCCGCGCTCCAGAATGCGCCGCGCAGCCTCGGCACCGTTTATGCCCGAGCCGGTGCGTACCAGTGCATATTTTTTGAAAGTTGATTTGACCCGGAACTGGGCCCACAGGCCGAGCAGCATCGGGGGAAGTGCGAAAACAAAATAGAGCGGATCAAAATAAAACATGGTGGTCATTGATGATGTTCATGGGATGCATACCGCCATCGTAAGCGTATTGCATGGGGTCTTGCCCGGCAGGCAGTCAAAAATACATAACAGATAAACATACAGATAAGTTTCTGTAATGTAAAGCGTAACCGCCCCTTTGGGGAATCGGGTGCGCGGGGCTTGCAGGGGAACGCTTTACCTGCCATATTCCTTAATCCTTTACAAATTCTTCACATTTGAGAACCATTCACCTGTCGATGGAGATGCGCGCTCTTCCATTCAGAATACCCGGCTTCGGCGTCGCCCTGGTGATGGTGGTGATGTTACTCTTTTTCCAGTCCCTTCATGCCGCAGAATCGGTCCCGGTGGAGCGGCTTGTCACCGGGATGGTGCTCAGGGGGCCGGTCAACCCCGGCAGTGCCCGCTACTTCAGCCGGGTGCTCGATGAGGCTTCTCTGGAGGGGTCGGGGGCTGTGCTCGTTGAACTTGATACTCCCGGCGGCCTGGTGAGTTCTCTACGCACCATGGTCAAGGCCGTCATGGCATCCCCGGTTCCCGTCATCGTCTATGTATCGCCTTCAGGAGCCGAGGCGGCTTCGGCAGGAGCCCTTCTCCTGCTTTCAGCCCATGTGGCTGCCATGTCGCCCGGTACGGAAACCGGTGCCGCACATCCAGTCACTCCCGGAATCCCCGGGCAGGGGGAAAGTGCCGCCGGCACGAAAGCGGTCAATGATCTTGCCGCATTTGCCAGAAGCCTTGCCCTCGAGCGCGGCCGCAATCCTGAGTGGGCGGAGCGTGCGGTTCGTGAAAGCCTTGCCTCAAGTGCCTCCGAAGCCCTGCAGGAAGGGGTGATCGACATCATTGCCGATACGCCCAAAGAGCTGCTCCGGCGCACAGACGGCCGTCAGCTAAAAACCGCTGCAGGAATCCAGACCCTCTCGACTGCAGGCGCCAGGCTGGTCATGAAACCGCCGTCATTCTCCGAATCCGTGCTGATGGCCGTTGCTCATCCGGACATCGCCTACATTCTTTTCCTTGCCGGGCTTCTCGGCCTGTATTTCGAATTCGCCAGCCCCGGAGCCATTTTTCCAGGCACTGCGGGTGCCGTAGCGCTTCTGCTCGGCCTCTATTCGCTGCAGCTGCTTTCTGCCAGCATCACCGGCATCCTCCTTCTCATGCTTGCCGTACTTTTTCTGGCTATGGAGGTTTTCGTGACGAGCGGAGGCGTGCTTGCCGTTGCAGGGCTTGTGTCGCTCTTTGCAGGATCCCTCATGCTGTTCGATTTCCCCTCGAGCGGCCTCACCCTGTCGCTGCAGGTATTCCTTCCTGTGTTCATAGCATTCTCTCTGGCAGTCGTGTTGATCCTGCGCCTCATCGTCCGTTCGGCACGCGGGAGAAAACTGTCGGGAGGCGAGGGTCTGGTCGGTGAAACAGGCGAGGCACTCGAGCCGCTGGCCCCGGGAGTCCCCGGAAAGGTATTCGTGCACGGAGAGCTTTGGGACGCGGTGTCGGCTTCCGCCGTTGAGAAGGGGGGCGGGGTAAGGGTGGAGGGGATGAAGGGGATGCAGCTGCAGGTGAACAGGCAATAACAGGAACAGACAACCATATCAACAATAACCATAAAGGATGCACACTATGCTTACTTTCAATTTTCTCACCATACTGATCCTCGTTGCGGCCTTTCTGGCCTCTTCGATCAAGATCATGCGCGAATACGAACGGGCCGTCGTGTTCCGCCTCGGCAGGCTGCTCGGTCCCAAAGGTCCGGGGCTCATCATCCTCATCCCGGGCATCGACAAGATGGTGCGGGTGGACCTCCGCACCGTCACACTCGATGTCCCCCCGCAGGACATCATCACCCGCGACAACGTGTCGGTGAAGGTAAGTGCGGTGGTCTACTTCAGGGTGCTCGACCCGGTAAAGGCCATTATCGATGTCGAGGATTTCCATTTCGCGACCTCGCAGCTTGCCCAGACCACCCTCCGGAGTGTCTGTGGACAGGGAGAGCTTGATAATCTCCTGGCCGAGCGCGATGAAATCAATACCCGGATCCAGTCCATTCTCGACAAGGACACCGAGCCCTGGGGTGTGAAGGTGAGCAAGGTGGAGGTGAAGGAGATTGACCTTCCCGAAGAGATGCGTCGCGCCATGGCCAAGCAGGCCGAGGCGGAGCGTGAGCGCCGTTCGAAGATCATCAACGCCGAGGGTGAGTTCCAGGCCGCCCAGCGTCTGGCTGACGCTGCCATGGTCATCTCCTCTGCTCCTTCGGCCCTGCAGCTGCGCTACCTGCAGACCCTGAAGGACATCGCCCAGGAGAACAACTCGACGACCGTTTTCCCGATCCCGATCGATCTCTTCTCTGTCTTCCTGAACAAGTCCTGACGGAGCGGAGGCCGCCGGTTATGATTCCGTCCACTAGAGGGTACGGAATCATAACCGGCAGGGTGAGTTTCCCCATAAGTGATTTCCCCCGGCTTTTCTGATTCTGCTATCGCGCAAACACTCTTATCTGTGAAGTCAGTCTTCCTGTCAAGTTTTTACGAGCACGGGGAACATACATCGGTATAGCTGAACGAAGCGAAAAGCGCGAAACTGTTCATAATCCAGATCTTGCCTGTTATCAATCATCCGAAGCTCATTGTTGAACACGGCGAGCTGATAGAATGTATTGTGCGTTCTATTTTGGAATAATATTACCAGATATTGTGCGATTGAGGGTATCACAACACCCCCACGCCTGTGGGGAAGACTGCCGGGGGTGCGCGTTTGCTCTTTGGCCCATCGTTTGTTGATGGTGCTTTGGGCGAGTGGTTTGTAGAGTGGCCGGCCGCCTTGGTTGATGGTGGTGATGGCGCTTTTGTAGAGGATGGTGCCGATGCCGTGGAGTGCGTCGCTGTCTTTGGTTACTTGCTGTGCGAGGGCTGGTTATGCGGGCGAGCAGGCTTTTGAGTTCTTGGATCCCGGCGACCTCGATGTGGATAATTGGCTCGATCATGGCGGGTTATATTTTAGCGATTCGTGCGTATATTTGTAGTGCGATGAGGGGGGGGCGGGTAATGCCGGCCCACCGGGAAGAAAGGCTCCGGTCTTCTTTATATCGCTTTTTTTATTTCAGTCTTCTCTGCAGCTCTACGAGCATCTTTCCCGTCTCATAGTCAGCTTTTTTTGGATCTCGGGGGCTTTGTCGCCCATCAGGATGATGATGCGTTGTATTGCCTTGTAGCGTTCAAAGCTCAGATTAATGCCTTCGGTAACTTTGTCGAGTGGGGCGTCTGGCCCTATGTCGATGACGATGTACTATAATCCCTGGTTAATTCCGCGGTTTGATTCCCTTGCTGATGGACCCCCCCCCCGCGTGTGGGGAAGAAGACCGCCATCGCGAACGAACAGTACCTCAAGTTCCCAGATCCACGCGCCCGCGTGGGGCGCGACCCGAAAAGCTGGGACCCGTCGTCCCAGATAGGCGTTTCAATCCACGCGCCCGCGTGGGGCGCGACTCGAACCGCTTGCGAAGAGTAGCAGGGAGACTCATGTTTCAATCCACGCGCCTGCGTGGGGCGCGACGGGCACGGGTATCAGTTGACGCGCTGTATCCCGAAGTTTCAATCCACGCGCCCGCGTGGGGCGCGACTGCCCAATCTTCTCAAGCCCGCGAGAGCCGAAGTAGTTTCAATCCACGCGCCCGCGTGGGGCGCGACGAGCAATCTTCTCCTCGGTCGGCAGGAACTTACCTGTTTCAATCCACGCGCCCGCGTGGGGCGCGACCGGGCTCTCGATAACACTGCTGCCCGTCTTGAGGCGTTTCAATCCACGCGCCCGCGTGGGGCGCGACTTGCTTCATCTTATTATGGTGATAATCGTCGAATAGTTTCAATCCACGCGCCCGCGTGGGGCGCGACCTTCCTTGCCTTCTCTTTCTTCTGATTTTATAGTGGTTTCAATCCACGCGCCCGCGTGGGGCGCGACACCCAGCGGAACCGGGAAACAACAACAAATGAGTTTGTTTCAATCCACGCGCCCGCGTGGGGCGCGACTGCATCATCTACATCATCGAGCCATCGCTCCTGGTTGTTTCAATCCACGCGCCCGCGTGGGGCGCGACCACTTTCATAACCCTACCTCCTCAAGGTTTTTTAGTTTCAATCCACGCGCCCGCGTGGGGCGCGACGGAGATTGCATTTTTGCGGGCTGTCCGGTACATGTTTCAATCCACGCGCCCGCGTGGGGCGCGACCATCGAGCCGTATCTGTCGGCTGATGTCGTCGCTGTTTCAATCCACGCGCCCGCGTGGGGCGCGACCGGGATGCCGGTCGCCTCCTGCACCTCCCGGATGTTTCAATCCACGCGCCCGCGTGGGGCGCGACATCACGCCCTTTTATGAGGATAGCGTTTGACGAGTTTCAATCCACGCGCCCGCGTGGGGCGCGACGATAAACGCGCTGTTGGATATGCAGGCCGATATTGTTTCAATCCACGCGCCCGCGTGGGGCGCGACCTTGAACCTGACGAACCCTGCGTACTTGCCTCGGTTTCAATCCACGCGCCCGCGTGGGGCGCGACACTCGCGTACGAACTTTAACCTCAAAAGGATAACTGTTTCAATCCACGCGCCCGCGTGGGGCGCGACCGAACCCATACATCGAGGAGCTCGGTCCGGAAGAGTTTCAATCCACGCGCCCGCGTGGGGCGCGACAATGATTGTCGCCGACGAAAGCGACGCGTTCAAGTTTCAATCCACGCGCCCGCGTGGGGCGCGACCGATGCGTTCCGTAAGATGGCGCCGGATATTCAGTTTCAATCCACGCGCCCGCGTGGGGCGCGACAGCGCCTGCGCCATCAAGCTCAACCACAGGGTAGTTTCAATCCACGCGCCCGCGTGGGGCGCGACGAGTCCCCTTCCGTCCCCGGCACCCTCGAAAAAGTTTCAATCCACGCGCCCGCGTGGGGCGCGACCCGGCGGAGAGTATGATTTGTCGTATTCGCTTCGTTTCAATCCACGCGCCCGCGTGGGGCGCGACATAGCGGTGCTCCAACCATGTAATGAGGTTATAGGTTTCAATCCACGCGCCCGCGTGGGGCGCGACCGGCCCACCAAAGGCAAGCCCCCATGTATACAAAGTTTCAATCCACGCGCCCGCGTGGGGCGCGACTGGGACCAGGTCCACGATACTCCGAGCGGACTTGTTTCAATCCACGCGCCCGCGTGGGGCGCGACTCAGACAGCGTGACTTTTGTTGCACCAAGTTTTGTTTCAATCCACGCGCCCGCGTGGGGCGCGACGATGCCACCCCAGAGGCCAACCATCAGCTCGGCGTTTCAATCCACGCGCCCGCGTGGGGCGCGACACCCCACGCTCCAGATGCTCCGCCATAACTACCCGTTTCAATCCACGCGCCCGCGTGGGGCGCGACCGTTGCGGTTACGAAAACGACTGTGATTTTGGTGTTTCAATCCACGCGCCCGCGTGGGGCGCGACCTCGATCCCTTGCTGAACTTCAACGGCGGGCATGAGTTTCAATCCACGCGCCCGCGTGGGGCGCGACTCAAGCATCTCATAGATACGGTCTGCAATCCGATTGTTTCAATCCACGCGCCCGCGTGGGGCGCGACCACAACGAGGTTGTAAATCGTACCACCATCATTGTTTCAATCCACGCGCCCGCGTGGGGCGCGACCAACACCTTTAATTGCGCCATTTTCTTCACAAGGTTTCAATCCACGCGCCCGCGTGGGGCGCGACCTCGTTACGGCGGGCAATAATGTGATCCCCGTCCGGTTTCAATCCACGCGCCCGCGTGGGGCGCGACGCGGCCTATAATGGCTGGCCATACCACACTATCAGTTTCAATCCACGCGCCCGCGTGGGGCGCGACTACCCTATCGATACCGTACCTATACCCTACGCTGTTTCAATCCACGCGCCCGCGTGGGGCGCGACTACTCGCTCGTCCGATAGGTTCCATTCATCAAAGTTTCAATCCACGCGCCCGCGTGGGGCGCGACTGTCAATCTATAGAGTCAGCTATTCCACGGGTTGCGGAGCATTATCCGCGAACCGTTTCGTATGTCAAATAACACTTTACGCAAACCTGATGACATGAAGAGTTAAGTTGCTATAAATAATGCTTTTAAGCTTTCTCGCGAACATTTCTGGGTTTTCAGGTGCAGCTTGAGGTTCGCGTGTTATAAAATTAGCGGTCCTTCAAGGTCGCGCGGTTCTTTTGCTCCTTCGTGTTCAATACGATTCTGCCAGTTTGAACCGAGAAAATAAAATCGCAGGCTGTCATGGGCAGGATTCATTTCCTGCATCAGCTTTGCACGGAGTTTTACCCATTGTGCCGGATCGACATTGCATTCAAAAACGGAAAACTGAACTCGTTGCCCATAGTTCTGGCAAGTTTTAGCAATCCTGCGTAACCTTCGCCTGCCGGCAGGCGTTTCTGTATTGACGTCATAGGTTACAAGTACCAGCATCGGTCATCTCCAGACAAAGGGTGGGTACATATCGATATCCCCTCGGATATAACGGGCCAGCAACATAGCCTGCATATGCCAAATCAGTCCTACAGCCATTTTCTCTCTTATAAAAGGATGCTCTATTTCGTCCTGTTTTCTTTTTTGGTAAGCCGTTAGTAATGTTTTTCTTGCATCGTCTTTCATCAGCACAGCGCCAGTTGCGGATACTGTGAAATCATTCGCATGAATCTGTCCCCGGTTAATCAGCGACAATGCCATTCTGTCGGCTATATAGGAACGGAACTCTTCCAGCATATCGAGCGCAAGGCTCGGGCGGCCGGGTCGGTCTTTATGCAGAAAACCCGCTGCAGGATCGAGCCCGCATGACTCAAGTGCAGATCGGATATCGTGCGTCACAAGGGTATAGAGAAACGACAGCAGGCAGTTTACCCGGTCAACCGGCGGCCGACGGTTCCGGCCATTGAAGCAGAACAACGGATCAGAAGAGGTAATGCACTGGTCGAATACCTCGAAATATATTCTTGCAGCTTCACCCTCGATGCCTCTGATTCGCTCCTGATCGGTTTCATTTCCAAGCTTTTTTATACAGCCTGCCAGCAGTTGCTGAGCATAATGCATCTTTTCGCAATCGATCTTATCGGGGTGGTCCCGCAGGGCTCTTGCTAGCGTAACTCTACTATTACCGATTTTCCCGATGACGAACGATCGGGCAAGCATGGCCGACTGCAGATAGTTATCAGCTTGCCTGTACTGTGCACGCCTGAGCAGAATGTTGCCTTTTGTTGGCCCCTGTACCTGACAGAGGAACTTGCCGTATTCGGTAAGGAACGTTACGGTTACGCCATTGGCTGCGCAGTGACCCATGAGAAATGGGCTGCAGGTTATCTGCCCGAAGCAGATAATTCCGTCAAGCATATGAAGGGGCAGCCGTACCTTTTCAACCTTATCGATTTTTATTACCGCACACTCTCCTTCTTTCGACAGATATGCTCCTTGCGTAGTTACGAACAGCGTGTTGAGCAGCTTTTTCAAATTTCACCCTCCGACAGTTCATGAAGCAGTTTGTGCACATACTCTTTAGCCGACCGATTATGTGCAACGACCTTAGGAAGACAGAGCTCCTGTAATGAGCACTGTGTACATTTCGGGCCGGGTTCCGGCAGGGGAGTGACGCCATTCCTGAACAGTTCATGAACGCATTCTGCAGTAGAAACGGTTTTTGCTCGAAGTGTTGAATCGAAAGTCACATCGAACCGCCGTTTTGTCTGTCCATAGAACAATGCTCCGGCAGGTATTGTCAGGTTAAGCATCTCCTCAAGACAGATGGCTTGGGCACAGAGTTGAACCTTGTCGGCATCATGCTTTTTCTGCCTTCCTCGCTTGTACTCTATCGGGAACGGTTCCTCAAGGCTATTGCTCTTATGCCACTCGACAACGTCAGCTATACCCGAAGCACCCAGCATAGAACTTCGTAGCAAGACGCTCCTTGTAGTTCGAACCCCCGAACGGTACGATGTTTCTCCGTCGTCAACACGTTCATGCATTACCCTACCCTCAGCAGTGAAGCTGTTTTCAGCCCATACCTGTTCGATATGGATCAATGCACACTGTCGGGGGCAATAAACGAAGTGTTGCAATGCCGAGAGCGCTATGAAATCGGATGCAGCGTACATGCTTTTCAGCACAGCATTTTATGCAAAGTCACGCCGTCAAGTCCGCTTTCATCTATCGTAACGGTATAGTCTTCAAATGAACGAGCCGGACCTTCTGATTCCGGCTTCCGTTCCACTTTAATCCGTTCAAACAACTTGTGGGCCGGAGCGTTACCCAAAGCTGTGCTGTGTTCGAAAACATAGAGTCCTCGAGTAGACATCATACCTCGGGCTGCAGAGCGGTCATGTTCGAACATATTCTGTAAGGCTTCCCAGAACAGTTTGAGATCTTCTGCTGAGAAGCCGGTTTGATTTGCGAGGTGAGCCGAAACGAAACCATGTGAACAATACAGCCCGTAGGGTACAGTGTACTTTCTGCCCATCGTCCGGTTATCGCCGCTTTGTTTTTCCGCATCCGCTTCAGTTGTGACAGCCATACGGGTAATGCTGTGCTCCAATGCAACGACCGGCTCAACCGACCGGGCAAAAGTAATCTGAATGGGTCCACGCACCTGACCAGCGTTAGCTCCTGTAGACATCACCGCTCCAAATGTGCGGATGTCGTAGTATCTTGAACACATATAGGAACGGCCTTTCTCGACCTCACCACCTTGCGCAGTGCCGTCTTTGTTGCGTTTCTTGCCATCTTTCAAATCGACAGGATCTTTTGTAAGGTCTATTTTCTGCTCTTCATATGCATTGCTGATTAGGGTATTCAAAACAGCTTTTTCCTTGATAAAAATATCCTTACCTGAAAGCTGCACATAGTTTCTAACCTTGCGTTTTAGGCAAACATCGGTTACCAGACCCATGCCGGTTTCTGCATCTATTCTGGGCAGATTTCCTGCATCAGGATCACCGTTTGGATTGCCGTCCTGTACATCAAACAGTAATGCAAAATCGTACCTCTTTGTAAGATCGCTCATGATTGTTCTCCCTAATTTTTGGATTCGTTGTTTGAAGATGACTTTGTAAACAATGCTTGTCGTTGGTGATAGTAGCCGATAGCAAAACGGGCCTGATCCTCCATGGCAAGATGTGCTGGCATACTTGCATCGATCCCGGCAAATATGTCAGAAAGCATCCTCTCGAAATTGACCTTTCGGCCTTCATTGTCGAGTTTTGCAAGATGATGGTTTTTCAGTTTAAGTAATTGCGAAAATACCGTAACCGGTGTGGATGAAGCCGCGCCATAAAACCGGTCACGTATCGTTGCGTTTATTCCGGGGTTTGCTTCCTCCTGAATTTTTTCAAGTACGGCAAAAAGCCGCCCAAGCCGATATCCCGGATTGATATTATTAGAATCAAGAGCCACGGTGATTGTCTCCTTTTCTTTGGTTGAGTAAATTCTGTGAAATCTATTGAGATAGGCTTTTAAAATTCCTGCCTGAACCCTTGTGACGTCCTGAGTTGCACGAATGCGCCTTATGGTCTGCTGAAGCATGGTTGCCGGGTAAGTCCCTCCCGTTATAACGGCTTCAAAAATTTGTCCTGAGAGATTTGGCGGAATATTGTCAACCTTTTTCTCGTGTGCTATTGCGGAAAGAAGCCAGAACAAGGAATAATGTCCTCTATCATGTGAAGGTCTGATGATTTCAAGATCATCGAAATGCTGTTTGATATTTCCGGAACATTTCCCGATACTTCCGGTATGCCAAAATCGGACAGCAATGCGAGCTGAATTCGGCGAAAGCCCCAGTATATAGAACCGTGTGTTTGAGTTGGTATTTACGTATCCCGTCCAGGCACTTTCAAAAAGAGTTTTTACAGCTTTGACATCAGCATCAGGATTGTCTTTATTGTACCCAAAGAATGATGGAAAAATCGCCTCAAAGACATCTTCTTTTTGTGACCAGAAAATACTTGTCGTATTACCTACCTGCACTTTATTTATTGAGTCCTTTCCTAAGAGCATATTCATGGCAGTGGTATAAGCGAACTCAGCTGATTTACTGATTGGGGCATTAAATGCCTGTTCCTTTCCATAAGAGTCATATCCTGAGCTCCTCTGAAAGGACACAAATTTTTTTGAGTCTTTATTTATCGGTGTATCACTGTGAATTCTGGCTATTTCTCCTCTTTTCCCTGTGATAAGACATAAGCCGGTAACACCATCAGCGTTTTCGTCACATTGATCCGCAATATATTTCTGAACGCTAGTATTGCATGGTATAAGACTGCTATCGCCATCCAGCCTAAAACTCATATTGCACCCGATGATTTTAGAGCACTCTTCCCACTTATCTGAATCTTTTACTTTTTCATATGAGCGTTGATCATAAAAACGAATGACAGCCAAGACACCGTTGTCTTCTTTAATCTCCTGAGGCAAATCTTGAATCTTTTTAATAAAGCTTAGCATCTGTTTTTGAGCCATCACCTGATCTTTTTCACCTTCACTTCTTGCATGACCCAACACATAGCCGTAATGATCCCATAGAAGAAAGCTTGTCATCCATCCATTGGATCCTGAACGTCCGACTGATTTCGGTAACAAATATTTTTTCGCCCGTTTCTTTTTGCCATCTCCTTCTCGGGTATCTTCAAGTGAGATGAAATCACCCTCGTGATTAATCACTATAACAAAAGGAATTTCTTTCCATACGAAACCTTCTGGCGCAATACCGCTATCCGGATCGACAGCTTTGCGCTGGTAGTAGTCATAGAGAGCCTGTAAAATCATTTTCTCACCTCCTCGCTATCCCAAGCCGGGACGTTGATCACTCCTTGTTCCATACAGCACCTGAAAAACGCTGGTGAGGATTCTTTGACGTTCTTTTCAAAGTCAAGATCGTAGAGCATGAATCCAAGATCGCGCGTTTCACTGATTGGCACTGTTTCCGTTGTGTGGCCATCAATCAACCTGAATTCGCAACTGAACTCGCGGCAACCGAGATATGGCTGGTTGAAACACTGACCTTTTCGAGCTCGACGCTCGAAGATGCCATAGTATTTGCCAGGGTTTTCGTCTTTTCTGAACTCTTCTTTTTCCCATGTGTCAAGGAGTGGTTCTGGAACAGAACGTTTTGTTTCAGTTCTGTTGGGATGCGGGATGAACTCAAGTTCAGCGTAAAGCCGGTAGGCCACATCCCGTAGAAACAAGCCTGCTCGTTGCTGTCGCGCTGTTTCGATGAAAATCCCCTCACTTCGGTCGCTTGCGGTTTGACCGACTTCATTGCGCCTCACCGAAATCCATTTGATCGGATTCAATATTTCGATCTTTCGAATTCGCCAGCGAATGGCTGGTTTCCAGAATATCGCTTCGAAAATCCCCCTCGCCGATGAAGGAGTGATGACGTCGTAACTGACGCGCTCCACCTTCATCTCCGGCCTTGTGAAACAGGCGTAATCCCCTTTCACTTCAAGGCAGAACGTTTTGTTGAAATGTTCCATAGCGTATCATCCCCGTGATTGATTTACCAGTAATAGTCCAGTGTTGCATCGACGTTCAATCCGAAAACCGGATGGTATGCACTTTCCGACAGCTGCACCCATACACCGTTGATGTTTTCTATCAGCCCGTTATTTCTGAGTTGCATCAAATCTTTGTCATACACGTTGACCGAAAAACGTTGCAACTGTCTCATCAACTTGCGATTCGGGCCGCCATAACGCAATTGGTCGATCAGCGGGTTGCTATCGATTCTTTCGGATCGGTATCGCACGATAACACCATGCTGGCTCTTGTCATCGATCAGCTTGAACCGCATGGCCGCCGTACGGAACTGGATATTGAGCTGAGGGGCATCTGCAACAAGCAGTTCCATTATTTTCTGTACATCGAAACTGTTCAAGCGTCCGTAATACAGGCTGAAGTACTGTCTGAAGGCTCTCGGCATGAGGGTCGTTGCCAGTTCTGGAAATGCTCGGAACATCTCCTTCCCGGCTTGTTCAGCCTTCAGCATGATGCCGGGAGGCGGTGGTTTCGGTGGGTTGAATACGAGGACATCCCCTCTTTCATGTTTTCCTTCCCGGTTGCATCTGCCAGCAGCTTGTGCGATGCTGTCAAGACCGCTGAATGCTCGATAAACCCTAGGGAAGTCTATATCTACACCAGCTTCGAGCAGTTGTGTACTGACGACACGAACAGATTCTCCATCAATCAGCTTTGACTTGATATCGGCGATAACCTGGCTTCTGTGTTCAGGGCACATGAGTGCAGAAAGATGAATGGTGTCTTCCGGCATCAGCCCATGTAGCTCACGGCAATCTTTTCGGGTATTGACGATGCATAGCGCCTGTCGTTGGGTCGTAATGGCTTCAGCTATTTTGTCCCATTCATGCCTCTCATCGGCATCGCCAAGCATGTTTACCGTTACTCGCTGAAATACCTTGAACAAGTTGTCGGGATCAGACATCAGTTCCCTGACACCGTCATTCTTGAAACCTTTCAGCACATTCTGTCCGGTTCCGACTCTGCCGGACAAGACTGGCTGTGTAGCTGTGCACAGGACAATTGAGGTTCTGAAATGCTCCGCAAGCAATTCCAGAACGGAAACAACCGGTTGCAGATACCCGGTGGGCAGCATCTGCGCTTCATCAAGCACAATAACTGAATTGACGATGTTGTGGAGCTTCCGGCATGCTGAGCTTTTGGCGGCAAATAAAGATTCGAACAACTGCACGTTCGTGGTCACGATAATTGGTGCATCCCAGTTCTCTGAGGCAAGCCTATACTTCCCGCTTCCTT
The DNA here is from genome assembly GCF_000012485.1 of Pelodictyon luteolum DSM 273. Lineage (NCBI taxonomy): Bacteria > Pseudomonadati > Chlorobiota > Chlorobiia > Chlorobiales > Chlorobiaceae > Pelodictyon > Pelodictyon luteolum. Next base: position 1,466,379 of record NC_007512.1, on the reverse strand, counting down.
TTTCAGGATCGAGGTTGCTGTGATGTTCAAGCACCGCATCATTGCCAAATATCTGTCGGTACTGATCGGCAGTCTGTTCGATGATACTGGTATAGGGTATGGCAACAATGATTCGTTTTTTTTGGAACCGGATTGCATGCTCAAGGGCAAATGCCATGGAGCACAGTGTTTTTCCGCCACCTGTTGGTACCGTCAGGGAAAAAAGTCCCGGCTCCAGAGCGGCATTCGTACGGCATTCTTCTAGAATCAAGTTTCTTGCCCGGTTTACTGGTGAATCTTTAGCTCCAGCCTGTTTCCGGGCCATGAAATGATTAAACGTATCTTTCAGTTCGGAAAGATTGTATGCATGTAACCTCGCTTGAGCCTTATCCGGATTCATGAATGCTTCTGTATCGAGAAAGTCCGCATCGACAAGACAGGAATAAAGCATGCGAATCCACAGGTGCATCAATTCGGGAGCTGGAGTCGGGCTTCCACAGGGGTGCGTCGTCGGTAAGGAAACCTCAAGAATGTCAGCCGGAGGCTTACCCTGTAATGCATGTTGAAGATGATGATGATCCTTGTTCTCTATCCGTTCGGGCAATGTTTGGCCGCCAGTACCGGGTTCACGATACCAGTCCGGCAACCCCGTGTGATGGCCGGCAATGAGATAGGCCAGAGCTTTTCCGATCAGGGCGTGTTTCTGCACGGCATGTATGGCTCCAGCAGCGGAATGGTCAATCTTGCCCATCATCCTCCTCGGAATAATCCCCATTGTTCCTGCGGATATATTCCTGCCAGGTCGGGTTGAATTTGCCAAGATCATGCAATAATCCCGCAGCTTGCAGCCAGTCGGCATTGCCGAACTCTTTTGCAAATCTGCCGGCAAGTTCTGCAACATGCATGAGGTGGTCATGAAGGGAATGTTCTTCCCAAACGGAATCCTCTAATTGACGGAGATGTGCAACGGGTTTCATCGGGGGAACTGGGCTGAGTTTTCTACATTGACAAGAATCGCGCAAATCGACTGCATAAATTGCAGAACGTTCTCTGGTTGGGAAGGAAGGGTTGATTTGATTCTATGCCGCCTTACCGTGAAGTCCTATTGGTGTAATTTATGCATTGATTTCAATAAATCACTATGTGTTAAGCCGGCGATTCAAAAGCAATCTACTATGGGCTATGGGACAAAGGGTGTCCTAGGTGTAAAATTTATGTGCGTAGAGCGTTATTTTCCTATAGCAATTACATTGAGACGGTGGGTATTGGGTAGTCTGCGAGCTTATTTTTGTTATATATTTGAAAGAAATCCTGCAGTGAAGGTCTGCAAACAGACAACATAAACATACAGCCATGTTCAAGATCAAGACCATCCTCTGTCCGGTTGATTTTTCCGATGTATCGAAAAAGGCGGTGCGTTACGCCCAGGAATTTGCCTTGGGCATGGGTGCGTCACTCATGCTGCTCAACGTAGTCGAGCCCCGTCCGATGGCTGTTGACATCTCGCTCAACTATGTGCCGCTTGAAGAGGACCTCGAGAAGGCTGCCACAGAGGATCTCGAGCTCCTGCTCGGTGAGCTTCGTGCTGCCGGCATCAAGGCCGATGGGCTTGTACGCATCGGCAATCCTGCCGACATCATCCTGGAGCGGTTGAACGAACTCGATGTCAACCTCATCATCATGGGTTCCCACGGCAAGAAAGGGCTCAGCCGCCTCCTGATGGGAAGCGTTGCCGAAACAATCGTGCGCAGGGCTGGCTGCCCGGTGCTGATCGTCAAGGATGATGAGAAGGAGTTTATCGGCGAAGCCTAAAGGCTTCGACGAGCAGATCGGCGCCCTCGAACGGGCTCAGCCGGCCGGCAGCAACCTCGGCCTCTATCTCCGCCTTCCGCTGTTGTATGGCAGGGTCGCTCCGGTACGCTTTCCTGAGTCCCCATTCGACGAGGTCCCGGAGCAGGCTTGAGCGTTGCTGCAGCTGACGCAGCTCAAGCTCCCCGCTCTTTTGGAGAAGATCGAAGAAGCCGGTAATCTCCCCCCAGGTTTCCTTGATGCCTGCTCCGCTGCGTGCCGAGGTGAGGAGCACCTTCCGCCGGTGTCCGGGGTGTTTCTCGGGCAGCATGCCGAGGGCTGCCGTAAAGTCGGATGCTGTTGCTTTGGCCAACTCCACCCGCTCTCCGTCCGCCTTGGTGACGCCGACTGCGTCCGCAATTTCCATGATCCCGCGTTTTATCCCCTGCAGCTCGTCACCCGATCCCGGCAGCATGAGGAGAAGGACGAAGTCCGTCATGGCATCGGCATGTACTTCCGACTGGCCCACCCCGACTGTTTCCAGTATGATGACTTCATAACCCGCCGCTTCCAGCAGCAGCATGGTTTCATGGGTTTTTGGCGCTCCGCCTCCGAGGTGGCCTGAGGACGCGGTAGGGCGTATGAAGGCCTCTTTTCGTGCGGTCAGCTTTTCCATGCGGGCCTTGTCGCCGAGAATGCTTCCTCTCGAACGCAGGCTGCTCGGGTCGACGGCAAGGACCGCAAGGCTATGACCGTTGCTGATGATCTCTTCGCCAAGTGATTCGATGAAGGTGCTTTTGCCGGCTCCCGGCGAGCCGGTGACGGCAATGCGCATCGCATGCCGACCTTCAGTGATGCATTGCTCAAGGATGCGGCGTGCCGATTCGGCGTGCACCGGGTTTTCGGATTCCACGAGCGTGATGGCTCTGGCAAGCATCTGGCGGTTGCCGCCAATCACGCCCCGGGCAATGCTTTCCGCATCAAGCGGTCCTCCGGTTCCCGCTGACCCCTGCCTGCTCATACGCCGGTTTTTCCTATGAGGATGCTGAGAATCTCAATGGCTGCATCGGCAATGACGGTACCCGGCCCGAATATCGCCGCTACTCCCTCTCTACGGAGGAACGCATGGTCGCGTTCGGGTATGATGCCGCCGGCAATCACCAGAATATCCTCCCGTCCTGCCTCCCTGAGCAGCTTGACTGTCTCCGGGATGAGGGTCTTGTGGCCGGCTGCAAGGCTGGAGATGCCGATGAGGTGCACATCATTGTCGAGCGCCTGCTGGACGACCTCTTCAGGGGTCTGGAAGAGCGGGCTGATGTCGACGTCGAAGCCGACGTCGGCAAAGCCGGCTGCAATGACTTTGGCTCCGCGGTCATGGCCGTCCTGTCCGACCTTGGCGACCATGATCCTCGGCCGTCGGCCTTCGATGGATGCAAAGGTGTCGGCAAGGTCCTGTGCCTCCCTGAACCGGTGGTTGTGTTCCATTCCTGACATGTAGACGTTGCTGTTGAGCCTGACTGTTGAGCGGTATCGGCCGAACACCTCTTCGCAGGCTGAGGATATTTCTCCGAGTGTGGCGCGTTTGCGCGCAGCATCAACGGCGAGGGCGAGAAGGTTTCCCTCTCCCGATCGGGCGCATTCCGTCATGGCCCGGAGCGCTGCCTGGGTTTCCTCCGGGTTGCGGGTGGCCTTGATTCTTTCAAGGCGTTCCATCTGTTTATGGAGCACCATGGTATTGTCGACCTCAAGCAGCTCGATGTCGGTTTTCTCAGCGGTACGGTAGGCGTTCAGGCCGATGATGCTGTCTTCTCCGCGATCAATTCGGGACTGCTTGCGGGCGGCCGCCTCTTCAATCTGCCGTTTCGGGATGCCCTGCTCGATAGCCTTCACCATGCCTCCGGCTTCTTCGATCTCTTCAATGATCTTCCACGCTTTCGATGCAAGCTGGGATGTGAGGGATTCGACATAGTATGAGCCCGACCACGGGTCGATGCTCCGGGTGATGTCGGTCTCCTCCTGCAGGTAGAGCTGGGTGTTGCGGGCGATGCGCGCCGAGAACGGGGAGGGCAGCGCGATGGCTTCGTCGAGGGCGTTTGTGTGCAGCGACTGGGTATGGCCGAGTGCGGCGCCGAGAGCTTCTATGCAGGTTCGCGCAACATTGTTGAACGGGTCCTGCTCGGTGAGGCTCCAGCCGGAGGTCTGGGTATGGGAGCGCAGCATCAGCGATTTCGGGTTCTTCGGATTGAAGCGCTTCACGATTTTTGCCCACAGCATCCTTGCCGCCCTCAGTTTGGCGATCTCGGTGAAGTAGTTCATGCCGCTGGCCCAGAAAAAGGAGAGGCGGGGGGCGAAGGCGTCGATATCCAGGCCGGCTTCGAGGCCGGTACGGAGGTACTCGAGTCCGTCTGCAAGGGTGAAGGCCAGCTCCAGGTCCGCCGTGGCACCGGCTTCCTGCATGTGGTAGCCGGAGATGCTGATGGAGTTGAACTTCGGCATCGTGGCGCTCGTATAGCGGAAGATGTCGGCAATGATACGCATTGAAGGCGCCGGAGGGTAGATGTAGGTGTTGCGGACCATGAACTCCTTGAGGATGTCGTTCTGGATGGTTCCGCTGAGTTTTTCCGGCCCCACGCCCTCTTCTTCGGCGGCGACGATGTAGAATGCCATGACGGGGAGCACCGCCCCGTTCATGGTCATCGAAACGGAGATGTCGCCGAGTGGAATCCCGTCGAAGAGGATCTTCATGTCCTCGACCGAGTCGATGGCGACTCCGGCCTTGCCGACATCTCCCACCACCCTCGGGTGGTCGGAATCATAGCCGCGGTGGGTCGGAAGGTCGAAGGCGACCGAGAGACCTTTCTGGCCTGCGGCAAGGTTGCGGCGGTAGAAGAGGTTTGACTCCTCGGCCGTTGAAAACCCTGCATACTGCCGGATGGTCCACGGCCTGGTCGTGTACATGGTGGAGTAGGGGCCTGCGGTGAAGGGCGGGAACCCCGGCGCACCCTGCAGGTGCGCTTCAGAAGCTTCTTCACGGCCGGCATAGGAGCGGCATTCCCCGAGTCCTTCCGGGGTGAGCCAGCGTGGCGTTTCAGCCTCGTCGTGCTGCGGTGCTGCGGGTACTGCCCCGCTGAAAATATCAATGGATGAAAAATCGGGTTTCATTACGCTCCTGTCGTGTGTTGGTATTTCTCGAGCATTGCGGGGCAGTCGACCCCGGTATAGATGAAGCTGTCGATCCCTGCGGCAGTAAGCCGTTCGTGTCCTTCGGGGGGCTTTCCCGCCATCACCGGAATGATGCCCGAGGAGGCCTCTTTAAGCATCCGGCAGATTGATTCGGCTGAGGGAACGGGGTCTTTTTCGGCGATGCAGAGCACCACAAAGGAGGGCTTGTCTGCAAGTGCGGTCGCGCACGATGCAGCCTCAACCGCCAGTTCAGCGCTGCCCGATATGGCGAACCCTCCGCAGCGGAAGAAGTCTTCGGTAAAACCTGCCTGCAGGCGGGATACGGCCGGGTTTCCGTGCATCCAGATGAACACCGACGGGGTGCGGCCGGTCTTTAGGGCATGCGATGCCGTGCGGAGCCGGATCCGTTCGAAGCGTGCCGTTTCACTTCCCTCCACGCTTTCGTCGGCTGTTGCCGTGAGGGCGTCGAGATGGAGGAGCTGCTGCGGAAGAAGGTCTGCGGGGTAGCGGTTGACCCCGACAAGGGTTTTTTTCCTTGTTGCCGCCTGTTTCAGGGCAGCGCTGCGCGCAGCGGCAATCATGGATTCCACAAGGGGGGATGCGGCACTGAGTCCGCCTGCCGATTCGATGGTCTTGAAAATCTCCCAGGCCGTTCCGGCGAGCTTTGCCGTCATGGTTTCGATGAAGGGCGATCCGGCGGCAGGGTCCTGGACCCTGCCGAGCCCGGCCTCCATCGTGAGCAGCAGGTGGATGTTCATCGAGATGCGGGCGGCTTCACCCGCGGAGGTCGATTTCCCGGCGTCGAACGGAGCGATCTCAAGCGTTTCGTACCCTCCGGCGATGGCCGAGGCTGTTTCGGTAGTCAGACGGAGCAGGTTGGTATGGGGGTCGAGGAGCGAGAGGTTTCTGCGAGAGGTTCTGGCGAAGAGGCGGGGCAATGTGTCCGCCGGTATCCCGTATGCTTCAAGGAGATGGGGGAGCAGTGCCCGCAGCGCCCTCGGTTTGGCCATCTCAAGAAAATGGCTCGAGCCCACCGCCATAGTGATGGTCATTTTCCCTGCAATGCTTTCCCCGGGGATTCCGGCTTCAAGGAGCTCTTCAATCATGTCGCTCATGCCGGCAAGAGCAAGCGCTACCTCTTCAGCTGGAGTCGCGCCCCTGTCGTGGAAGGGGACGGTGTCCACGCAGAGGGTCCCGAAGGTGACCGGGAGGCCTTCACCGGAACAGAGTGCCTGAAGCAACCCGGAATCTCCGGCCGGAGGAGGGCTGAGCAGTCCGCCGGTGTTGGCAGAGAATCCATCCATTGCGGCGAGTGCCCCGGTGAGGGCGAGATGGTCCGGCGTGCCGGAAAACCATACGGGGACGTTTTCAAGGCTGATGCCGGAAAGGAGCCGCCGGGTATATGCCGGCCGGCAGCTCTCTTTGCCAGTCATGACGAACTCGAGCGCACCGGCTCCCTCCTCGAGTGCCCGAAGCGCATCCCGGTTTGCCTCTTCGGGATCTTCAGCCGTGATGCGTCGGCAGCTTACTGCGGTGGTGCCGCCTGCCTGCATGGGGACCCTGATCCGGGGCGAGGGTTCATTGATGCCGTACCAGGGTTCAAGCGGGAAGCCGTCGGGCGTCTGCCATACAATCCGGTCATAGGTTTTGCCTTCCCCGAGGTCTGACGCCACCCGTTCTTTCCATTCAACCCGGCTTACCGCCGGAAATTCACTATACCCGAGACCGGGCTCCTGTGCTGTCATTGCTTGCTGTTTGATGGTTGCCGGCTGATGATGGCCGATATTTCGCGCTTCATTTCAGATGGTCGTGCGATGCGGGAGGCGTATCCTTTTTCCCTGAGCCAGTCGGCTGTCTGAAATCCTTTCGATGTGGGTAGGCCGGTATACTGTTCGATGACCCGTTTGCCTGAAAAACCGATATTGCCCGCATTATGTTCTATGATGTGCTCTCCACGAGATCCGGCTCCGATGGCCACGCCGCCAAGGGTCGGGTCGGAAATGATGGTGACGAGCGGAAGCCCGGCCCGCTCGACGGCCGAGAGCGCTACATGGATCTTGGGGATGCTCGTCATTGAGGAGCACCCTTCGTGCATTCTCGCCCCGCCGCCCGTGGCGTGGATGACGAGCGGGCACTGCCGCTCGAGGGCGATGCAGGCGGCAATGCGCAGCTTTTCACCGGTCGACATGGAGAACGAACCGCCGAGGAAACTGAAATTCGAGGCACAGAACACCACATCCTGCCCCTCTATTCTGCCGTCTCCGGTGATGAAGGCCGTGGCGGTGCCGGAGCGCTGGCGCGCCTCCCTGAGTTTTTCGGGGTAGTTGGGGAAGGCGAGGATGTCGCTGTCGATGATATGCCGGGTTTGGGGATGTTCCCTGAACGAGCCTTCGTCGAGCACGAGCGCTATATAGTCATGTGCCGTGAGGCGGAGGTAGCGGTGAAGGCAGGTGTCGCAGCGAAAGTTGTCTCGCCGGAGTGTAGAGAAAAGCACCGGGTCTACGATGGCCCGGCCTTCGCTGTCGCGACACCCTTTGTGGCGCGGAACAAACCGGTTCTTTTCGGGTGCATCGGGGAGGTTCCGGACTGGTTTTTCAAAAGTCTTGATCTCCTCTTCAGCCATATACTCCCACCGTCCGATACGCTTCCAGCGCTCCATCCTGCTGCTGAACACCTCATCGAGAGAGAGTGCGGAGAGCTTTTCAAGCCAGCGGAGCACGCCGGAGCGGAAAGAGCGGAGTGCTCCGTCAGGGAACCGGTGCGCCGGGCCTTCCGATTCCGGGATCAGGTCGTCGATGATGCCGAGCTCCAGCCCCTCATGTGCCGTGATGCGGGAAAGTTCGGCGGCAAGTGCTGCCTTCTGGCGGGTATGGAAGAGGATGGATGAACAGGCTTCGGGAGAGATCACCATATAGGTCGCATACTCCATGGCGAGTATCCCGTCGCAGCCGCTGAGGGCTATGGCGCCGCCGCTGCATCCGCGGTTGATGATCACAGAGAGGGTGGGGACGGAGGCTTCGGCGAGCGACTGCATGCAGCGGCCGATTTTCCAGGCGATGCCGCCGGCTTCCGAGGCCTCGGTGGGATCAGCCCCTGCCGTATCGATGATGGTGATGATGGTTCGCTTCTCTGCTTCGGCGAGGGCGATGGCCTCGATGGCCTTCTGGAAAGCCGCCGGGGTCGGCATGCCGTGGTTCCAGCGGGCGATCTCCTCCGGGTTTTTCATGATCTCCTGGAGGCGGGCGAAGTCGGAAGTCGGGGAGGACTGCTGGCCGATGAGCATCACCCGGTGGGTGGTGCCGTTCAGGGTGAGTTCGGCGCGGTGGACCTGTATGGTGCAGCTGCCGAATCGGTCGCTCCGGAGACACTCTTCCTGCTTCTCGAACAGGGTGAGGTAGTCGAGGTACCGCGGACGCTCCGGATGGAACGAGAGAAGGTACTTGTCATACTCCGAAAGCGCCTCGATGTCTGCATGTGCATAGCTGAACCCTTCCTGTTTCTCGAAAGGGAGCTGGAAGTGCTTCATTCCTCTTTCTTTTTCCCGGTGAGTTCCATAAGTACCCGCCCCGTGTCTTTCGGATGGAGGAAGAGAATCTCCTTTCCTCCGGCTCCCCGGCGTATCTCACCGAGCGGGCGCATGCCAAGGGCTGTTACGCGCTCCTGTTCCCGGGCTACGCTGTCTGTGGAGAACGCGATGTGGTGCATGCCCTCTCCGTTCTTCTCCAGAAACTTCGATATGGGGCTTTCCGGGGACATGGGTTCGAGCAGTTCGATCTTCGTCTCTCCTACCTGAATGAATGCCACCCGTACCTGTTCGGAGGGGACCTCCTCGATACGTATGGCATCCGCCCCGCAGCCGAGGACGTTCATGTAGGTCCGGACTGCTTCGTCGAGGTTCGATACGGCGATGGCGATATGGTCTATTTTACTGATCATTGATTCCTGTTGTCATGTGGCATAGCCGATTGTGCTGAGGGCTGTACGTATCTCTTCGAGGATGTCCGGGTCGTCGATGGTTGCCGGGATGTCGAAGGGCTCGCTGTTGGCCAGTTTGCGCATGGTTGAGCGGAGGATTTTTCCCGAGCGGGTTTTCGGGAGGCGGTCGACGATGACGGCGTTTTTGAACGATGCGACCGGACCGATGTTCTCCCGCACGTACTCGATGACATGTTTGACGATCTGCTGGTGCGGGGTGTCGACTCCTGTTTTGAGTACGAGGAAGCCGAGCGGTACCTGCCCCTTCAGGTCGTCGTGGACTCCGATGACTGCGCTTTCGGCAACGTCGGGATGGCCGGACAGCTCCGCCTCGATGGCGCCGGTCGACAGACGGTGGCCGGCCACGTTGATGATGTCGTCGGTCCTCGACATGATGTGGATGTAGCGGTCCTCATCAATGTAGCCTGCGTCGCTTGTCTGGTAGTAGCCGGGGTAGCGGGTCATGTAGTTTTCAACGAACCGGTTGTCGGCCTTCCAGATGGTCAGCATGGTGCCGGGAGGGAGCGGAAGCTTGATGACGATGTCGCCCATCTCTCCTGTCGGGAGTTCCTCCATGTCCTGGTTGACCACCCGCACGTCATAGCCCGGCACGGCACGAGAAGCCGAGCCGTACTTGACCGGTCCGGGTTCGATGCCCTGGCAGTTGGCCGCAATGGCCCACCCGGTCTCCGTCTGCCACCAGTGGTCGATCACCGGAACCTGGAGCTTTTGTTCAGCCCATTGCACCGTGTCAGGGTCGGCCCGTTCGCCGGCAAGGAACAGGGTGCGGAGCGAGGAGAGGTCGTACTGCTTCATGTAGCGGCCGTGGGGATCTTCTTTCTTGATCGCCCTGAATGCGGTAGGGGCGGTAAAGAGCACCGAGACGCCGTATTCAGAGACGATCCTCCAGAAAGTGCCGGGGTCGGGAGTGCCGACGGGCTTGCCTTCGAACAGCAGGGTCGTGCATCCGTGGAGAAGCGGAGCGTAGACGATGTAGGAGTGGCCGACGACCCATCCCACATCGCTTGCCGCCCAGTAAACCTCACCGGGTTTCACGTCGTAGACGTGCTCCATGCTCCATTTGAGCGCCACCATGTGGCCGCCGTTGTCGCGGACGATGCCTTTCGGCTGGCCGGTGGTCCCTGAGGTGTAGAGGATATAGAGCGGGTCGGTCGACTCAAGCGGCACGCACGCTGCCGGCTCGGCGCCGAGCAGCGACTGTTTCCATGAGAGGTCCCGCTCCTCGTTCAGTTCCGCCTTCAGCTGGTCGCGCTGGCGGATGATGCAGATTTCAGGCTTGAAGTGTGCCAGTTCGATGGCGAAATCCAGCAGCCGCTTGTAGTCGACAACCTTCGAGTGCTCGATGCCGCATGAGGCCGACACGATCACCTTTGGTTTGCAGTCGTCGATGCGCACGGCAAGTTCATGGGAGGCGAAGCCGCCGAATACCACCGAGTGGATGGCGCCGATCCTCGCACAGGCAAGCATGGCGACCACCGCTTCGGGTATCATCGGCATGTAGATGATCACCCGGTCGCCCTTGCGCACGCCCCTCGACTGCAGTGCTCCGGCAAACAGGGCCACGATGTCGCGCAGTTCCCGGTAGGTATATCGTTCTTTTGTGCCTGTGACCGGGCTGTCGAAGATCAGCGCAAGGCTGTTTCCCCGGCCTTCGTCGACGTGGCGGTCCAGCGCGTTGTAGCAGGTGTTGGTGGTTCCCCCCGTAAACCAGCGGTAGAAAGGCGGGTTCGAGCTGTCGAGGACGCGGTCCCATTTCCGGTACCAGTGAAGCCGGTCTGCGGCTTCTGCCCAGAAGGTTTCGGGACTCTGGACCGACTGACTGAAAATCTCGTTGTAGGAGTGTTCCATGGGGGTGCCCTCGCTATGTTGGAGTGGGTCGTGAAACGGGACGTCGCCGATCATCATGTTACTGAAAATTCAGATGTGGAACAATTGGCAATTGTTACCTTCTGCCATCCCTTTTCATGGGTGGTTCACCCGCCGGGAGCGGCTGCACCAGCTTGAAGAGATCGGCAAGCTTTTCGATCGAGAGCGCTTCGGCCCTGAGTTTCAGGGTTCCTTCATCGACAGCCTGAAGCATGTAGGCGTCTTTCAGGTTGTTGTAGAGCGTTTTGCGCCGCTGGTGGAATGCGGTACGCACAAAACGGCTGAATGCCTGAGCGTCCTCTACGGCCACATTCTTTTTCGGCACCATGCTGATGACGGCGCTGTCAACATTGGGCTGAGGGCGGAACACTTTTCTGCCGACCTTGAAGAGGTAGCGGACATCGCAGAAGGTCTGCAGCTGGACGGCCAGAATCCCGTACTCTTTCGTCGAGGGGGTCGCCACGAGGCGTGCAGCGACCTCGTGCTGCATCATGAGGGTCGCCGAGGTGATGGAGCGGCGGTTCTCCAGCAGCTTGAAGAGAATGGGGGTGGTGATGGAGTATGGAATGTTGCCGAGAACCCGCAGGGGGCCGCCGGCGGCCAGCCGCTCAAGGTCAATATCGAGGAAGTCCGCTTCAATGAGCTGCAGCTGCGGATACTCCTGCCGGATGAATGCCGCCAGCGCCCGGTCTTTTTCGACCACCGTGAAGGCGGGGCATACCTCAAGGATCTCCCGCGTCAGCGCCCCGAAGCCGGGGCCGATCTCAAGGATCCTGTCCTGGGACCCGGCACCCGAAGCAGCAACGATTTTACGGGTGATGTTCCGGTCGGTGAGGAAGTTTTGCCCCAGTTTTTTTTTTACCGCTATTTCTGTATGCTTATATTCAACTCTTGTCATGAGGGGCGTGGTTTGCAGCCGCGCTCTGCCGGGCGGGCGCAACGTTGGTAGGCAGTTTCAATAATCTACTCTATTCTGATCAGTAATGGGAGAAAATAACATCGGAGCCGAAGCCGGGCAATATGTTTCCCGCGGAAACAAAGCCACCCGAACCGGATTTGGGGAAGCCCTGCTTCAGGCAGGCCATGAGGATGAATCCGTCGTCGCTCTCTGCGCCGACCTGACCGGCTCGCTCAACATGCACCTGTTCCGCGACGCCTACCCTGAGCGCTTCATTCAGACCGGTATTGCCGAAGCGAACATGATTTCCATGGCAGCAGGCCTTGCGACCACCGGGAAGATCCCGTTTGCCGCCAGTTTCGCCGTGTTTGCCACCGGCCGGGTCTACGACCAGATCCGCCAGTCGCTCTGCTACTCGAACCTCAATGTGAAGGTCTGTGCTTCGCACGCCGGGCTCACCCTCGGTGAAGACGGCGCGACCCACCAGATCCTTGAAGACATCGGCATCATGCGGGGCCTGCCGCGCATGACGGTGGTCGTTCCTGCCGACTACAGCGAGACGAAACGCGCCGTCAAAGCAGTTGCCGCCCACAATGGGCCTGTCTACCTGCGGTTCGGACGACCCAATATTCCCGACTTTTCTCTTGATGAAGACGGATTCGAGATCGGCAAGTCGATCGAACTCCACCCCGGGAAGGATGTCACCGTGATCGCCTGCGGCATCATGGTCTGGAAGGCGCTTGAAGCGGCCAGGATCCTTGAAAAGGAGGGCGTCGGCGTGCGTGTGATCAACATGCACACCATCAAGCCGATCGACACCCTCGCCATTGTACGCGCTGCAAACGATACGGGGGCGATCGTCACGGCTGAGGAACACCAGATCCACAACGGCCTTGGTGACGCCGTTGCCGGCGTCTGTGCCCGCAACATCCCTGTTCCTATCGAGATGGTGGGGGTCGAGGACCAGTTCGGCGAGTCGGGAAAACCTGACGACCTGCTCCAGAAATACAAGCTGACGACCGAGGACATTCTTGAAAAGATCTATCTTGCCCTTCGAAGGAAGGACTGAATTGCACCGCGGCCCTTCCGGCTGCGTGGTGACGAACATTGCTTCCGGTACCCGTGACGGGCGTGTTGGCCTTAGGGGGTACCGGAGTTTTATTAAAGGAACGAAGCTAAACGGGAAGGATTGAGATATGGGAATGCCGAATTTTGGCGATATGATGAAGCAGATCCAGCAGGCTGGTGAAAAGATGCAGGATGTGCAGAAACAGCTGGAAAAGCTGGTCACCTCCGGCGAGGCAGGCGGAGGCATGGTGAAGGTGACGGTCAACGGCAAGCAGCGGGTGCTCTCCCTGTGGATCGATCCCGAGATCATGGACGATGCCGAAATGGTTCAGGATCTGGTGCTTGCTGCCGTGAACAGTGCGCTCGAGGCCTCTGGCCGGATGGCGCAGGAGGAGATTTCGAAAGTGGCCGGCGGAATGATCAACCCTCAGGACATCCTGAAAAACCTCGGCCAGTAACCCCCGGGCATGCAGTACAGCTCATCCTCAATAGAAGCCCTGATTGACGCTTTCTCGCGTCTTCCGGGCGTGGGCCGCAAAACCGCCCGTCGCCTTGCCATGTACGTTCTGCAGCAGCCGCGGCTTGAGGCCGAGCGGCTTGCCCGGGCGCTCATTGATGTGAAAGACAGGGTGATCCGCTGTTCGGTGTGCCAGAACGTGACCGACCGCGAAGAGGATCCCTGCTCAATCTGCACCAGCCAGGGGCGTGACCGGACGGTCATCTGCGTCGTCGAGTCGCCGGTCGACGTTCTCGCGTTTGAAAAGACCGGGCACTACCGGGGCCTCTACCATGTGCTGCACGGTGTGATCTCCCCGCTGGACGGGGTCGGACCGGACGACATAAAGATCCGCGAACTGCTCGGCCGGCTTTCACCCGAAGGGATCGGAGGCGTTCGTGAAATCGTGCTTGCCCTGAACCCCACGATTGAGGGCGAGACGACATCCCTCTATCTCAGCCGGCTGCTCAAGCCGCTGGGGGTGGAGGTTACAAAGATTGCCAGAGGCATCCCTGTCGGTGCCGAACTTGAATTCATTGACGAAGCCACCCTTTCCCGGGCCATGGAAGGCCGCTCGGCGGTCTAACGGGAACGGCCAGGTTTTCTGCAAGCAATTGAACGGTATTTATTGATATGACTGGAGATAAGAAATCGGTACTGATCCTCGGCGGCGGCCTTGCCGGCCTCACAGCGGCAAAACGGCTTGTTGATCGTGGTTTCGAGGTCAAGGTTCTTGAGAAACGCGACCTGTTCGGCGGAAAAGTTTCTTCCTGGAAGGATGAGGAGGGCGACTGGGTGGAATCCGGCACCCACTGTTTTTTCGGCGCCTACGATGTGCTGTACGATCTCCTTCGGGAAATCGGGAGTTACCATGCGGTCCTCTGGAAGGACCACCGCCTGACCTATACAATGGCCGGAGGAGGGCGCTTCACCTTCAGCACATGGAACCTGCCGAGCCCCCTGCACCTGCTTCCCGCCATCATAAACAACGGGTATTTCTCGTTCGGCGAAATGGCCGCATTCTCCCGTTCGCTCATTCCGCTTGCCCTGCAGCGTGACGCCTATGCGCCGACCCAGGACCATCTGACGTTTGCCGAGTGGGCCCAGGAGAAGAAATTCGGTAAGAATCTCATGGACAAGATGTTCAGGCCCATGTCGCTGGCCCTGAAGTTCATTCCCCCCGAAGAGATTTCCGCCAAGATCATCCTCGACGTCACCGAAACCTTCTACCGCATTCCGGACGCTTCGCGCATGGGATTCCTGAAAGGGGCCCCTTCGGAATACATCCATAAGCCGCTGGTCGGGCACTCCAGGGGGAAGGGCGCGGAGTTCCGTACCGGTGCGGCGGTCGATGAGCTTCTTTTCGACGGCAGCGAAATCAAGGGCGTGCTCCTTCGGAACGGAGAGATCCTGACGGCCGACTACTACCTTGCCGCACTGCCGATACACAATCTCAACCGTGTCATTCCCCCGACCCTGAAGCAGCATGACCGGTTTTTCCATGGTCTCGACAACCTTGAAGGGGTGCCGGTCGTTTCCGTGCAGCTTTGGTACGATCGAGAGATCACTCCGGTTGACAATGTCCTCTTCAGTCCCGACGGGGTGATTCCCGTCTATGCGAACCTTGCACGTACGACGCCTGAATATGCGACGCTCCGCGGCAAACCCTTCAACGGCGGCAGCCGCCTTGAGTTCTGCGTGGCCCCGGCTTCTCCCTTGATGAAGATGACGAAAGAGGAGATCGTCCGCCAGGTTGACCTCTCGGTGCGCAACTGCTATCCCGCCTCATCGGCCGGAGCCACCGTTCTGAAGTCGACGGTCGTCAGAATTCCCCGGTCGGTCTATGCTCCACTGCCGGGGATGGAGCAGTACCGCCCGACGCAGGAGACCCCTCTCCGCAACCTCTTCCTTGCCGGCGGCTTTTCCCGGCAGCTCTACTACGACTCCATGGGCGGTGCGGTGATGAGCGCCAACCTGGCGGCAGCGGGGATCATGAAAGCAGCAGGAGTCGGGGAGGGATAAAAAAAATATTCGGAAAATGATTATTCGGAAAATGAAAAAATGTTATCTTTGAGACCCTGATTCAGGCTGTGGGATGAACAGGCAGGCCCTTGTAGCTCAGTGGATAGAGCAGTAGTTTCCGGAACTAAAGGTCGGCAGTTCGAATCTGTCCAAGGGCACAGGGAAGATCATATCGGGGTGTGGCTCAGATGGTAGAGTGCTGCGTTCGGGACGCAGAGGTCGTGGGTTCGAGTCCCGCCACCCCGACACTAAAGGCGATTGCGGCAGGTTCCGCAGTCGCCTTTTGTTATTATGTCACAGTTCCCTCCTCCCCCCGCCCGACAATGCAACTCTATATGCTGTGGTTATATTTCAGTATTGCTCAGAGTGAATAAAAGTATATTTTACATAGTGACGACTTGCCCCCTCCCTCAACTCTTGTCGCATCATTATGGAAAGGACCCCACCCCCGGGCCATGAGCCCTCTTTGGTAAACCAGGCTTTGCCCGATGTCAGCGGACATGCCATCACGGACAGCATCATTGAGTCCATCCCCGGAGCGTTCTACATGCTGGACGCCATGGGGCGGTATGTACGGTGGAATGCCTATCAGCGTGACGAGATCCTCGGCCTCAGCGACGAGGAAATGGCGGGTCGCAATGCCATGGCAACGTTTCATCCCGATGACAGGGCAGAAGCGATCGAGCGGATGCGCCGCGTGTTGGAGACGGGGGAGGAGGACATTGACGAAGGCCGGGTGCTGCTTCGCGGCGGGCCCGATTATCGCTGGTTCCTCATGACCGGCCGGCGTGCAATCATTGCCGGCATGCCGTATATCATCGGTACCGGGCTTGATATTACCGACCGCAAAAAGGCAGAAGAAGAGAACGAGAGCCTCGGTCAACAACTGCAGCACTCCCAGAAAATGGAGATCGTCGGCAAGCTCGCCGGCGGCATAGCGCATGATTTCAACAACATGCTGGCCGTGATTCTCGGTCATACCGAGGCGCTTCTTGAGGAAACCGCTCCAGAAGGGGAGTTGCGCAGACATCTGGATTCCATCCTCAAGGCGGCCAGCCGTTCCGCGGATCTTACCCGTCAGCTGCTGGCGTTCGCCCGCAGGCAGGTCGTTCTTCCGAAGGTGCTCGAACTCGACTCAGCTGTTGAGGGGACGCTTTCCCTCCTGCAGCGGCTTATCGGTGAGCATGTCGCTCTCAAGTGGCAACCCGGTTCGGGGGGGGGTGCATATCAAAATCGATCCCTCGCAGATCGACCAGATCCTCACCAATCTTTGCGTGAATGCACGGGATGCGATAGGGCAGAGCGGAACGGTGACCATAAGTACCGCGAGCGTCCACCTTGAGCGCCATGTACCCGAAGATGGATCTGCAGGGCACAGGCCGAACCACTATGCGGTGATTTCGGTCGAAGATACCGGCGCGGGAATGGATCCTGAAGTCCTCTCCCATATTTTCGAGCCGTTTTACACAACGAAGGATCTCGGGAGGGGTACCGGTCTTGGTCTGTCGACCATTTACGGCATCGTCAAACAGAACCATGGCTTCATAGACGTTGCAAGCCAGCCCGGCAGGGGGAGCCGGTTCAGCATCCATCTGCCGGTTGTCCATGTTCTTGGAGATGATGCAGACATGAAACTTGAAAGGGAGGCGTCCGACACTTCAGCCTGCAGTGGCGGCCGGGTGGTCCTTATCGTCGAGGACGAGCCCGACATCCTCAAACTCTGCCGGTTCGTGCTTGAAAGCCGGGGCTTCACGGTTCTCGTCGCCTCTTCTCCGTTGAAAGCTCTTTGCCGGGTCCGGGAGTATGCCGGCTCGATCGACCTCCTGCTTACCGACGTCATCATGCCGGAGATGAACGGGAGTGAACTGTCCGCAAGGCTCACCGAGCTCCATCCGGATGTCAGGGTGCTCTACATGTCCGGTTACACGGCCGACATCGTCGGTAGCCACGGAGTGTCCGACAGGAGCGTTAATTTCATCCAGAAGCCCTTTTCCGTCAAAGAGCTGATCGGCAAGGTGCAGGAAATGTTCAGGACAGAGGCATAGCCGGCCCGTCGGCCCCATTTTTTTTGTCAATGATTTCTATGACGGTGTCGTGGACTGCCAGAAAGCTCTCGTCCGTCATGATCATCCATGCCGCAAATCCTTTCAGGATGCCTTCGGGCATCTCGTTGATGCCGCTGTAGGTGCTGATGCCTCCGGCAGTATGTATACGTATCTGCATGCGGGCCTGTTTGTCCCGACTGCGGACCATGGTGGCCACAGTCATTAAAACAATTGGACAGCAATTGCCGTGCCGGAGGCAGAGCGGCGCAGTCGGCATCAGTCGATGCCTGTGTGCGTTGTTCCGAACTGATACAGTTGCGGCGTTACGGAACGCATGTCCGTAAGGGGGTGTGTCTTATTCAGCCGGCGTGCATTCGGAAGTGGTATGGAATTCCAGGGAGGGGTAGTCTTCTCTGGCAACCTTCAGCATCCATTCGCTTTCTGCAAGGAATACAGGGCGCTCTTCGCGGTCAAGGGCGATTGCACCGGCCTTGCGGCGGCGGAACTCTTCAAGCATCTCCTTGTCGGCTCCCGTCACCCAGAATGCCTTGTGGTACCGGAGGGGGGTGAAATCGCACTGTGCGTTGTATTCGTGTTCGAGTCGGAACTTGATGACGTCGAACTGCAGTTCGCCTACCGTGCCGATGATCTTGCGGTTCCCGAACTGGATGAACAGCTGCGCAAGACCCTCTTCGGTGAGCTGACGGATGCCTTTGTCGAGCTGCTTCTGCTTCATGGGATCCCGGTTTTCAAGGGCCTTGAAGATCTCTGGGGAGAAGCTCGGGATGCCGCGGAAGTGAAGGTCCTCGCCTTCGGTGAGGGTGTCGCCGATTTTCAGTGAACCGTTGTCGTAGAGGCCGATGACGTCACCCGGCCAGGCATCGTCGATGATGCTCTTTTCGTTGGCCATGAAGTGGGTGGGGCTTGAGAACCTGACTTTTTTCTGCAGCCGGGTGTGGGTGTAGAACCGGTTGCGTTCGAACCGCCCCGAGCAGATCTTGAAAAACGCCGTTCTGTCGCGGTGGTTCGGGTCGAGGTTTGCATGGATCTTGAAGACGAACCCCGTCATGGCCTCCTCGGCTGCGTGAACCGTTCGTTCGGCAGCTTCACGGGCATCAGGGCTCGGAGCTATTTCTGTGAAGGTCTCAAGCAGCTCCCGGATGCCGAAGTTGTTGATGGCGCTTCCGAAGAACACCGGCGCCAGAAGACCCTCGCGGTAGAGCTCTCTGTCGAACGGCTCATAGACGCCTTCTATGAGAAGGACATCGTCGCGCAATTTTTTTGAGAAGCTTTCAGGGATCCACCGGTCCAGTTCCGGATCGTTGAGGTCCTGGAGGCTGACGAAACTCTGTGTCACGCGGCTGGAACCCGATTCGAACAGGTTGAGGCTTTTTCCGTAGAGGTTGTAGACACCCTTGAACGACTGGCCCTGTCCGATGGGCCAGGTGAGGGGGCGGACACTGATCGAGAGTTTGTTCTCAAGTTCATCAAGCAGCTCGAACGGCTCACGTCCTTCGCGGTCCAGCTTGTTGATGAAGATGATGACCGGAGTTCGGCGCATGCGGCAGACCTCCATCAGGCGTTCGGTCTGTTCCTCGACTCCTTTGACGCAGTCGATGACGAGGATGACGCTGTCAACGGCCGTAAGGGTGCGGTAGGTATCTTCTGCAAAGTCCTTGTGACCCGGCGTGTCAAGAATGTTGATGCGTCTCGAGCCGTACTCGAATCCCATGACGGAGGTGGCCACTGAAATTCCCCTCTGCTTTTCAATCTCCATGAAGTCGCTGGTCGCGCTCTTGCGGATCTTGTTGCTTTTTACTGCGCCGGCGGTCTGTATGGCTCCGCCGAACAGGAGGAACTTCTCTGTCAGTGTGGTTTTGCCTGCGTCGGGGTGGCTGATGATGGCGAATGTCTTCCGTCTCGAGATCTCTTTCTGTAAATCCATTGGTGTTCGGTGCGTTTCTTCGTGTGTCGGTTGTGCCGGGCGACAGGGGGGGAAGATACGAAGACGGCGTCCAAAAAAAGAATTTCATCCCGCCGGACGGCTCCGGCGTAGCGCCGGGTCCCGCCCGGCTGTTGGCAGCATAAAAAGGAGTGTATTCCAGTCGTTGCTGATGTATCTTTCCCTAAACCTCACTAGTCCCCATAACCCACTGGCCGTTTGCAGATGGAGCGCATGGATTTTTCTTCTGTCACTTTTGATTCCCTCTGGGCAACCCTTGCCGCAGCTCTTGCTGTCGTCCTCTTCGGCTTTTTGTTTGCCGGCCGTATCGCAGGATTTGCGGCCGGCCTCCTTAAGCGGGTCCCCCTCATCAGGCTGGCTGTCGGCCGACTGAAGCTCAATGATCCATCGGCCCTCACCCGCGGCGTTACCTATGCCGCCCGACTGGCACTCATACTCGCTGCTTGTGCCGCCGGTCTGCAGATTCTTGCAGGTCATCCCGTCATCGCGCGCAGTATTGGTGAAGGATGGTTCGCTCTCAGGGGCTTGTTGCAGATGCCTGCTGTCGAGCTGTTCGTAAATGTTGCTCTCATTGCATTTGAGACGTTGCTGCTGCTTCGGATATCGGCTTGGCTCAAAACCGGCTTCCAGGCGCTTGAAGTGCGCATCCGTCGGGAAAAGGACCGCAGGCTGAAGGGTTTTTCCATCCAGAAGGTGCAGGTATTCACGGCCTCCCAGCTCACCGGCTTTCTTCTTGGCCTCAGCCGTTATGCCCGCTATACCCTCAATGCACTGCTTGCGTTTGTCTACCTGACCGGCCTGTTCAGCATTTTTCCCGGGACCCGCGGAACGGTGCAGAGTGCCCTCGGCTCCCTTTTCCTCAGCATCGAGCATGCCTGGAGCGGATTTTTGGGCTACATCCCGAGCCTCTTCATTCTCATGCTGGTGATCCTCTCCACCCGGTACGGACTGAAGCTGATCGGGTTCCTCTTCGGCGAAGTTGAAAAAGGCACGATCACCCTCAGCGGATTCAAGGCGGAGTGGTCCACGCCTACCTATCAGCTGGTCCGTTTTCTGGTGATAGCACTCGCGCTGGTACTCTCTTTCCCGTACCTGCCGGGTTCGTCTTCACCCGCGTTCCAAGGCATTTCGGTCTTCATTGGTCTGCTCTTCTCGCTGGGTTCAACCTCTGTCGTGGCCAATGTCGTCTCCGGTGTCGTGATGACCTACACGGGCGCATTCAGGGTGGGGGACCGGGTGAAAATATCCGACACCGTCGGTGACGTCATCGAAAAGGGGCTGCTCGTCACCCGCATCCTGACCATCAAGAACGAGGAGATCACCATACCCAATGGCATGGTGATGGGAAGCCACATTATCAACTACAGCGGCGTGTCGCATGCGGGCAGGCTTATCCTGCATGCTACCATCACCCTCGGCTATGACATCTCCTGGCGGCTGGTGCACGAGACCCTCATAAATGCGGCAGGCAGGACAGAGGGCATCCTTCAGGATCCGAAGCCTTTCGTCCTGCAGACCGGCCTGGACGATTACTATGTCCGCTATGAGATCAACGCCTATACCGATTGCCCCCTGCAGATGGCCCTTACATACTCCATGCTCTACCAGAATATCCAGGACTGCTGCGCAGAAGCGGGCATAGAGATCCTTTCGCCGCATTATGCGTCCCTCAGGGACGGCAACGCCTCAACACTTCCCCCGGGGCACCAGGAGACGGGCGTAGAGGCACCGCAGTTCCGTGTCCATGTTGACGGCAATGCTAAATGACGTGCGATTCGCTCATGCCCTGGGGACTATTCCTCATTGAGATCGCCGGGGTCCTATGGCGGTTTGAAAAAAAATGCTATACTGGCTCAGCATTTTCTGTTGGAGGCTTTCAATACTTTAAATGATTCATACGCCCATGAATTTCAATCCCTGGCATCACGTCGAGATCGGTGAGGACAGTCCTAAGATTGTCAACGCAATCATCGAAATCTCACAGGGCAGCAAAACCAAGTACGAGCTCGACAAGAAAACCGGCATGCTGAGGCTCGACAGGGTGCTGTTTTCCTCCGTGTTCTATCCCGCCAACTACGGCTTCATCCCCAAGACGCTCGGCGATGATCATGACCCGCTTGACATCGTGGTGATTTCTCAGTGCCAGATCGTGCCGATGTGCATGGTGCGTGCACGGGTGATCGGCGTGATGCGCATGATCGACCACGGCGAGGGTGACGACAAGATCATAGCCGTTGCTGAAGATGACATGAGCCTCAGCAACATCTTCGACATCGACCAGCTTTCACCACACTTCAATTCGGAGCTCCAGCACTTTTTCGAAGAGTACAAATCACTCGAGAAAAAGACGGTGCTTGTCGAACAGTTCCAGAATGCCGAGATCGCGCGCCAGAGTGTTGTGCATGCCATTGCAAACTACGACAAGGTCTATGCACCCAAAGTCTGAGGCCCGGGGCTTCATTCTATGCTTGAAGCGGCAGGCGGACTCCGGTCTTCCTGCCGCTTTCTGTTTCCAGCCGCTTAATCGCAGGGTGTTGGAGTGCGCTGTACTATATTATACCTATACAGCGCATTGCAATCTCACCTTGCAGTCAATCCAGGAGACACGGCCATGGACAGTTTGCTTGATACCTCAGTATTTTGTGCCGCACCCGGCGAAACGCTCGACCTCTCCTCCCGTCCGACCCTTGTCGAACCGCTGTACTCATCAGGAAAGCACTATCGGGAGCTGCTCTCAGCCCATGTGACGTCGCTCAGTGAGCTGCAGGAGGTACACTATGCCGACAACCGCTATGCGGTACTATTGGTATTCCAGGCCATGGATGCGGCAGGAAAGGACAGTTGCATCCGTCACGTCATGACCGGTGTCAATCCCCAGGGATGCGAGGTCCACAGTTTCCAGCATCCCTCGATGGAGGAGCACGCCCATGACTTTCTATGGCGCACCACCTGCGCCCTTCCCTCCCGGGGCCGTATCGGCATCTTCAACCGGTCTTACTATGAAGAGGTGCTGATAGTCCGCGTTCACCCCGAAATCCTTGAGAGCGAAGGAATCGCCAACGGTCACCCCCGGAAGGAGGATGTATGGGAAGCCCGCTTCCGCTCGATCAACGACATGGAACGCCATCTTCACGCCAATGGTACCCGGATCGTGAAGTTTTTTCTCCACCTTTCAAAAGAGGAGCAGCGGCGTCGGTTCCTGAAACGGATTGACAAGCCGGCCAAGAACTGGAAGTTCAGCATGAACGACATCGAGGAACGCCGATACTGGGATGAATACATGGCAGCGTATGCCGCCTGCCTGTCGGCGACAAGCAGTGCCGATGCCCCCTGGTACATGGTTCCGGCCGATGACAAGCGCAACGCCCGGCTGATTGTTTCCTCCATACTGCTTGATCTCTTCAAGGGGCTGGATCTCAGCTATCCTGTCGCTTCAAGTAAACGGAAAAAAGAGCTGCAGGCCTGCAGAAGAGTGCTGTTGGCCGAATAGCTGAGCTCCCCTTGATGCAGAACCGGGGGCGGATGGACGATGCGGCATGGGGGTCCGGGATCATTATTACGGCACGGCATCCCCCGTGGCGTACTCTGTGGCGTGAAAGTGCCCCGGGGCCTTTAGCAGCTTGCCCATGAACGGCGCTTCCGGTGTTGACAACTTTCATGAAGGGCGTATCTGAAACTCTTTTATCAGGTCATGGCGGTAGGATGTTAAGGGGGTATACATTTCTAAGTTGTCTTTATGTAGTGCTTTATGGGGGTTTTTATGTTCTTTTACCCTTCTGGCGTAATTCGTGGTGTGCTGTTGACAACACTGCTTCCTGATGTGTATGGAATGTTGATAACTTGTTGACAGCTTTTTGCCGCCCTGGTTCGCTTTTAATGCGCATGCCGGAAAATGACCAAAATGTTCATATATTCTGCGGCAGAAACAGTCCCCCTGCTCCCCGGGGTACGGAGTCTCTAAGAGGCTTTCCGGGGGCAGATCCATGATACGCTGATCCCTATGCTTTCACTGCCTTTTGCAACGCTTGCGACCCGTGCTGCCCAGATTCGGCTCGTTATTTCCGACAATGACGGTGTGTTCACCGACAACGGCGTCTATTATTCCGAGTCCGGGGAGGTGATGAAGCGCTACTCTATCCGTGACGGGATGGGGGTTGAGCGTCTGCGTCTTCACGGCATTGATACCGCAGTAATGACGGGGGAAGTGTCCCCGAGCATCAGGAAGCGTGCCGAAAAGCTCGGCATGACCCGCCTGTACCTCGGCGTCAAGGACAAGCGGGCGATGCTTGAGGCTGTCCTTATGGAAACCGGTCTGCAGCTGTCCGAACTGGCCTACATCGGGGACGATGTCAACGATGTGGAGATCATGGAGGCTATCGCGCCCGAGGGCCTCGTGGCATGTCCCGGTGACGCTACATCGTTTGTCGAACCCCTTGTTCATTACCGGGCCGCAGCGGACGGAGGGTACGGGGCATTCAGGGATTTCGCCGAATGGCTCCTTCGCCTGAGAAGCCTTTAGGCAGGGTCGGCCGACCAGTATTTTTTCATCGTTATCACAAAAGAGCAATGCAAGCAGTGAACATAGGTGGCAGGGCTGTCGGTGACGGCCAGCCCGTTTTCATCATCGCCGAGATAGGCATCAATCACAACGGGTCCCTCGATGTCGCAAAAAAGCTCATAGAGAGCGCGGCCATTGCCGGATGCGATGCCGTGAAGTTTCAGAAAAGGACTCCGGATCTCTGCGTGCCGGAGAATCAGCGGGACATCGAGCGCGATACACCCTGGGGCCGGATGACCTACATCAACTACCGTTACAAGGTTGAGTTCGGAGCGGAGGAGTACGCCGAGATCGACCGCTGCTGCAGGCAAAACAATATCCTCTGGTTTGCTTCGTGCTGGGACGAAGAGGCGGTTGATTTCATGGAGGCATTCGAGCCGCCATGCTACAAGGCGGCCTCGGCCTCGCTCACCGATCTGCCCCTGCTCCGGAAAACGAAGGGCACCGGCCGTCCCCTCATCATTTCAACGGGCATGTCGACCATGGATGAGGTTGAGGCCGCCGTCAATGAGCTCGGGTCCGAAAACCTCCTTATCGCCCATACCAACTCAACCTATCCCTGTCCGGTCGAGGAGCTCAACCTCAAAATGATATCGAGCCTCAAGTCGCTCTATCCGGGGGTACCGATCGGCTATTCCGGCCATGAAACCGGGCTCCCGACCACCTGGGCGGCTGTTGCGCTCGGAGCAACCTTCGTTGAACGCCATGTCACCCTCGACCGTGCCATGTGGGGGTCGGACCAGGCCGCCTCGGTTGAGATCTCCGGCATGTCGCGCCTCGTCGAAAACATCCGCGACATTGAAAAAGCCATGGGCGACGGCATCAAGCGGGTCTATGCAGGAGAGGCAGCAGCACGCAAAAAACTCCGCCGCTCCTGAGTGCTTCCGGGGGGGAAGGCTTGCTATATTTACCCGTCTCCCTTAAATTCCTCCTTCGCCCGCCGGGTGGGGCAGCGGCCTTGCCGTGTACCGACGGCGGCATATACTATTATTCTACGAACGAGATCAACGACCTTTCATCATGAGCAACAAGCAGAATACAGCAGTGCAGGAGTTCGAGTACAAGGCAGAAATGAAACAGCTGCTCGACCTCATCGTCCATTCCCTCTACACCCATCCCGAAATCTTTCTCCGCGAGCTTGTCTCCAATGCTTCCGATGCCCTCAGCAAGGCGCGCTTCAGCGCCCTTACCGACGACACCATGGCCAAAGTCTCCGGAGAGGCGGCCATCAGGATCTCCCTTGACGCCAAGACGGCAGCGTTCGCCATTGAAGACACCGGCATCGGCATGACCGAGGAGGAACTGATCGCCAACCTCGGCACCGTGGCCAGGTCCGGCACCCTCGGCTTCATGCAGGCGCTCCGCCAGGAGAAAAAGGAGCTCGACGGCAACCTCATCGGCCAGTTCGGCGTCGGGTTCTACTCGGTGTTCATGGTGACCGACGACGTCACGGTCGAGACCCGCAGCGCACGGGCCGGGTCTGAAGGCCTCCGGTGGCGCTCGTCAGGCCAGGGGACCTACACCATCGAAAAGATCGACAAAAAAGAGCCCGGCACCCGGATCTCCTTCACCCTCAAGGACGAGCACAAGGAGTTTGCCGAAGAGTACCGGGTCGAGCACATCATCAAGAAGTACTCCAACTTCGTCGATTTCCCGATCTATCTCGAAACGAAGCAGCTCAACAGCATCACCGCCCTCTGGCAGCGTCCGAAGAGCGAGCTGAAGCAGGAGGAGGTCAACGAATTCTACAAGTTCATCAGCAACGATTTCAACGAACCCCTCGACTACCTCCACGTGTCGGTGGAAGGGGCCGTCAGCTTCAAGGCAATCCTGTTTCTTCCGAAAGAGGCTCCGATGGAGCTGCTCTATCGCCAGGGCGAACTCGAGAACAAAGGTCCGCAGCTCTATGTGAAAAAGGTGATGATCCAGCACGAGTGCCGTGATCTGCTTCCCGAGTATCTCCGCTTCATCGCGGGCGTGGTCGACACCGAGGACCTGTCGCTGAACGTGTCTCGTGAAATCGTGCAGTCGAGCCCCGTAATGTCGAAAATCCGGCAGATCCTGACCGGGAAGATCCTTGGCTGGTTCGAGGAGCTCGCTACCGCTCAGCCGGAGAAGTTCAGGACCTTCTACAAGGCTTTTGGCCCCATTGTCAAAATCGGACTGAACACTGATTTCACCAACCGCGACAAACTCATCGAGCTGCTGCGCTTCGAGAGCACCAAGACCGGGGAGGGGGAGTACGTCACCCTGAAAGAGTACGCCGCCCGCATGGCTCCGGACCAGAAAGAGATCTACTACCATTCCGGTGCAGGCAGGGCCCAGCTCCTTGCCAACCCGAACCTTGAGTATTTCCAGGACAAGGGGATCGAAGTGCTGCTGCTCAGTGATCCGGTTGATGTGTTCGTGATTCCCTCCATCCACGAGTACGACAAAAAACAGCTCAAGTCCATCGAAAAGGCGGACATTGACTTCTCCAAAGCAACGAAGGACAAGACGGAGCCGATCGCTGAAAATCTGCTTGTTCCGCTGCTGAAGATCTTCCGGGAAACCCTTGGCGAGGGCATCGAGGACGTTGTCGAGTCACACCGCCTCGTCAGCTCTCCCGTGACGCTTGTCAGCGGCAAGGACGCCATGGACAGCCAGATGGAGCGGATGATGAAAATGATGCAGCAGGAGATGCCGGCCGGCAGGAAGATCCTCGAGGTGAACCCTTCGCATCCCATCATCAGGAACCTGTCGGGCATGATGATGGCCAACGACAATAACCCCCTCATCCGTACCGCAATCCACCAGCTGTACGAAGGGGCACTGCTTCTTGAGGGCGGACTGGATTCCACCACGGGCTTTGTCTCGCGGATGAATGAGTTGATCGAGGCAGCGACGCTTTCGCGGTAACGGCATACCCCAACAATAACAAACACCAGGACTGTGAAACGCAACAGGGAACTGAACACAAGGGAGATCGAGGCATTCCAGAAGAACGAGATCACCGAGTACCATATCTACCGCAATCTGGCCACCAGGGTCCGCGGGGTGAAGAACCGCCGGGTGCTGGCCCAGATCGCCGATGACGAGATGCGGCACTACAATATCTGGAAGAACCATAGCCGCAGGGACGTGGCTCCCAGCCGTTTCAGGATCTGGTTCTACTCACTGGTCAGCATGCTCTTCGGATTCACCTTCGGCATCAGGCTGATGGAGAAGGGGGAAAAAGGCGCACTCGATGCCTACGGAGCCCTGCCGCCCTCGCTGCATGAAGTCAACGGCATTCTCCGCGACGAAGAGGAGCATGAGGAGGCCCTGCTCAAGCTGCTTGACGAGGAACGCCTGCAGTACACCGGCTCGATCGTACTCGGCCTGAACGATGCGCTTGTCGAACTGATGGGTGTGCTTGCCGGTCTGACTCTTGCCCTGCAGGATACAAGACTTGTGGCTCTTACCGCCTCCATCACGGGATTTGCCGCAGCGCTATCGATGGCGGCTTCGGAGTATCTGTCGACCAAGTCTGAACCGAACGGAAACAACCCTTTCCGTGCAGCCATCTATACCGGCATCGCCTATATTCTGACCGTCATCGTGCTGGTTGCGCCCTTCATCCTGATCGCCGACCTCTATGTGTCGCTCGGCCTGTCGTTTTTCGGAGCGGTCTGCATCATCGGATTCTTCAACTACTACATTTCCGTTGCCCGCGACGTGCCCTTCAGGACCCGGTTCCTTGAAATGGTCGGGCTGAGCTTCTCGGTTGCCGCCTTGAGTTTCCTTGCCGGCTATGTCATCCGCTATGCTTTCGGCATAGAGGTATGACCGGTCAGTGGAGGGAGGCCGTAACCCGCCTCCCTTCAGCCTCCGGGTCCACCTTTCCCGCTGTTGCTATCCTCAGCACCAGCGGCTCCTCTTTGCCGCTGAACCCCTCACGTCTGGCATATTGTTCCAGAAGGACCGCTTCGTCTGCTTCGGAGGCATCGCTGTGCCGTTCACTCCGCAGTCGCACCCGTTGCATGAGCACCTCATCAGGGGCTTCATACGCCAGGATCCTGCAGGGGCATCCGAGTGAACCGGCCAGATCAATGAACTCTTTTCTCTCGCTCTTCCTGAGGAACGCGGCATCGGCAATGACCGGGTAGCCACCGCAAAGTGCAGCATCCGCCGCCTCTAGCAGCTGGTTGTAGGTCGCCCGGCTCATTTGTGTGGTGTAGATGGACTCCGAAAGCTCCCGGCTGCTCTCAAGCGGTTTCAGGCCCCGAAGGCGCTTGCGCTCAATGTCGGACCGGACATGCACTGCGCCAAGTGTCGTGGCGAGTGCGGCGGCATGGGTCGTTTTGCCGCTGCCGGAGAGTCCCGTTGTGATGAGCAGGTATGGGCGTTTCTCCTCTATGCACCGGCCGGCAAAGCCGATATAGGAACGGTGCTCCTGCAGGGCAAGCTTTCGCGCTTCGCCTGTTTCCTGGCTGTAGCGTATCGCCGTCACCTTTGCCCGCACCAGCGCCCTGTAGATGGTGTAGAAACGTACTACCCGCATCGCGCCGTAGTCGCCGGTTTCCATCATCCACCGGTTCAGGAAGCACCAGGCCAGATCCCTCCTTTCTGCATGCAGGAGATCCATGAAAAGAAATCCGGCATCGCTGGCGACGTCGATGCAGCTGAGCCTATTGCTGAACTCGATGCAGTCGAACACCTCCACCTCCTCGTTCACCAGCACCATATTGCCCGAATGCAGGTCGCCGTGGCACCTGCGTATGCATCCTGCGGCTTTTCTCCCGGCGAATACCCTCATGAGCTCGTTGTGGCGTTCGAGTGTCCACTTCCTCAGCCGCTCGACGAGGGCGCCCTCGCCTGCATCGGTTGCAGCCGGCTCCAGATGGCCGAAGTTCTCGAGCATGGGCTTGATGAGCGTATCGGCTGTGCCGTACGGGGTCGAAGGGGGAAGCGGGTCAAGGGATGTGTGAAAGGCTGCGATCTTTGAGGCAAGCTGCTCGACCAGTGCCTGTTTCAGGCCGCCGGACCGGAGCAGGCGGTCGAGCTCCTGTGTCCGGTCGAAACGTACCATTTTGACGGCGTAGTCTGCCGTCTCACCCTCTCCCCCGATATGAAGCCGCCCGTCTCTTTGGACAACCGGTACGACATCAAGGTAGATGCCCCGGCATAGCCTCCGGTTCAGCCGCAGCTCCTCGTGGCAGAATTGCCTGCGCTTTTCAAGGGTTGAGAAGTCGAGGAACCCGAGATCAACTGGTTTTTTGACCTTGTAGGCATAGCCGCCCGCAAGAAATACCCATGAAATATGGGTCTCGACCAATACAATTTCACCAGTGGGGTGCGGGTATGCCTGGGGGTCCAGAAGCGATTCCGGCAGACGGTTCATGGCAGCTCCCCGTGATGGGGCCGGAGGGGGAGGTTTGTAGGAAACGGAACTCTCTGATTTTATCAATATACGAGCGTGCAGGGTGTCCGGCAAGCCTGATGGAGGTGGACGGAGTCGCCGGCCGGAGGGGCATTTGTGATATCCAGCGGTTTGGCCGAACCGGTCACAATCTGATAGCTTAAGTCCAAAAAAAGTTTAAATTGAAATTTTGTAGATACCATTTTCTCCCGGCGCCAGAGAGGCCTTTCCGGCTGCTGGCGGTTAACCCTTGGTTCCATTTCTCTGACTATGATCCATCTTACCAAAATCATCTGTCCGACGGACTATTCCGAAGCGTCGCATACGGCAGTGCGCTACGCGGTCGATTTCGCCCACCGGGTAGGAGCGCATGTGCGGTTCCTGCATGTGCTGCACGGCGGCAACATCGCTGAAAAGACTGCTGCCGGCTACGGCGTGGAAATCGGCGGGGCCCGTCAGGAAGATGTGCTTCCCGAACACTTTTCGTCCCTGCTCATGAGAGAGAAAAAGAAGGGACTCGCGGCCGATGTGCTGGTGCTCAGGGGAGAGGCGGACAGTGTCATCACCGAGCAGGCCGCGCTGTGGGGTGCCGATCTCATCATCATGGGCTCCCACGGCCGCACAGGTCTCAAGCGGCTGATGATGGGCAGCGTTGCTGAAGCGGTGTTCCGCGGTTGCGACATTCCGGTGCTGCTTGTCAAGCATGACGTTTCGGGCCGGATCGTTTCGGCCTGAGTGCCAGTAGAAATTTCATTGAACCGCATAGCTTTTTTGTTATGATGACGAACTTCCGCAATTCAGTACTGTCGCTGATCACCGAGACCTCCGCCAACCTTCCGAGCGATGTCCGCCGTGCCATTGCTGCGGCCATAGAGAGAGAGGATCCGGATTCCAGGGCAGGGCTTTCCATGTCGGCCATTTCGCTCAACATCGATATGGCGGTCGACCGCGTCGCTCCGGTCTGCCAGGACACCGGCATGCCGACATTCTTCATCCACGCCCCGAAAGGCGTCGATCAGCTCTTCATGAAGCGGGAGATCGAAGAAGCGATCGCTGAGGCATCGCGTACCGGCAAACTCCGCCCGAATGCAGTTGATGCCATCACCGGAAAGAATTCCGGAAACAATCTCGGATGCCATGTCCCCGTCATCCACTTCGAGCCCTGGGAAAAAGAGGACATCGAAGTGCGCCTCATCCTGAAGGGCGGCGGCTGCGAGAACAAGAACATCCAGTATTCCCTTCCGATGGAGGTTCCCGGACTCGGCAGGGCGGCACGCGATATCGACGGCGTGCGCAAGTGCATCCTCCACTCGGTCTGGCAGGCGCAGGGTCAGGGCTGCAGCCCGGGCTTCATCGGCGTCGGCGTCGGGGGAGACCGCACCAGCGGCTACGAGCTTGCCAAAAAACAGCTCTTCCGCCGGGTCGACGACACCAATCCGGATCATGATCTGCAGGGCCTCGAAGAGAGCATCATGGCTTCGGCAAACACGTTCGGCATCGGCCCGATGGGCTTCGGCGGAAAAACCACCCTGCTCGGCTGCAAGATCGGCAAGTCGCACCGGGTGCCGGCAAGCTTTTTCGTGTCTGTGGCATACAACTGCTGGGCCTACCGCCGTCTCGGCATCATTGTCGATCCGGCTGACGGGTCGGTGAAAGAGTGGCAGTTCCGTGACGAAAATGAAATCACCCGCATGGCCAAAGGGGAGGGGATGCCTCTCACCGGAAAAGAGGTGGTGCTGAAGGCCCCTCTCACCGAAGAGGAGGTACGCTCGCTGAGGGTCGGCGACGTGGTGCTCGTCAGCGGCGAAATGCATACCGGCAGGGATGCCTTCCATCACTACATCATGCACCATGACCTTCCCGAAGGGGTCGATACCCGCGGGGGAGTGCTCTATCACTGCGGACCGGTCATCCTTAAAAACGAGGACGGATCTTACGCCGTCAACGCTGCAGGCCCGACAACCTCGATCCGTGAAGAGCCTTACCAGGCGGACGTCATAAAGAAACTCGGCCTGCGCGCCATCATCGGCAAGGGCGGCATGGGGCCGAAGACCCTGGCCGGGCTCCAGGAGCACGGGGCGGTTTACCTGAACGCAATCGGCGGTGCTGCGCAGTACTATGCGGCGTGCATCAAGAAGGTCACCGGTGTGGATCTGCTTGAGGAGATGGGCGTGCCGGAAGCGATGTGGCATTTCGAGGTCGAAGGGTTCCCGGCCATCGTAACCATGGACGCACACGGCAACAGCCTTCACAGCGAGATAGAGAACGATTCGAAGCGCGCCCTCGAGGCAGCAGGGTAAGGTGTTCCGGCCGGTGCCGGACTGACGGGGTTCCGTTTTGCTACTCAACAATCAAT
The DNA here is from genome assembly GCF_000012485.1 of Pelodictyon luteolum DSM 273. Lineage (NCBI taxonomy): Bacteria > Pseudomonadati > Chlorobiota > Chlorobiia > Chlorobiales > Chlorobiaceae > Pelodictyon > Pelodictyon luteolum. The sequence goes on along the minus strand of NC_007512.1, from coordinate 1,434,781 downwards.
AAAAATCGAAGCTATGGCGTTTGACGGCGTAATTCTCATGGTGGTGGGTATGCTCACCGTGTATGTGTTCATCATGCTGATGATCATGATGATCAAGATCCTTTCGAATGTGTTCAGAACCCATGCGCTCGATGAAGAGAAGAGCATCCTTGACGAGATCGAGTCCAAGCGGCGGAAAAAGAGGGAAAAGGATATGAAGAAAGCTGCCGCCACCATGGGAACCGCAGGCGATGCGGCCAGAATGACGGCAGTGATAACCGCGGCGGTCCATGCCCATGCCGCACGGCAGTCTTAAAGCTCAGCCCGGGCCATGCACGGCGGCTGAAAACGTATCGACGAACTGAAAAAGCTCAATAAAACCAAAGAAGGCACATGAAAAGAATACGGTTTATGGATGTATCATTCCGTGACGGGTTCCAGTCCTGTTACGGCGCACGGGTGAAGACTGAGGATTTCATCCCCGCTCTCGAGGCTGCCGTTGCAGCCGGGACGGATAATTTCGAGATCGGTGGAGGCGCCCGGTTCCAGAGCCTGTACTTCTACTGCCAGGAGGATGCCTTCGAGATGATGGACGCCGCCCGCAGGGTTGTTGGTCCCGACATCAACCTCCAGACCCTTTCAAGGGGTGCGAACGTCGTCGGTCTGGTATCGCAGTCGCGCGACATCATCGACCTGCACGCAAGGATGTTCAAGAAGCACGGCATCACCACCATCCGCAACTTCGACGCCCTGATGGATGTGCGCAATATCGCATACTCCGGCCAGTGCATCCACAATGCGGGCCTCAAGCATCAGGTCGTCATTGCCCTCATGGGCCTTCCTCCGGGACTGAAGGAGAGCTACTGCCACACCCCGAAGTTCTACCTCGACAAGCTTCGTGAGATCCTTGACGCCGGCATTCCGTTCGACAGCGTTGCCTTCAAGGACGCTTCCGGCGTGACGACCCCGACGGTGGTCTATGAATCAATCAAGGGCGCACGTGCGATGCTCCCAGAGGGTACCATCATCGAGTTCCACACCCATGACACCGCCGGTATGGGCGTGGCCTGCAACTTCGCCGCAATTGAAGGCGGAGCGGACATCATCGATCTTGCCATGGCTCCCGTCAGCGGAGGCACGGCCGAGGTCGACATCCTCACCATGTGGCACCGCCTGCGCGGCACCGACTATACGCTTGACATCGATCCCGAGAAGTACATCGAGGTCGAGGCGCTCTTTGCTGAACGGATGGAGAAGTACTACATGCCGCCGGAAGCCAAAGAGGTCAACCCCGTCATCCCGTTCTCGCCGATGCCCGGCGGCGCGCTTACGGCCAACACCCAGATGATGCGCGACAACAACACCCTGCACCTGTTCCCGGAGGTCATCCGCAACATGCGTGAAGTGGTCGCCAAGGGCGGGTTCGGCTCGTCCGTCACCCCGGTTTCCCAGTTCTATTTCCAGCAGGCTTTCGCAAACACCGTGCAGGGCCCCTGGACGAAGATCACCGACAGCTACGGCAAGATGGTGCTCGGCTATTTCGGCAACACCCCTGCAGAGCCTGATCCGGAAGTGGTGCGGCTTGCATCCGAACAGCTCGGACTTCAGCCGACGAAAGAGGATGTGCACGACATCAATGACCGCAACCCCGAGCTCGGCATTGCCTACAACCGTTCGCTGCTTGAGAAAGCAGGCGTTCCCGTCACGGAAGAGAACATCTTCATCGCTGCAACATGCGGCGCAAAAGGGATTTCGTTCCTCCAGGGCGACAAGCCGCTCGGCATCCGCTACAAAGCTGATGTTGAGGCTGAAATGGCTGCAAAGGTGGCAAAAAAGCATGGCACGGCCGAACCGAAGAATGTGAATCAGCGTCTTAATGAACTCATCGTCAAACCCCAGAAATCCTGTATGTCAAACTATATCGTTACCGTGGACGGCAAGTCCTTCAATGTTTCGGTCGCCGATGGAACCGGCGCCGTGAAACCTGTCGCAGAAGCAGCACCTGCAGCCGTTCCTTCTTCAGGTGAGGGCGTTCCTGTTGAAACCTCTCTTCCCGGAACCGTCATGGCCATCTCCGTCGAAGTCGGTGACACGGTTGCCGAGGGTGATGAGATCGCCATCATCGAGGCCATGAAGATGGAGTCTCCCGTCAAGTCGCCGAGGGCTGGAAAAGTCGTCTCCATTGATGTCGCCGTCGGCGATACGGTGGCAACCGGTGACGTGCTCGTATACATCGCCTGATAAAACCGGAGTGACACGCCCCCATCCTTTCAGCTGTCAGTGTGGAGGGATGGGGAGCGCACCCCTGAAAAATTCATAGGTTTCAAACCACAACTATGCGCAAATTACTGTTAGTCGTGTTTTCCCTGCTGCTCTTCAGTACGGCAGGGTTTTCCCAGACTTTTTTCCAGACCGAAGGCAATTCGGTGACCCTTCAGGTTCCCGACAGCCTTGAATTGGTGAAGGTCCCGATACGCGACAGCCGGAACCTGAAGGTTGGTGACGAGGTAAAGCAGGGAGATTTTCTCGCCCTCTTTTCTGATGAGGCCCATAACAAGATTACGGTGACTGCCGGCGTTTCGGGCCACATCACCTACATCAACGATTCCCTCTATCACAAGTACTCGCCGATTCCTGCCGGGACTGAACTCATCCGGATTTCCCGGGAAGACCTCCTCGTGAACATCCAGGGATCCGAAGTGACCCACGAGAGGCTGTCGATCGGCTTGGTGATGAACAACCTCATGGAGAGCACCGGCATCTATGCCCTCATTACCGACAACAACCTGATATGGACTGAAGGTCTCGGCCGTCTGCTCATGATCAGCGTTGGCATTCTCCTCATCTACCTTGGCATTTCCAAAGGGTTTGAGCCGCTGCTTCTCATTCCGATCGGCATGGGCGCTGTGTTTTCGAACATACCGCTGGCCTATATCAATGATGAGGGCGGCATTCTTTACTATGTGTTCCATGTCGGCATCGAAACCGGTGTCTTCCCGCTGCTCATCTTCATGGGTGTCGGCGCCATGACCGATTTCGGTCCGATGATCGCCAACCCGAAAACCGCCCTGCTCGGCGGTGCTGCCCAGCTTGGTATTTTCACGACCCTTATCGGCGCACTCGTTCTCTCGCAGTATGTTCCGGGTATCAACTTTACCATGAAGGATGCCGCTTCCATTGGCATCATCGGCGGTGCCGACGGTCCGACCTCGATTTTTGTGGCTTCCCGTCTCAGCCCGGCGCTGCTCGGCAGCATTGCTGTTGCCGCCTATTCTTATATGGCGCTTGTGCCGATCATCCAGCCCCCGATCATGAAGTTCTTCACTACCGAAGCTGAGCGCAAGATCAAGATGAGCCAGCTCCGTTATGTATCGAAGAGGGAGAAGATCATTTTCCCGCTCGTCGTGATCCTGCTCTGCGCGCTTCTGTTGCCCTCAACTGCTCCCCTCATCGGGTTCCTCATGTTCGGTAACCTGATGCGCGAGTGCGGTGTTGTTGACAGGCTCAGTGATACGTCCCAGAACGCCCTCATCAATATCGTCACCATTTTCCTCGGACTCGGTGTCGGCAGCAAGCTCTCTGCAGAGAAGTTCCTGAACATCGAGACCCTCGGCATCCTCATCCTCGGTCTCATCGCCTTCTCTGTCGGTACGGCCGGCGGTATCCTCATGGCTCGGTTCATGAACCTCTTCCTCAAGCAGAAGATCAATCCGCTTATCGGTTCAGCCGGCGTCTCGGCTGTGCCGATGGCCGCCCGTGTAGCGAACAAGGTCGGTCTTGAGTCTGATCCGCACAACTTCCTCCTGATGCATGCCATGGGGCCGAACGTGTCCGGCGTCATCGGCTCTGCGGTTGCCGCGGGTCTACTCCTCGCTGTGTTCATGTAACATTCAGGACCATGGTGCCGGCGAATGCAGGCACAGGCAATACGCCAGAATGGCGGCCATCGGGCCGCCATTCTGCGTTCTTGGGAGGTATAGGGTATGGGGGAGTGTATCCCGCGTTTTCTTCCGGTCAGCTTTTCAGGATGACCTCGCAGTCCGGGTGCAGTTCAATAAAGCGTTCGAGCTCGATGTCGGGTATCCGGCCCGCAGTCAGTTCCAGTTTCTCAAGGCTTTCATGGGCCATGACCGGCTCGATTGAGCGTACCTGGGTATAGGAAATGTCAAGCTCTTCGAGTTCGCTGTGCATCTCAAGGGGCTCGATGCTGCTTACCGGAGTTGCTGCAATGCTGAGTTCGCGGAGGAACGGCAGGTTACGGAGCGGTTCGATGCTCTCGATGGCGGTTTTATTGCAGCGGAGGTATTCAAGGTTCTTGAGAGCAGAAAGCGGCGAGAGGTCGTTGACCGCCGAATTGTTGATGCCGAGTTCTATCAGGTTTTCCAGGTCCGAGAGCGCGTCGATGGATGTGATCCCTGTTTTATAGCAGCTGAGTTTTTCCAGGGCCTTGAGGTTCCTCAGCGCAGAGAGGTCGGTGATCGGGGTTTCGGAGCAGTAGAGTTCCTCAAGGTTTTCCAGGTCGCGTATCGGTTCAAGTGAGGCGACCCTTGTGCTCGAAATCCAGAGCAGTTTGAGGGTTTTCAGTCCGCGAAGCGGCTCAAGGGAAGAAAAATCGCAGTCGAAGGCATACATACGCTGCAGGTTCGTGAGGCCGGCGACAGGCTCAAGGCTTTCGACGGGGGACTCGTCGCACCGCAGCTGCTGAAGCTTTTCGAGGGGCGCGACCGGGAGGAGATCATGGATCCTGCGGTTGTCGCAGCGCAGATGCGTGGTGTCGAAAAAAGCGAGCAGTTCATTGTCAGCGGGGTCCCGAACCACTTTCAGGGTGTGGCGGACCACGTCTTTCCACTCGGCGGTCAGTGACTCCCACCATTTTTTCCGCAGTCCGCTATCGCGGAGCAGGTCCCTGCGGCTGGTTGTGCGGAGGAATTCGGCTTCATCGGGGCTGCAGCAGATATGGCGGGCTTCCCGGTTCTCTTTTATTTCTACCGGGGTGTCCTCTTCGGGGGGCTGGAACCCGGCGAGCTTGTCGGTCAGGCAGCGGGTGTACCATTCGGCTTTTTTATCTTCTATGGTACGGTTATGCCGTTCCCTGTCCTGCTGGTCAAGCGAGGAGATCTCTTCGAGAATGTCGTTGCCGCACCGGGGGCAGACGGCGCTGTCAGCAGTGAGGGGGAAGCTGCAGACGGGGCATTGGTTGTAGGTGTTTTGCTCCAAGACAGGTGGCGGTTAAAGCATTGGTAAAACGGCTTCTTGCAACCGGTGGACCGCTCGTCGGTTTGAGCATGGATCCGTCGGTCGCCTTCTTGGGGGGCGCCGTGTTCTTAAATAATAAGAAAAAATGCGTTATCCCCATACCGGGACCCCTGAAATCAGCCTCTTCTGGCAGTAGTTTTTTTGTGCTGTTCCGAATTTCCCTTACAGGACACTGTATCCACCGTGCCCCTGGCTGTATTCTTCAGGGCGCTCATTGAACTTTTTTGGGAGGGAGGCCGTTTAATTTTTCATCATCCCCCACTGTAAATGAAGGAACGGGAACATTTCCCGGGGAGGTTGTCATGGGAGCGGATGCAAGAGTACCCTGGGCTGATAGCCTTTTGGAGCTTTCTAAGGAGGAGTGGCTCCTTCGCAAGAGCGGATTCCGGCGGAGTGAAAAGCATATCCGCATCAACGAGACCCTCCTGACGCTCGGCAACGGTTACCTCAATATCAGGGGCAGCCTTGAGGAACTGCCATCCGGCCATGCCGGAGGGATGTACATTTCCGGTGTGTACGACAAGTCCGAAGCTGATGTGGAGGAACTGGTCAAGTGCCCGATGTGGACCGACCTGTCGCTCTGGGTGGAGGGCCAGAAGTTCTGCCTGTCCACCTCCCGCGCCATCCAGCATGAGCAGATCCTCGACCTCAAAAAAGGTGCGCTGCACCGTAGAACCACCTACCGCCACCCTACAGGAAAGATCCTCACCCTTGAGACCCTCCGCATTGTCATGCTGCATAACCAGCATTACGGATGCATGCTTGTCAGAATAACCCCGCGGAATTTTTCCGGTCCGCTCCGCGTGTTCAGCGGGCTGAACGGCGGTGTCTGCAATCGCGGCTACTTTCCTGAAGAACTGCTGAAGCACCTGCAGCTCGAAAAAATCGAGCGCGGACGCAACTTCATGTACCTGGAGATGAAGACCCGGGAGCAGGAAATGCGCATTGCCGAGGCAGCTTCCTGGCGGCTGGTTGCACCGCCGGGGCAGCATCTGAAATGGGAACCGAGGATCTACGGGGAGAAGTTCACCAGCGAAATCACCCTCGATGTCCAGCGGGGAAAGCCCTACCTGTTTGAAAAGCTTTCCGTTGTCACCACCGCCAGGGAAGTGCCGCCGGAGGCCATGATGAAAGACGCCATATGCCGGCTCCGCGCCTTTGTCCGTAAGGGCGTTCAGACGGAGATCCGCTCCCATGTGAGCCTCTGGGATGAACGGTGGAAACAGGCCGACGTCCAGATACAGGGTGATGATGCCGCCCAGAAAGCCCTTCGCTACAACATCTACCAGCTTCTCATCAACGGCCCGCCGGCACCGGGGGGAGTCGGGGCGAAGTTTCTCAGCAGTGAGGGCTATCTCGGCCACGTGTTCTGGGATACGGAGATCTTCATCCTTCCGTTCTTCATCTACAACTTCCCGGATATCGCCAGAAACATGCTGCTCTACCGGTTCAACACGCTGCCGGGTGCGAGGGAAAACGCCCGGAGGCTGGGGTACGCAGGGGCAAAATACGCATGGGAGTCGGCAACGACCGGTGTTGATGTGACCCCGCGTTTCGCCTCCAAGCTTGAGCGGACCATCCGGTTCATCTATACGGGGGCGGAGGAGGATCACATCGTTTCTGATGTGATATACGGTGTGGAAAAGTATTTCCGTGTTACGGGAGACGAGGCATTTCTCGTTGACTGCGGACTGGAGATGATTTTCCTCACGGCGCGCTTCTGGGCCTCCCGTGTGATCGACAGCGGGGAGCGATGCGAGATCCGTTGCGTCATCGGGCCCGATGAGTTCCATGAGCATGTCGACAACAATGCCTATACCAATGCGCTCGTCAAATGGCACCTCAAACTGGCGGCCATGCTGTTCAAGCATGTCGGCAAATCCCGGCCGGAGGTGCTCGAAGCCCTTTCCGAACGACTTTCCCTCACCCGTGCCGAAGCAGCGGCATGGCTGAGGATGAGCCGCAAGCTCGGCTTCAGGCGAGATCAGAAAACAGGGGTCATCGAGCAGTTCGACGGCTATTTCGCCCTGAAAGACCATGTGATCGACCGGTTCGACCGTGAAGGGCACCCGGTGCTTCCCCGCGGTGTGACATACCGCAACATTGCTTCGACCCGTCTCATCAAGCAGGGAGATGTATTGATGATGATCATGCTCTTTCCTCATGCATTCACGCGTAAAGAGATCGAAGTCAACTACGATTTCTATGAAAAGCGCACGGCGCACAAGTCATCACTCAGCCACTGCGTTCACGCCATAATGGGAATCCAGGCCGGCCGGCGCCAGCATGCCTACAGCTATTTCATGAAAACGGCGCTGTTCGACCTTGAAAACCTCCACAAAAACACCGATCTCGGCATACATGCCGCAGCGGTCGGCGGAACCTGGCAGACGGTCATTTCCGGATTTGGAGGATTTTCAATCAAGTCCGACCGGCTGGTCCTGAAACCCTGGCTGCCGAAAAAGTGGGAGAGCCTCTCCTTCTCGGTCCGCTGGCGGGACCGGACGGTGGATGTGAAGGTGCTGCACGACCGGGTGTCGGTGCTGGTGCACTCCCTTGAAGATATCGAACTGCCGCTCACCCTTTACCGCAAAACAAGCAGGATCAGAACGAATGTCCTTACCGAACTTCCATACACTGCATCATGAATCAGAAGGAGATGACCGATGAACACGCAGCTCAGGATTGCACAGATCGCCCCGCTTATTGAACGGGTGCCGCCAAAAAAATACGGAGGCACCGAACGGGTGGTTTACCACCTTACCGAAGGTCTTGTCGCCCGCGGTCATGATGTCACCCTTTTCGCTTCGGGCGATTCGATTACAAGCGCAAGGCTCATCGCACCGGTCCGGGAAGGACTGCGGCTTGGACGCAAGGAACACTCTCCGCTGATTACGACGATGCTGATGCTTGCCCAGGTGTACGGCGAGATGGCGGACGAGTTCGATATCATCCACTCCCACCTCGAGTACGTGACTTTTCCATTCGCCGTTCACGCAAAGGCGCCTACCGTCTTCACCATGCACGGCCGTCTTGATATCGACGACTATGCCGCAATTCTCCGCAGATACCGACATCTCCCGTTAGTGTCGATCAGCGACAATCAGCGCAGTCCTGTCCCCGACATCAACTGGGTCGGGACCATCTACCACGGCTACCCTCCCTCCTCGTTCGACTACAATCTGCATCCCGACGATTATTTCCTTTACCTCGGCAGATTTTCAGAGGAAAAGCGTCCTGACCAGGCCATGATGCTTGCAATTGCCTGCGGGGTGCGCCTGAAGGTTGCAGCCAAGATAGACCCTGTCGACAGGGAGTATTTTGATCAGCGAATCAAGCCGCTTCTCCAGCATCCGCTCGTCGAGTATGTCGGCGAGGTGGATGAGTGCAGGAAAAGGGAGCTGTTGAAAAACGCACGGGCGTTGCTCAACACCATCGACTGGCCCGAGCCGTTCGGGCTCGTCATGATCGAGGCCCTTGCTTCAGGCACTCCGGTCATCGTCCGCGGATGCGGATCAGCTCCGGAAATCATCACCGGAGGCAAGACCGGATTCGTCTGCAACAGCCGGATGGATTTCATCAATGCCATCCGGGAGATTGATACCATTTCACGCAGCCGGTGCCGTCAGGAATTCCTCGAGCGCTTTTCGGCCGATGCGATGGTCCGCTCCTACGAGTCGCTCTATATGGATCTTCTCCCCGATCGCCGTCTTGAATCCGTGCTGCAGCCTGAACGCCGGCCGGAACCCCTGCATCGCCTGCTTGGCCGCCCGGCAGGTGCCGCTGACCGATCATGAACGTGCTGATGCCCCCGAAAGGGATGAGAGGGGGGCTTATGGTCTGATTTTTCATGACGCCGGATAGTGCATGTTTGCCTTGCAATGCACATATTACTCCATCCCTTTTCATACCCCAGGAGAGCACGGCACCTATGGATTTCGTCCACCTTCACGCCCATACGCACTATTCGATGCAGAGCAGCCCGATATTTCCGGGCGAACTGTTCACCAAGGCGGCATCACTCGGAATGAAGAGTGTCGCAGTGACCGATTACTGCGCCATCTTCAATATGCCGGAGCTGTTCAGCGATGCCGCAGGTGCCGGGGTACGGCTCATCATCGGCAGCGAACTCCTGCTGCTTGAGGGCGAAGAGCACCAGCAGAAACAGGCCCAGGCGCCCTCGCTCGTCCTTCTCGTCCAGAATGAAACAGGGTACCGGAACCTCTGTGTCCTGCTCTCAAGGGCATCAAAGGACGGTTTCCACAACGGCATGCCGCATGTCGATCCGAAACTGCTTGAAACCTACCATGACGGCCTTTTCTGTCTTTCCGCCTATAGTTCCGGCCGTATCGGCAGGGCCCTCCTTTCAGGAGCCGCCGGAGAGGCCGAGTCGCAGGCAGCGTATTACCGCGAGGTGTTCGGCAACCGGTTCCATCTTGAACTGCAGCGGCACAGCACCCATTATGATGACGAGCTGAATGCCGCGACCGTGGCGCTTGGTGAAAAACTCTCGATCCCGCTGGTGGCGACGAACAACGTCCACTACCTTGAGCGGCGTGACGCCGGGTGCTACCGGGCGATGGTGGCAAACCGGACGAAGGAGAAACTATCGAGCCAGAACCTGCTTGCCCTTCCCGGCAAGGAGTACTACCTGAAATCTCCCGAAGAAATGGGGCTGCTCTTCGACGACCGGTACGGCGAGCTCTCCGCCACCCTCCGGATCGCAGAGGCCTGCACCTACGCATTTTCAGAGAAGGATCCGATCCTCCCGCATTTTCCTGTTCCCGAAGCGTTCCCGGACGAGGCGGCCTACCTCCGCCACCTGACATGGGAGGGTGCCCGTGAAAAGTACGGCGACAACCCGGAGGACGGCATTACACCCGAGGACGTTAAGGAACGCATCGAGCTGGAGCTCGGCGTCATAGAAAAGATGGGGTTCAGCTCCTACTTCCTCATTGTCAGCGACCTCATCCAGGCGTCCCGGAAGATGGGCTATTCCGTTGGCCCCGGCAGGGGATCGGCGGCCGGAAGCATCGTCGCATACCTTACCGGCATCACCCGCATCGACCCCCTGAAGTACAAACTGCTCTTTGAGCGGTTCCTGAATCCCGAGCGTCTTTCGATGCCCGATATCGACATAGACTTCACGCCGGTCGGCAAGCAGAAGGTGCTTGAGTACACCGTAGAGAAATATGGCCCCGAAAGCGTGGCCAAGGTGGTGGCCGTCGGCACCCTCGGCGCCAAGGCGGCAATCCGCGATGCTGCACGGGTGCTCGAGGTGCCGCTTTCGGTTGCGGACCGGCTGGCCAAGCTGGTGCCCTCAAGGCCCGGCACCACCCTTGAAAAGGCGCTGCTCGAGGTCAAGGAGCTTAGGGAGTACGCCGACAGCACACCCGAGATCCGCGAGCTCATGGACTATGCCCGGGCGCTCGAAGGGCGGGCACGAAACGTTTCCATGCACGCAGGCGCGGTCGTCATTACCGAAGGACCTCTCGAGGAGCAGGTCCCGCTCTATGTCTCCAACAAGATCGAGACAGAGGAGCGCCAGTACGCCGATGAAATCGATCTTGACGAGCCTGCAGCCGGCAAACCGAAAAGCGCGGACGGGGCGGGGGAGAAGCAGGTGGTCACCCAGTTCGACAAGAACTGGATCGAAACGGCAGGGCTTCTGAAGATCGACTATCTCGGCCTGGTGACCCTGGCTGTCATCGACGAAACCCTCCGGCTCATCAAAAAACGCCACGGGGTGGACATCGAGCTTGAAGAGGTGCCGATGAACGACCGGAAGACCTTCAAGATTTTCCAGGAGGGGAAGATGGCTGGAATCTTCCAGTTCGAGTCATCAGGGATGCAGAGTTACATGACCCGCCTCCAGCCGACCCAGATCGGAGACATCATCGCCATGAGCGCCCTCTACCGTCCCGGGGCGCTGAATGCACGCATCGATGAAAAACGCAATGCCGTCGACCTGTTCGTAGACCGCAAGCACGGCCGCGAGACCATCGACTATATGCACCCCATGCTGGAAACCATCCTGAAGGAGACTTACGGGGTTATCGTCTATCAGGAGCAGGTCATGCAGATTTCGCAGGTGATGGGCGGGTTTTCGATGGCTAAGGCCGACAATCTCCGCAAGGCGATGGGCAAGAAAAAGCCCGAGATCATGGAGAAGTTCAAGGCGGACTTCGTCAAGGGCGGCGTGGAGCAGGGGGTGCATGACTCCCTGGCGACCCGGGTTTTCGAGCTGATGGCGGAGTTTGCCGGGTACGGCTTCAACAAGAGCCATTCTGCGGCATACGGGGTTCTTGCATACTGGACGGGATGGCTGAAGGCGCACTATACCATCGAGTTCATGACTGCCATCCTCAACAGCGAGATCGGCGACACCGAGCGGATGAAGCATCTCACTGACGAGGCCAAGAGTTTCGGGATTTCGATTCTTCCGCCGTCCATCAACAAAAGCGACGCACTCTTTTCCGTCGACGACTCGACCGGCCCGCCGGCCATCCGTGTGGGGCTCAGCGCCATCAAACAGGTCGGCGGTGCGGCAAGGGCCATTATTACAGCCCGGCTTCGCCGAAAACGGGACTATCTGAACCTGTTCGACTTGACCGCTTCGGTCGATCAGCGGGTAATGAACCGTAAGGCGCTCGAGTGCCTCATTCTCTGTGGCGCGTTCGACGAAATCGATCCGCACCGGGCCCGCCTGCTTGCAAACATCGACAAAGCCATCAAGTTCGGCCAGATTGAAAACCGGGCCGTCACCCTAGGCCAATGCGGTTTCTTCAGCGTCGAAGAGGGCACGGTGGAAGAGGATGCCCACTATCCCGACATGGAGCCTGCCGCGGAGATGCCGGAACCTGAGAAGCTGATGCACGAAAAAAAGCTGGTAGGGTTCTACCTGAGCCGCCATCCGCTCTCCCCGTGGCGCCGCGACTGGGCTGCGTTCTCTTCGCTTCAGCTCCACATGCGCGAAATCACCCTTTCCCGCCAGTACCGCGTCATCGGTCTCGTCGTCTCTACCAAACCCTACTGCGACCGCAAGGGCAAGCAGATGCTGTTCGGCTCTATAGAGGACTTTACCGGCAAGGCGGACTTTACGGTCTTCGCCAGCGTCTACGAACAGTACGCCCACCTGCTCAAGCCGGACGGGGTCGTGATGCTTGTCGCAGAGGCTGAAGTGAGCGGGGGAATGCTGAAACTGCTCGTCCGGGAGGTCCTGCCGGTAGAGAAGGTCCGTAAAACCCTGATCCGCAAAATCGTGCTCAAGGTCGATGCAGACGAGGATACGCAGCTTGAACGCCTCCGGAAGGTCAAGCAGGTGTTCGATCGGCACCGGGGCGATACGCCGGTTGACTTTGAGGTCAGGGTGCAGGCAGGCGAGTCCATCGAAACCCTCAATGTGTTTGCCCGCAGTTCACCCTTCGATGCCGACGAGGATGCCCTCCTGCAGCTTGAGGAAATTCTGGGACCGGACAATGTCAAAATTGCGGGGTAGCTGTTTTTTTGTTACTTTCCTCATTCGTCGAGATGTATTTATATGGAGTTTTACTTGTTAAACAATTTAATCGGATACCTTAAATGAGCGGAAAATATCTCGTGGCTACCGACCAGAACTTCAAGGCTGAAGTCCTCGAGTCGGGCAAGGTTGCACTCGTTGACTTCTGGGCTGCATGGTGCGGACCCTGCATGATGCTCGGACCTGTCATCGAAGAGCTTGCAGGCGACTACGAAGGCAAGGCTGTCATTGCCAAGGTCAATGTCGATGATAACCCCAATACGGCTGCCCAGTACGGCATCCGCAGCATCCCGACCATGCTGGTGTTCAAGAACGGCCAGGTTGTCGACCAGATGGTTGGCGCCATGCCGAAGAACATGATCGCAAAGAAAATCGACGAGCATATCGGCTGATTTCTCCAGTGCAGCGAACATGCCCCGGCATGACGTGCCGGGGCGCTGCCTTTTTTCCCCGTACCTCACTTTTTTCGAACCATCAACATCCGAATGCGCCATGGAAGGAGACGTCCGTGATATCGTCATCATCGGTACCGGTCCTGCCGGCTATACCGCAGCCATATACACCGGCAGAGCGAACCTCAAGCCCCTCGTCATCGATGGGTACCAGCCCGGCGGCCAGCTGATGATCACCTCGGAAATCGAGAACTTTCCCGGGTTCCCCGAGGGGATCCAGGGACCCGAACTGATGCAGCGGATGCGCGATCAGGCGACGAAGTTCAATGCGGAATTCAAGTTCGGCAGCGTGACGGAAGCCGACCTTTCCCGTCGTCCATTTTCGCTTACCCTTGAGGACGGCAGCGAGATTCTGACACGCGCCCTCATCATCGCCACCGGTGCCAACGCCAAATGGCTCGGCATTGAGTCGGAAGACCGCTACCGAGGACGCGGGGTCTCGGCCTGCGCCACCTGTGACGGTTTCTTTTTCCGTGACAGCACGGTGTTCGTGATCGGCGGAGGAGATACTGCGATGGAAGAGGCGCTCTATCTCACCAAGTTCGCTTCGAGGGTTGTGCTCGTGCACCGGCGTGAAGAGTTCCGTGCATCGAAGATCATGAGCCTGCGTGCCAGCAAGAACCCGAAAATCGACACCATGCTGAACGTTGTTGTCGACGAGATTCTGGGTGACGGACAGAAGGTAACCGGCATCAGGCTGAAGAACGTGAAAACCGGGGAGCTTGAAGAGCATGCATGCGATGGGGTATTCATGGCTATCGGCCATGCGCCCAATGCGAAAATGTTCGAGGGCCAGCTCGATATCGACGACTATGGCTACATCCTAACGAAGAAATCTTCCACTGAAACAAGCGTTCAGGGCGTATTCGCCTGCGGCGATGTACAGGACTTCATCTACCGCCAGGCCGTTACCGCGGTCGGAACGGGGTGCATGGCTGCTGTGGACGCTGAGCGGTATCTGGAAACGATCCGCTGAACTCTTCGAACCACTCTCTGAGCACACGGTTGAACCCGTACGCAAGTGCGGTCTCCTCCGTTTCTCTTTTCGTGAACCAGCGGAGCATCTGGCCTTCGTGCAGCACAGTTTCCCGGACCCTCAGTTCTCGCTGGATCACAAAGACATGTTCCTTCCGGTCGCTGAAAGGGTAGGCCCTGAAGAGTCCGCACTCCCTGACGTCCGTTTCTATCTCCTCCAGCATTTCCCTTACGATGCATTCGTATGGGGTCTCTCCCGGTTCGATATGTCCGCCGGGAAGGTCCCACATGCCGGGGTAGGGTATGGCGGGTATATTGTCGCGTAAAAACAGCAGGACAGAGCCGCGGCCATCATGGATGATGATGCTCGCTCCCTCATGCCTTCCGGCCTCCATGCTTACGCTTCCGGTCATTTCATGTGTCACTGCCTGTGTCACTGCCTCTCTTAAGCGCTGCATCAATCACTTTTCCTGTCAGCCGGTGCGATGGAAACACTCCTTGTGAGTCCGTGGCGCTTCATTTTCCTGATGAGGGTGGAACGGCTGATGCCGAGAAGTTCGGCGGTCCTGCTCTGGTTGCCGCCGCACTCCCGGTAGGTGTCGACGATGGCCTGCAGCTCGATGTCTTTGAGAATCGCCTGATTTTCAGTTCCCCTCTCCGGCTTTACCGGTGCGGATGTCGGGGTGGTCTCTGCCGGAACAGAGATCGGCAGGGATGAGGGTTGCGGTGTGCTCTTCTGTTGCGATCCCTGCGGCATGAAGGATGCAATCCTGCCCTCTCCGGCAGTCAGTACAGCGCGGCGGATGATGTTCTGCAGTTCGCGGACGTTGCCCGGCCAGGGGTGCGACTGCAGCGAAAGAAGGGCTTCGGGAGCAATGACCGGAGTGTCGAGGCCGTTGGCCTTACAGAATTCCTGAAGGAAATGTTCGGCGAGCGGTATGATGTCCTCCTGCCGTTCCCTGAGCGGAGGAATATAGAGCGGGTACTCTTCCAGCCGGTAGTAGAGATCAGCACGGAAGCTCTTGTCGGTGATGGATTGTGAGAAATCCCGGTGGGTGGCTGACACCAGCCGGAAGTCGACCGCCCGCTCCTTCTTTTCTCCAACCCGCCGGATCTTTTTTTCCTGGAGCGCACGCAGGACCTTGGCCTGGATATCGAGGCTCATGTCTCCGATCTCATCAAGGAAGATGGTGCCGCCGTCAGCCTGTTCGAAGTACCCGGCATGATCGGCGGTTGCGCCGGTGAAGGCCCCCTTCGTATGCCCGAACAGCAGGCTTTCGGCCAGTTCGCTCGAAATCGCCGCGCAGTTGATGGTGACGAACGGTCCGCCTTTGCGCCTGCTTCCGTGGTGGATGGCCTTGGCGAACAGTTCCTTGCCGGTGCCGCTTTCGCCGTTCAGAAGTACGTTCATGTCTGTTTCCATCACCTGCATCGCCTGGTCGATAGAGCGGCGGAGTGCAGGGCTGTTTCCGCGGATCTCACGGAAGAGGTCCTTGGCTATGAGCTCCTTTTCAAGAACGGCAACCTTTTCTTTGAGGCATGATTCCGAGAGGGCATTGCGGAGGATGATTTCAAGCCGTTCGTTTTCCACTGGCTTCGTCAGGTATTCATATGCCCCCATTTTCATGCACTGCACTGCCTGACTCACGTCCTCAAGAGCGGTGATGATGATCACCGGCAGTGTCATCCCCTGTTCCCGAACCCAGGAAAGCACCTCCATTCCGTCCTTTTCGGGCATGTTCAAGTCAAGCAGGAGCACATCGACGGGCTCCTCTTCAAGAGTTCTGATGCAGCTGGTGCCGTTCTCTGCCGTGATTGCCCGGTAGCCGAGCTTTTTCAGGAGATGCTGCATCAGGGTCCTGATGACCGAACTGTCGTCGGCAACAAGGACGGTTTTAGGTTGCTTTTGTAGCGCCATTGCAGCTGATCTTTGTTTGTGCCGTGTCACCGGCACGTGATGGTGTTGATAAATATACGCTAAATGCCCGCCGGGTGCAATGCCGGCCTGTTTTGAGACAGTTGTACCGCAACCGGAAAAGTTTTTTTCTGTAAAGGGCTCTATGCAGGGTATCCGGCGTGATATGGGCGGTGGTATGGTTCTTGCAAGAAGTTATTGCTCAGCCTGTGCATTCAAACAACGCTCCCCGCTGTGACGTTCACCATGAAGAAGGGAATTGTCAGGAAACTTACCGATTCCTGCACGGCGCTTGATGCCGCCGTCACCGAACTGCTCCTGAAGGAACAGAAGATCGCTGCAATGAGTGTGCGTGAGAGGACGGAATTTACCGAACTGCTTGGCGCCATTACCGAAGACCTGCAGGCGATCCTCGAGCAGCTCCTGAAGCTGCGCGCCAGCATCCCGCCTTCATTGAAAATGGAGCCTTAGGCTTCTTTTTTTTGCAGAGCCTTAACAAAGCTGGCTGTGCCGCGTTCCGTGAATTGGTTATATAGCGCTAAAACCGCTTGTGTATGAGTGCGCCAAAACCATACCGTATCGTCATCGAATGGGACGGGAACGAGGATTTCTGTTTCAGTTGCGATTACGCGCCCCTGCCTCCCGATGCTCCGTCGATAATACCCGAACAGTCACCCGGTTTTCCTGTGATGGCCCGTGCGATGGGCAACGTACTCCGCAAGCTCCGCCGTGAGCACATCTCGTTCCCGATGTTCCTCGTCGCCCTTGCGTTCAACCACTCCCGGCTTCTTGATGAAATAGACCATCTGCTCTGGCTTCTTCACCGCCATATCGAAGGCAGGGAGGGCGAGGGCCGGTTTACCTGCTACATCTCCAAGGGGAATATGCCGCCGTCCTCATCAAGTGCGGGGTAGGGGAGCTTTTTTAGGGTGAGCTGCTCGGCAAGGCGGGGGTAGGATAGCTCGAAGAGCAGCCTCCGGTATTGTTCCTCTTCCATCCGGAGTTCCCTGTACATTCCATTCAGGCTACGCTGTCGTTCTGCTTCGAAGAGGATCACTGCAGCTGCCACCGAGACGTTCAGCGACTCCACCATCCCGTGCGTCTGTACCATGATCGTCCGGTCGGCCTCTCCTATGGCCTCCTTCGATACCCCGTCCCATTCCGCACCGAGGATTACGGCGGTCGGGAGGGTGTAATCGATCTCCCTGAAGTCAACGGCTGCCGCAACGTTGGTTGCCGCAAGCAGCTGCATGCCCTCCCGGCGGAGAGCACTGCAGGGCTCCTTGATCTCATGCCAGAGGTGCAGCCGGGTCCAGCGGCTTGAGCCCGCTGCGGCATGCTGCCGGGTATGGATGGATCGCTGTTTCGAAACGGCGTGCAGGTCGTGGATGCCGACGGCATCGCAGCTCCTGATGAGGGCGGAGAGGTTGTGGGGTTTGTTGACATTGTCCATGACCACCGTCAGGTCCGGTTGGCGGCGGCGGAGCATGCTCCTGATTTGCCTGAATCGTTCGCTGTCAATCAATGGGCTTGAGGTTTAAGGGTGTGGCGTGATTTTTCATGAAGTTAACAATAACGGTGGAATTCAGGGAATGGAATATCCTACCTTGTCTGCGGTCCCTCTGCGCCCCTTTTCCCACCCTTATTGTGCGATCCATATGGACTGGCTCTACTGTGATTTCCATATCCATACACGCTGGAGCGATGGCGAGCTTTCGCTTCAGGATGTGGTCGAACTGTACGGCAGCACCGGCTTCGACGTGATTGCCATTACCGACCATGTGCTTGACACCGCGAGCTTCCAGCTGCCCGGTCCGCACTGCAGCGTGCCACCCGAACGGTTCAGCGAGTACCTGCACGAACTCTGGGAGGCCTCCCGGGTTGCCTGGGAGCGATGGAACATGCTGCTCATCCCCGGCATTGAGCTTACCAACAACACCTCGAAATACCACATCCTCGCCCTCGACGTAAAGGAATTCATAAGCCCCGACCTTCCGGTGGAGCCCTTGCTCCGGGAGATCCGCCGGCAGGGGGCCGTGTCGGTTGCCTGCCACCCGTATGTCCGGAACCACTCGGGTGAAGCGCCTTCCGAGCATCTTTGGAACAATCATGAAGAATACGCCACCATGTTCGACGCATGGGAGGTCGCAAACCGTGATGACCTGTTTAATGTTGTGGGGTTGAAAAAATTTAACTATATCGCTAACTCCGACTTCCACGAGGAGAAACACCTTCGCTCATGGAAGACCCTCCTGCGATGCCGCGGCAATGTCGAAGCGGTCAAAGAGGCGATCCGGACCAACGCCGCAGTTTCGCTTTTCCTGTACAGGGGAGGACCGCTCAAAGGGACGGGTTCTGTCAGGGTATGCAGATGATGGCCCCGAGGGCGGCTGATTCAGGGGCAGGAGGGCGAAGCGCGGCACAGCAGTCACTATGAGCATTCATAAGAAGAAACACCCCCATCTGGAGCGACTGCTCCAGAACGCAAGCAAGGTAAGCCTTGAAACCGATACCCGGGTCCTGATCCTCAGCGACCTCCATATGGGCAACGGCGGCCGGCGCGACGAGTTCCGTCGCAACAGCGACCTCATCGAGGCTATGCTTTCGACCTATTACCTTCCTGAAAAGTACGGTCTCGTGTTGAATGGCGACATAGAGGAACTCTTCAAGTTCCCGCTCGATGAGATTTCCCGGGCCTGGACCTCCATGTACGATATTTTCGGGGAGTTCAGCAGGACGTCGTTTCTCTGGAAAACCATCGGCAACCACGACACGGAACTTGCAGGCAACCGCTCCTACCCGCTTGCCGACTCGCTGGTCGAGTCGGTGAAGTTTTCCTACGGGGACGAGACCATCCTTGTGTTCCACGGCCACCAGGCTTCCGTGCTGCTCTGGGAGTCCTATCCCATCGTCAGCCGGGCCGTAATCTTTTTCCTCCGCTACATCGCAAAGCCGGTCGGTATCCGGAACTTCTCGATCGCCTACAACAGCCGCCGCCGGTTCGCCATTGAAAAATCCATCTACGAGTTTTCGAACGAGGCAAAGGTTGTGTCGATCATCGGCCATACCCACCGTCCCCTTTTCGAGTCGCTCTCGAAAGTCGACTACCTCAACTACCGGATAGAAGAGCTCTGCAGGGCGTATTCATCAGCAGAGAATGGTGAGAAGGTATCAATCGAAGGGAAGATTGCGGAGCTGAAGGGGGAGCTTGAGGCATGCTACCGCGAGGGAAAAAGGATAGGACTTCGCAGCGGGCTCTATAATAACATCACCATCCCGAGCGTGTTCAATTCAGGGTGCGCCATCGGAAAAAGGGGCATTACCGCCCTTGAAATCGAGGGAAACCGCATCCGGCTTGTCTACTGGTACAACGGAAAACGGAGCCGCCGCTTTACGAGCGACCGCGACAACAGCCCGCATGAGCTGGGATCGACAGGGTACTACAGGATTGTGCTGAACGAGGACTCCCTTGACTACGTCTTCTCCCGCCTTCACCTTCTGGCCTGAAAGGGTTCACTCCAGCCGCTCGCCACCCTCACTCTGCCCTTCAGGCGCAGCCCTCCAGATGGAGTAGTATCCCTTCGGGATCGGCTGTAAGCGAGCGTGCCCCGGCTTCCACCAGCTCCGCTTCAGGCCGGAACCCCCAGAGTACGCCAAGCGGGTACATGCCGGCACGGTTGGCCGTCAGCATGTCGATGCCGGTATCGCCGACATAGAGAATGTCAGAGGGTTTTTCACCCATCATTTCCGCTACGAGGAGCGCCCCTTCGGGTGAGGGCTTGTGCTCGATTGCGTCATGGTGGCCCATGACAACATCGAAATGCCAGTCTGCAAGAAGATGCCGGGCACAGAGCTTCGTAAACCGGTCGGCCTTGTTGGAGAGAATGGCTTTTTTCATTCCAAGCCGCTCCAGCCCGTCGAGCATTCCCGGAATGCCCGGGTAGGGCTGCGAGTGCACGTTCCAGTTGAGTGCGTACTGCTCCAGAAGTTCCCCGAGGATCCTCTCGATGGTGTCGGGTGTGCCGACTCCGTCGGGAAGGGCTTTGCGGACGAGTTCGCGCATGCCGCTGCCGACAAGGTAGCGGCAGTGTTCGAGCGGATGGGTGGGGTGGCCGTTTGCCGAGAGCACGGCATTGAGGGTGACGGAGAGGTCCTTGAGGGTATCGAGCAGGGTCCCGTCAAGGTCGAAGATGACCGCCTTGCAGCTCATTCGGCCGCGCTCTCCGGCTGTTCCTTCGAGGCTTCCGGTTTGGTTGCCGTGGCGAGGAATATGGGGTAGGATGCTTCTCTTCCCGTCCGGTTTTTCTTTTCGATAGTGGCTGCGGTCCGGAACGTCGGGTTCTGGAGGCCTGCCGCCAGAAGCATGGCCGCAAGGGCCGGCCGCTCGAATCCGGGATGAACCTTCTCATCGGCATCGTCATGGAAAAAGCCATCTTCGAGGTCAAGGTCCGCCATGGCAAGCGTTCCGCCGGGGGCGAGCAGCTCCGAAAGTTCCTGAAGGAACGAGGATGTGTCGTCGATGTGATGGAGCGTCATGCTCGCGTATATGACGTTGAAGTGCCCTTTCGGCAGACGGCGCATTTCATCAGGGACGGTCAAATCAAGGCAGCGAGAGTCGATGTTCTTCGTCCCTGTCGCCATGATCTTGCCCTCAAGCACGCCGAGCATCCGGTGCGAGGTGTCGATGGCCGTCACCTTCCGTACCCGCGGGGCGACCTGCATGGTCACCAGGCCTGTCCCGCATCCGAATTCAAGCGCTTCGGTTCTCTCGGTGAATTGTACCGCTTCGGCAAGAGCCTTGAAGACGGCTTCGGCAATGGCGAGTCTGCGGGGATTGTCGTCCCAGCCTTCTGCCTGCCGGTTGAATTTTTCTGAACTGTGCCAATGGTTTGTCATAGGGGGAAAATAAAAAATCGTTTATCTGCACAAAGCTTAAAACAGCCCCGATGCATTATTTGTTTCAATTTCCCTCCTCCGGCCCTTCCCGCACCCTCTTCAAATTTGCAGAATCGTTGCACCCCCGTAACTGTTCGTCAACACATAAAGACGTTCTTTCTTCTGTACCCTGAAAACCCCTGCCGCTTCTTGGCGGCTCAGCCAATAAGGCTTACTGCGTATGAAAGACTACTTCAGGCCGCTTCCCCGGCTCTCCCCGATGCGGGCGCTGCTCCTCCGGCTCCTGATGCTTCCGAACTTCTTCCTTTTGAAGGCGGAAGGGCTCGGGAACCTCCCCGGTGACGGACGGCCATACATTTTCGCCTTCAACCACAACAATTCTGCTGAAGCGTTGATGGTCCCGATCTTTTTCATCTACCACATGGGCGGGCGCACAATCAGCTTCGTCATCGACTGGATGTACGGCAGGGTGCCGGTACTCGGCAAGCTGATGGGGATGATCGATCCCGTCTATGTCTATAACAAGCGCTCCACCCTCTCCTGGATAGAATCCTCACGGCCGGTCCGGATGGCGGAAGATACCGTCGAGCGCTGCTGCCGCAAGATCGCTTCCGGCAGGAGCATCGGCATTTTCCCCGAAGGGCGGCGCAACCGCAATGCCGATGCCCTGGCCAAAGGCAAGAGCGGTATCGGCCACATTGCCCTCACGACCGGTGCCCCGGTAATCCCTGTCGGCATCGACTTCCCGCTCCGCATACAGAAGGGACGCATCCCCATCCTCGGGCGCACCATCATACGGGTGGGCACCCCGATCGACTTCACCCTGCAGTCGGAAGCCTACCGTGCCGTCAAGAAAGAGGAACAGGGCGGTGTGCAGCGGCGTGCCGCACTGGCAAATGAAGTGACCCACAGGGTCATGCACTGCCTTGCAGACCTGTCAGGCAAACGCTATCAGGGACCCATGCCGAACGAACATCATGCACTTTACCAACAACCATACGGGTCCGTATCCCGTCCGCCGTTTGCGGTCGGGGAGGGTGCCCTGTAAACCGGGAGGACCGCCATGTCGAGTGTTACCGTCAGGAGAGTGGAGAGCGCCTGTGACCGCAGCCGGGTGCTCGAGGTCATTGAGCAGGTCTTCCGCATAGAGAAGAACTGGATAGCGGGCGTCGAAGGGCAGATCCCCGAGGATGTTCTCAAAAGCGATACCCTGTCCTGGTTCATTGCCGAGGTCAGCGGAAAGCCTGCCGGCGTCATCCGCCTCCTCTACGATCCGCCGCTTGAACTGCCCGAACGGTACGAAGTGAAGTTCGAGCCGGGGATAGATGTCGAAAAGCTCAGGACCGCAGGACGCTACGCTGAAATCGGCCGGTTCATGATTCTTGGCGAGTACCGCCGCAACCCCCGTATTGCGCTGCGTCTTATGCGCGCCGCAACTGCCGAAGTGGTCGAGCGCGACTATACCCATTTCATTACTGACGTCTTCGAAGGGGAGGCCAACTCTCCCTTCAACTTCCATACCCGCGTGCTCGGGTTCGAGGTGGTGGGCAAACACCTGTTTGGTGACTTGAACTGCAGCTCCACCCGCATCATCCTTACGCTCGACATCCTGAAACTCTTTCGCCGCATCAAGAACAGCCGCAACCGCATCTATATGGAGCTCAGCGAGGGCATTCATGCGGTCATTGAGCGCAAGGAACAGCGGAAGGCCGCCCGTCAGGCCCTTCTCGGCCGCCGGCCGATAGCAGGGGGGTAGGCGCCCTAAGGCGCCGGGCTGCAGGTAAGGAGCTCTGCAGTTTTTTCGTGAAGCCGCAGGAAGGAGGATACCATGTTGAACCTTGAAGCGCTGAAAACAGCGGTGGCGGGCGAGTTCTTTCTCCGGGAGGAACTCTCCCGCCACAGTGTAAAGAAAGTCGATGCCCTGGCTGACATCATCATCAAGCCCGCCGGTCGAAAGGATCTTGCTAAAATCCTTGCGCTGCTTGACGAAGCGGGATATCCCCATGTCGTCATCAACCAGAAAGGGCGGGTCATTTTCCCTGATCGCCGCTTCCACGGGGCGGTGGTGATCACTGATTTGAAGATATGATGAAGACTCAGTTAACAATCTCTTTACAAAGCCTTAACAGTCCTGTAACACTGGAGGCCTAGATTATCAGCGCATGAAAAAAGAATCAATCATGCAACACATTACGCAAACCAACCAAACCATATCATGAAAAAAACAGCAATGTTAATCGGTCTGGCTGCCGTTCTCGGGTTCTCGAGCAACGCCCAGGCAGTAGACTGGAACTGGAAAGGGGATATCCGCTATCGTTATGAGTCTAGTTTGACTGATGATAATGTCAGCACGACTGATGATAATAGCCGTGACCGCCACCGTATTCGTGTCCGTTTTGGAACCGACATGTGGATTAACGAGGAGCTATCTGCTGGGTTGCAGCTCGCTACTGGAAACGACACAGATCCGGTTTCAAGGAACGAGACTCTAGATGACAGTTTTGCTGCGGACACCATCTTATTGAATGAGGCATATATCGATTATCATCCGATGTTCCTCAATGGTGATGTCAACTTGATTCTTGGTAAGAGGGCAACTAAGAGCACTCTTGCGGTTATAGACGATCTCATCTGGGACGGCGACGTTACAATTGAGGGAGCGACTGTGCAGTATGGGAAAGATGCCAAAGGAAAAGAGAAGGATGGTCTTTCACTCGTCGCTGGTTCATATTTCTATGATGAATCTTCCGTTGGCGATGATACCTACATTCTGGCCGCACAGGCATCCTACAAGGGTGAAGTCAGCAATTTAGGCTATCAGCTCGGAGCCTCTTACTATGGCTACGATAATATGCCCGATCCATCACTCGGATATGATATTATCGAGCTTTTTGGAAGTGTCGGAGGCAAGGTGTCTTCCCTACCCTGGAAGGTCTACGGTCAGTTTGCTACTAATATGGCTGAAAATAGCGATTTCAGTGGCATTACAGATTCGCGTAGGGATGGTATGCTTGTCGGCTTAAAGCTTGGTAAGGCAAAGAATCCCGGTCAGATTGAAGGATCGGTTGAGTATGTACAGCTTGAGGAGGACGCGGTAAATCCAGCCATGACTGACAGTGATCGTAATGGTGGTGGGACAAACTGTGAAGGCTTCAAAATTAGCAGCACATACCAGCTCATCCAGAATATGACGCTTGGTGCAACGTACTTTAACTTCAATAAGATTGATGGTACAGCTGCTCAGGTTGATGATACAAAGCACCTCTTCCAGCTTGACGCTGTCGTGAAGTTCTAATCACTTTGTGTGTTGTTCTTTCGTGTGTGGTGTTCTTTCTTCGTCAGGTTGTGTGGTTGGCCTGCAAGGCTGCTCCTGCTTTTCCGGCAGGACAGCCTTTTTTAAAGGATCTTCACGCTACCGGCGGAACAGAGCAGTCTCTCGTAATCTCTTTTATTTTCTTGTTTCCTAAACCAAATCACTTACTTAGACATGAAACTCTTCAGCAAAATCCTTATGGGTGCGGCTGTTTTCGGTATGATGGCTTCCGGTGACGCTTCTGCCGCCGGCAAGATCGTCATGGACGGCTCCACCACCGTCGGCCCGATTGCCAAGTCCTTCGCAGCATACTTCACCCGTACCACCGGTACCGATGTGACCGTCAGCGAATCCGGTTCCGGCAACGGTGCCAAGAGCATCATCAACAGCACCTGCGATATCGCCAACATGTCCCGCGCAATGAAAACCAACGAGATTGCTGCTGCAAAGGCAAAGGGCGTCAATCCTGTTGAGCACGTTGTCGCTCTTGACGGTATGGCTATTGTTGTGAACCCGAGCAACCGTGTGAAGAACCTTACCAAGACGCAGATCCGTGACATCTACTCCGGCAAGATCACCAACTGGAACCAGGTCGGCGGCCCGACTGCCGAGATCGTCAAGATCCAGCGTGAATCGAACAGCGGTACCCAGGACACCTTCAAGAGCCTCGTCATGGGCAAGGCAGCTCCGATCTCCAAGCGTGCAGAGACCCAGGCCAGCAACGGTGCTGTAAAGAGCCGTGTTGCCTCCACCCCTGCAGCCATCGGCTTCCTCGGCCTCGGCTTTGTTGATGGTTCTGTGAAGGCTGTGAGTGTTGAGGGTGTGGCTCCTACCGTTGCTTCGGTCAAGGACGGTACCTACCCGATCTCCCGCCCGCTCTTCATGTACACCAACGGTCAGCCGAAGGGCGCTGTGAAGCAGTTCATCGAGCTCAACCAGACCCCCGAGGGCATGCGCATGATCAGCGAACTTGGTTTCGTGAACCAGTAAGCTTCCACCCTGTGGTGGCGGCTTAGAGCGCTGCTGTTATGACGCCCTCCCGGTGCATTGCATCGGGGGGGCTTTTTTTATTTCAAGGGGGGCTTCTTTTTCCTACCTTTCTTCTTCTTGCACAGAGGGAACCAAATTGAACCGGAACATATGATGAAGAGGATGTTGATGCTGGCGCTGGCGGCGCTGATGCTTATGGGCACAGAGGTGTCTGCGGCAGGGAATGGGATTGTGATTGATGGTTCGACGACTGTCGGACCCATAGCGAAATCGTTTGCGGCATATTTCACGAAGCGCTACGGTGTTCCGGTCACCGTCAGCGAGTCGGGGAGCGGCAACGGTGCCAAAAGCCTCATCAACGGCGCCTGCGACATTGCAGCCATGTCGCGTGATATGAAAACACAGGAAATCGCTGCTGCAAGGAAAAAAGGTATTCAGCCGGTAGCGCATGTTGCCGCCCTTGACGGCATTGCCATCGTCGTTCATCCCTCGAACCCTGTCAGGGGTCTTACGAAGGCCCAGATCGCAGGGATCTATCAGGGACGCTATACCAACTGGCGCGAGGTCGGCGGACCGAATTCCCGCATCGTGGTGATCCAGCGTGAGTCGAACAGCGGCACCCAGGAGTCGTTCAAGACGCTCGTCACCGGCAAGGCTGTGCCTATCATGCCGAGGGCTGAGTCCCAGGCCAGCAACGGCGCCGTGAAGAGCCGTGTGTCGACGACACCCTCTGCGATCGGGTTCATCGGCATGGGATTTCTGGACTCCTCAGTCCGGGCGGTTCCTGTCGATGGGGTAAAGCCGAGCGTCGCGAGCATCCGCAGCGGTACCTACAAGCTGTCGCGCAAGCTCTATTTCTATACCAGCGGCCAGCCGACGGGTAGCATCAAACAGTTTCTCGCACTGCCCTCGACTGCTGACGGGCGGCGGATCATCAGTGAACTCGGCTTCATCAGCCAGTGATGTGACTTCAAGGGGACCACTGATCCATGCAGCTCAATACTTTTCATAAAGCCGGAATGCAACCCGATTCCGGCTTTTGTTGTTTTTTGGGCAGGCGTTGTTGCAAAGATGTAACACGTGCGCGTTTTTTTCTTTCGCTAAAGAGTATAGATTTGAGGCATTGAAATCAACGCACCAGCATCCGCCCCGTTACCTGAACCCAACCGTATCATCATGAGTGGAGACGTGAACAGAGACAGCAACCGTTCAGGCGCGTTCGTTGTCAGCGAAGGGAGGCGGAAAATGCAGAAAGCCGCCAGGACTGCAGGAGAATCCATTCTGCTTCTCATTGCCTCGTTTGTCGCCATCGTCGTTCTCTTCATTTTCTATTTCGTCGCCGTCGATGCCGTTCCCTATTTCCAGCAGAGAGGATTCGCTGAATTCTTCACCAGCAGCAACTGGTACCCTGCAGGAGATCCCGGCGAGTTCGGCGCACTTGCCATCATCTACGGCACCGGCATGGTCACCCTCGGCTCGGCCCTCCTCGCTGTCCCGATGGGCATTGCCGCAGCGGTCTGCCTCAGCGACATCCTTCCTTTTTCGGTCCGCCAGTACGCCAAGCCGGTAATTGAGATGCTTGCGGCCATTCCTTCTGTCGCATTCGGTTTCTTTGCGCTCGTGATCCTCGCTCCGCTGCTCCAGACAAGCGGCGGACCCATGCTCATGTGGGTATGGTGGATCCTTGCAGGACCGTTCCTGCTGCTTGCCGTCATCGTTGGTTCCGACCTCCTGACTGCCGGTATTGAGGAACCGGTTCGCCGCAAGCGCTATGCAACCATGCTTCAGGTGCTCTTCACCCTTCTCGCCTTTCTCGTGCTCTACGTGGTGGGTTCGCAGCTCAACGGCATGCAGATCCTCACCGGCACCAACGCCCTCAACGTCTCCATCATCCTGAGCTTCATGGCGCTGCCGACGATCGTCAGTGTGGCGGAGGATTCCCTTCAGTCGGTAGGTCGCGAGCTCCGCGAAGGAAGCTACGCACTTGGCGCCACCCGGGCTGAAACACTCGTCAAAACAGTGCTTCCCGCCGCAAGCAGCGGCATTCTTGCCGCCGTCATTCTCGGCATCATGCGCTCGCTCGGCGAGACCATGGTGGTGTGGATGGCTTCCGGCAACTCTTCGCATATCCCCGATCCCTGGTACAACTACCTCGAGGCGGTCCGTACCCTGACGGCCACCATCGCCGGTGATATGGGCGAAGCAGACCAGGTGACCGGTTCGGCCCGCTATCATGTGCTGTTCGCCATGGGCCTCCTGCTCCTCGTCATCAGCTTCATAAGCAACCTCATCAGCGAGCGCATCGTCGTCCGCCAGAGGAAGATTCTTTCGGGTCAGTAAGAGCCTCAAGATTCCAATAATACCAAACAGGCAGTCATGAATCTCGGAACAAGGAAAATACTGGACCGTTCGTTCACCGCTCTCGGGATTGGTTCGATCGTCGTCATGGCCCTTGCGCTTCTGATTGTCATCACGCCGATCATCTACAACGGACTCGGCGCCGTGTTCTTCAAGGGAACGATCGAGCATCGCAAGCTCCTCTATAACGAGTTCCACCGCGGTGACGGGGCAGAGCTCGAGCGCGAAATCGCTGAAGTTGCCGTGTACCGGGACCAGGCGTACCGGATGCTTGCGGATTTCGAGCTTGAGCTTGAGGGTATGGATCCTGAAAAGGCCAGGGAGTACCGTATGCAGTACGGCCCGGTCAAGACCGCGCTCCAGACCCTGCTCGGTCCTCCGCCCGGCGATGATTCGGCCATCCTGACCCGTTTCCGTTACGGTCAGACCCGGTGGGAGAAGGCCGAGGAGAAACTCCACGCCCTGCTCTATGAGTCCAAGTGGGACTATTCAGATCCCGACGTTATGGCCAAGGAGTACTTCGTCCGCCGGGCCGAGTCGTTTGAGGGGACGAAACTTGCCCCGATGTTCGGTTTTGTCGAGAAAAACGCTGAAAAGATGCTGCTTCCTCGCTTCACCCTCTACTGGGGGTTCCTCACCGACTCATCGATAGATGCCCACATCTTCGGCGGCATATGGCCTGAAATCCAGGGTACCTTTTTCCTCGCCATCGGCGCCATGCTTTTCGCCTTTCCGCTTGGTGTTGTCGCGGCCATCTATTTCACCGAGTATGCCAAGGACGGCGTCTTCACCAGCATGCTGCGCAGTGCAAACAGCACCCTTGCCGGTGTACCGAGCATCGTGTTCGGTCTGTTCGGTCTGGCCTTCTTCATCAATACCCTGAACGTATCGGAATCCAAAAGCGTGCTTGCCGGTGCACTTACCCTTGCCATCATGATCCTGCCGACCATCATCAGGGCGGCTGAAGAGGCGATACTGGCGGTGCCGAAAACCTATAAAGAAGCTTCGCTCGGTCTGGGTTCCACAAAATGGAACACCATCGTTACCGTGATCCTGCCTGCAGCGCTTCCCGGCATCATCACCGGCGGCGTCATCAGTCTCGGCAGGGCGGCCGGCGAAACCGCTCCGATCATCTTCACCGCAGCGGTAAGTGTAGGTTCGGCCATCGGCATTGCCGATGTGCTTTCATCACCGACCCCGGCGCTGTCGTGGAATATCTACAACCTTGCCAGCGAACATGAGGCGGCGGCCGAAATCCGCCACGTGCAGTACGGCATGGTGCTTGCCCTTGTCAGCATCGTGCTCCTTCTGAACCTTTCGGCGGTACTGCTCAGAGCCCGCATATCCAAGAAATTAAAAGGCTGATTAACCATGCAAATGACAGCGGAAGAAAAGGAGATCTCCATGGACACCCCTGCAAAGACCGCAACGCGCGACATCTACATCCCTTCTGAACGAAAAAGCGTGAGCGGCGGAGGCAAGCCCCATGTCGTCGCCAAGGACTTCTCGATCTTTTACGGTGACTTCGAAGCCGTCAAAAAGGTCAACGCCGATATCCTCTCGAAATATGTGACGGCCATCATCGGACCGAGCGGCTGCGGAAAGAGCACGTTCCTGCGTGCCATCAACCGTATGAACGATCTTATTCCGAGCTGCCATACGACCGGTACCCTGCGTTTTGATGGAGAGGACATCTACGGCAAGCTCACCGACGAGGTGCTGCTTCGCAAGAAGATCGGCATGGTGTTCCAGAAGCCGAACCCGTTCCCGAAATCGATTTTTGACAATATCGCCTACGGCCCGCGTCTGCACGGCATGAACGACAAGAAGCAGCTGGCTGAAGTCGTCGAGAAGAGCCTCCGCAAGGCGGCACTCTGGGACGAGGTGAGCGACCGCCTTGAGCGCAACGCCCTCGGCCTCAGCGGTGGACAGCAGCAGCGGCTCTGCGTAGCCCGTACGCTGGCCGTCGAGCCCGAAATCCTTCTGCTCGACGAGCCGACCTCTGCTCTCGACCCCAAGGCCACAGCCAAGATCGAGGACCTCATCCAGGAGCTTCGCGGCAGCTATACGATCATGATCGTCACCCACAACATGCAGCAGGCTTCGCGTGTTTCAGACTACACCATGTTTTTCTATGAGGGCACGCTGGTCGAGCATGCCGGCACCTCGCAGCTCTTCACCAATCCGAGGGATAGGATGACTGAGGACTACATCACCGGAAGATTCAGCTAACGCAACCACTCACACGCCATGTCAGACAGACCGGTACACGAACATATCAGGGACCTTTCAGATGTCCTTGTCCATCTCTCGGAAAAGGTCCTTCAGAACTTCGACGACGCCCTTACAGCGATACGCAACCAGGATGAAGAGCAGGCCCGCGAAATCCGGCGCATCGACTTTGAGATCGATCTTGCCGAAGTCGGGCTTGAAGAGCGCTGCCTGGCGTTCCTTGCCCTCCAGCAGCCCGTTGCCCGGGACCTGCGCACGATCGTCACCATCATGAAGATCAACGACGATCTCGAGCGCATCGGCGACCTTGCCGTCCACATCATCGAGCGCATGCCGGACATCAAGCCCGACATGCTTGCCATGTTCGATTTCGATTCCATGGGCCGCCTTGCCGCCGACATGACCCGCAAGTCGATCGAGGCATTCATCAACAAGGACCGTTTCCTTGCCGACAAGGTCTGCGCCCTTGACGAAGAGATCGACAGCATCCACAGTGCCGTTTTCAAGAAGGTCGCTACCCTCATGAAAGACCCTGCCCTGAACGTCGATCAGCTGATCTCGCTCCTCAGCATCTCCCGCTACATCGAGCGCATGGCCGACCATGCCACCCGTATCGCCCATGAGGTCACCTACCTTGTGACGGGCGAGATCGTCCGGCACAGCGACATCTCCTATGAAAAGCTGATCCAGTCGCTGAAAGATTGAAGACCATGCTTCCACAGTGCAGTTCAAGCCCGGTTATCCGCCGGGCTTTTTTGCTGTTTTTTTCTTTGATTTAACCCCTCCCGACAGCTAAATTCAGTTTACAAGCGATATTCCGTTTTCTCTCGCTTTTTCTCGTACTCTTTCCCTTAATCATTAAGCATGGTGTCCGATCCTTATGGCCAGTCTGTTAGGAAAACTTTTCGGTGATTCCCCGAAAACTGCTGCAACCCCGAAAGCCTTCACCGTTCAGATCGATCCCCAGAAGTTCGGTCTTTCCATCAAACCCCAGGGTACTGTGCACGTGCAGCTTGAGTCCCTCAAGCAGAAGCTCACCAAGCTGTCCTCGAACGTGGAAAACAACCTGATGCTCAGCATCAGGGCTTCAACCAAGAAGAATACCGAACTGGCGGCCTCTGCCTTCAAGTTCGACGAAGAATATATCCAGAAGGGCAAGTTCGAGGTCGAGTATCTCACCCTTGCATACAGTGCGTTCCAGACCCTCGATACCGACCAGCTGAAGGGTGTCCGCGATGCCCGCATGATCCTGCAGGAACTGGAGAAAATGGCCCAGTTTGCCCTCAACATCGCCGAGAAGACGCCGTTTGTCGAGTTTTCGAATGTGCAGGAGCTCCATAAGGACGAATACGGCCTGAAACCAATGGGCGACATCACCGCTGAAATGATCAAGAAAGCGGTTGAAGCCTTTGTCAGCGGCAACTCGAAGCATGCCCGCGAAACCCTCGACATGATGCAGGAGATCCAGGGTCTTTACGACAAGGCTGTGGAGAAGCTGAAGTCGACGGTCAACGACCAGAACATCATCAGCCATACCGGGATCCTCTCGATCCTCGACCATGTCAGGGAGTGCGCCGTCATTTCCTGCTCCATTTCCAGCAATTTCTGCTGACCCGTTGACGGGTTGAAGGATACAGAGGAATGCACCGGCATATTGAAAAGCGAACTCCGGTTCGCTTTTTTATTGGATGCAGGCGCCTTGATTTTTTTGCTTGTGCTGAATTTTCAGAATCGTCACCGGGACTCTCGTATTTTGCAGGGATGCACACCATGAACAATCCGAACGACACCACGTCCACCAAGGCTAAGGGTTTTTCCCCGATGGCATTCATGTCCGCAGAGAGCAGTGTGCTCATCCTGTGCCGTGTGGCTCTGGCCTTTTCCTGGATCTACCAGGGGGCTGTGCCCAAACTCTACTGCATGAGCAGCGGGGAAGTCGAACTCCTCGGCCATATCATTCCCGTGTACCGGTGGGCTTGTATTGCGGTTTCCTGGATGGGAGCGGGGGAGATAGTTTTCGGTCTTTACCTCCTTGTGGCCCGCCGGAACTGGGTTTTCTGGTTCAATATCGTGACGTTGTGCATGCTGCTCCTCTTCGTCGGCATTTTCGAGCCCGGCATGCTGACCCTGCCGTTCAACCCCCTGACCCTGAATGTTGCACTCATAGCACTTTCGCTCATCGCCATCCTTGAACTGAACAACACAAAACGCCTCTTTTGATGCAGCCTACATCACACACTGAATCGACCGGCAGCGTTGCCAGACAGTTTCTCTACGTCACCATTTCAGTCATCACTGTCGCCGCCCTTCTCGGAGCCCTCGGCGCCGTTGCCGGCAGCCATTTCCTGAACCAGCTTCACCCGTACCTCTTTTTCATCGGGTTCGGCAACCTTGCCATCCTCATCTTCAACCGGTACCTGACTTCGGCCATCTATCCGGAGCTGAAGATCAGCCCCCCGAGGCAGCGGCGCTACATCTACGCCGTCCTGCTTTCCCTCGTTTCCATCACCGTGGCGGTATGGATGCAGTGGCCGCTCCTGAAAGCGCTGACCGGCCTGTTTCTCATGATCATCGTCATGGGCCCGCTCTACGAGATCTTCACCACGCTTTCCATCCCGAAGATCTGGAAGGACGTCTCGGTCCGGTACTATATCTTCGATGTCATCTTCCTGCTCAACGCAAACCTCGGTCTCTTCACCCTCGGCCTCAAGGAGGCGTTCCCGGAACAGGGCCTCATTCCGTTTTTCGTGACGCAGTCGGCCTATTTCCTCGGCTCCTCTTTCCCCCTCTCCATCAGCGTCATGGGGTTCCTCTATACCTATGCCTGGAAGCAGTCTCCGAAGCGTGAACTCATCACGCGTCTCTTCAGCCTCTGGTTCTATACGTTTGTCGGCGGGGTTCTGGTGTTCCTCATCGTCATCCTCATCGGTCACTATTTCGGGATGATGCTCGTCAGCCACGTTCTACTGTTCGGCGTCATGGCGATCCTCTGGGGCTTTGCAGCCTACCTCTACACCTTCTTCAAGAAGAACTTCCACCATCCGGCTCTGGCGTTCCTCTTCAGTGGACTTTCACTTCTCTTCGCCACAAGCGCATACGGCATCATGAACGTCTACTTCATCAAGGGCATCCCGTTCGGAGCGCATCCTCCCATCAGCCCGGATGCGATGTGGATCTACCATTCCCACACCCATGCCGCTCTGCTCGGCTGGATCACCTTCTCTTTCATCGGAATGATCTACATCGTCATCCCCGCCATCGTCAGGAAGGATTCTCTGGAGATGCTTCAGGAAGGCCAGGCCCTTTCCCGCCTGCTTTCATCTGCAGCAATGGACCGGGCGTTCATGCAGCTTACCGTGATGCTGGTTTCGGCGACGGGAGTTTTGCTGGCCTTTTTCATTGAGAATGCCGTTCTGCTCGGCCTGTCCGGGCTGGTGTTCGGGCTAGCTGTCCTCTTTCTTTCCTTCAACCTCCACAGGGAGCTTCATGCAGGCTCCGGAGACAACGGACCCTCAGCATGAACCCCATGTACACCATCAACGCCATGGGCTTTTCATTCCGGTACTTCCTGCCGCCGTCCCGCGTCCTGCCGTTTCTTTTTGGCGCATTGGTCATTCTCGGAAGTGCCGCACCGCTTGCTGCCGCTGATCAGTCTCTTCTTCTGAAGCTGCGCGAAGGCAGGCAGGCGTGGAACGCCATGCGGAGCCAGAGCGGCCCGGAGCATCCCGATCTTTCAGGCGCGGACCTCAAGGGCCGTAAACTGATGGAATACGATCTGCACGGTGCCGTTCTCCGGGGAGCCGATCTCAGCCAGACGAACCTGTCGGGTGCGGATTTGAAGGGGGCAGTGCTGGATTCAGTTACGGCCGTATCTTCGATCCTCTCCAGCGCCAACCTGCAGGGCGCCCGGCTGAACGGTGCGGATCTGGCGTCCGCCGTGCTCGATGGAGCGGATTGTACGGGTGCCGTCCTGGTTCGGGCCGACCTCCGGCTGTCCGACTGCACCGGTGCTGTGTTCCACGGAGCGGACCTGAAGGAGGTCCATTTCCGTGAAGCTCAGCTGAACGGTGCCGACCTTGGGAACGCTGACATCCGTGCTGCATATTTCTGGAGGGCGAACACCGACCGGATGAGGCTTCAAGGCGCAAGCGTGTCGGAAACAACCGTGCTTGATTCCGGCAGCTATGCGACGGCTCGTTGGGCAGTGGCCCATGGCGCCCTGTTCATCGCAGACATCCCCGCTCCGCCACCCGCCCGAACGGCTGTGGCCCCCGGCGTGTCGGCCGGAGAGACTGCCGCACCCGCAGCGTCATCTTCCGCTGCTGTTCCTCTCGTGGGGGCGCAGAGCGTGCGTCCCGAAAAGGCTCCCCGCAAGGGGATTGTGAACCTCTGGCAGCGCACCGGTCCCTTGAATGCACCCTATGACGCCATACAGTACGAGTCGCTGAAGAAGAATGTTACCCGGTGGAACCGGATGCGTCGTACTGAGAGTCCTGTTGCCATCAACCTCCGCGAAGCGGATTTCGCCGGCAAAAACCTCTTTGGGGCCGACCTTAGGGGCGCTGACCTGTCAGCGGCCGGTATGCGGCTTACGGACCTCGGGGATGCTGACCTGCGCGGCGCCGACCTTCGGGGTGCCGACCTTAGGGGGGCAACGCTTGCCGGAGCTGATCTCGGCGGCGCCGATCTTTGTGGCGCGAACCTCTGGAGGGCCAACATGAGCCGTACGAGGCTCAGCGGCGCCAGGGTTTCAGGGGCCACAGTGCTGGATTCAGGGAAAAAAGCGACTCCCGGATGGGCAGAGAAGCATGACGCGCGCTATATTGCAGACTAGCAGGACACACACAGCGTATCGATGAAGGCGGGGCGCCGTAATGAAGGCTCTGCCCATAAATGTATGGGAGGCAATGGTATGAACGGTTGCAACCGTCCAATGGTCACCGTGACTGTTCCGATGTACAACAATGCACGTTTTATCGGTGAAACAATCCGCTCGATACTTTCCCAGACGTACGAGGATTTTGAGCTGCTTATCTATGATGACAATTCAACGGACGAGTCGTTCGAAATAGCGGCGTCTTATGCCGATCCGCGCATCCGTCTTCAGCAGAACGAGCGAAACCTCGGTCCTGAAGCAAACTGGAACCGTGCCGTCAGCGAGGTGTCGGGTCGCTATGTGAAGCTGGTGTGCGGCGACGACATACTCTATCCCTCATGCCTGGAAAAACAGGTTGCTGCGTTCCGGGATCCCATGAACGAGGGCGTCAGCCTCGTCAGTGCCCAGCGGGCCATCATCGACTCCCACGGAAAGACGCTCATCAGCAAGGTGAACTTTCTGGACGAAGGGCGCAAGGGACCAGTCGAGGTGGTCCGCAAGATGGTGCGCATGGGTACCAATATCATCGGCGAACCGGTATCCGGCATGTTTCCCTCTGAAGCCATTCCTCGAACCCGCGGCTACAGCGCACGGGTGCCCTATACCACGGACCTTGATTTCTGGCTCCAGCTGCTCCAGCTCGGAGACCTGTACGTGATTGATGAACCGCTCTGTGCTTTCCGGATATCAGACGCCTCATGGTCCTCGCGGATCGGTGAGATGCGCCAGCAGCAGTTCCTGGCATTCATGGAGCAGGCGGCTTCCGACGTCCGGCATGAAGTTACCGATCTTGATCTTTTCATCGGCAGGATCAACTGTGCGGTCCAGTCGATGACCAGTATGATGGGATTCAAGCTGTTTGCAGGTTCCTCATCGGAAAAACGGACTCTCGCGGGAATGTTCCAGCTCGATATGGGAGAACGGGCTCGCGCTCTTCTGCCTTGAGGAATGGAATGCCTCCGGATTGTGTTATTTTTATTATTTACACCATGACCCCTGATTGAATGTTGACACGAGGCCAGAAATCCCAGAAATCGGCACAAAGCACACCGAGGGAGATTCCCTTCAATTACACTTCGGCTGGTGACCGTCAGGCCATTGCGTTCCTGCTCGGAGCCGATGTCGTCCGTATGCTCGACGAACTGCGTGAGCGCAGGGTGACGGGCCGTTCGGCGCGCCTTCTGATGAGCATCATTGGCGAAATCCTCATCCATCGCCGCAACCCCTATCTGTTCCAGGAACTGGTCGATTCGGCTGCACGGCGGCGCAGGCTGTTCGAGCGTGCGATGGCGGACCTCGAGGTCATTGCCGCATCGGCCAACGGCGAAACCCGCGTCACGGCGATCGTTGCCGCCGTTCAGGAAGAGGTTGAGCGGTTCCGTCGTGTGGTTGCCCTCACTCCCGATCTTCGCCGGAGGATGCGCCGTGAGCTTGGCGCAGTGGTCGGCGTGAAGAACGTACTCTTCGACCCGTTTTCCCTTGTTGCTCATGCGACGGATGCCACAGACTGGCGCCTGCATCTGCCTGTCGCAGTCGTCACGCCCGATCTCGAGCTGCAGGTGGCCCCGATTCTCACCGCCATTTCCAGCCTCGGGCTTCATGCCATTCCGCGCGGTGCAGGAACAGGCCTGACGGGTGGCGCGGTTCCGCTGCATTCCGGCTGCGTCATCGTCAACATGGAGAAGATGAACCACATCAAGGGGATCACCGCCCGTGAATTCGAGCTTGATGACGGCCAGATGCGCACCGCATCGGTCATTGAAGTGGAGGCAGGCGTTGTGACCGAAAAGGCCATGCACGAGGCCGATCACCATGGACTGGTGTTTGCGACCGATCCCACCAGCGAATGGTCCTGTACCATCGGTGGCAATATTTCTGAAAACGCCGGCGGCAAAATGGCGGTGCGCTGGGGCACATGCATAGATAATCTGCTTGAGTGGCGGATGGCCATGCCGACGGGAGAGAACATCACCGTCCGCAGAACCGACCACCGGCTTCGCAAGATTCTGCACGAAGATACCGTCGCCTTCGAGATCCGCGACGAATCAGACCGGAGGATCGACCGCATTGAGCTGCTCGGCACAGACATCCGGAAGAAAGGCCTCTGGAAGGACATCACCAACAAGGCTCTCGGCGGCGTGCCGGGGTTGCAGAAAGAGGGTACCGACGGGGTCATCACCTCGGCCGTGTTCGTGCTCTATCCAAAGTACCCGGTCAAGAAAACGCTCTGCCTGGAGTTTTTCGGACCCGATATGGACGAAGCAAGCCGGGTGATTGTCGAACTGTCGAAGATTTTCCCGCTGCCGGCCGAAGGCGGCGAGGCCCTGCTCGCCCTTGAGCATTTCGACGATGAGTACATCCGGGCGATTGACTATAAGGTGAAGGCCACAAGGCCGCAGACGCCGAAGGCGGTTCTGCTCATCGATATCGCGGGCAATACGGAGGAAGAGGCGGGCCGCGGGGTGGCGCGGGTGGAGGAACTTCTCAGCCGCCATCCCAACACCCTGATGTTCCTGGCGCGCGATGATGCCGCGGCCGAACGGTTCTGGGCCGACCGCAAGAAACTCGGCGCCATCGCCCGGCGTACCAATGCCTTCAAGCTCAATGAGGACATTGTCATCCCGCTCGAAGCTCTGGCAGAATTCGCGCGGTTCATCGACGGCCTGAACATCGAGGAGGAACGACACGCCCAGCTGCTTTTCATGGAGCGTGCACGCGATGTCCTCCAGGGGGCCAAGGTCGTTGAGGATGACGGGCAGTTTGCCGCCAAAGTCCCCGCAGGCCTCGATCTCTGCAGGCTTTTCGGCAACAGGATATCGGAAGCTTCCCTTGAGGATCTCCGTTCACTTGCAATCGTCGAAGAACTGGCCGGCGAGCTTGGCGAGCTCCTGCAGGGGTACCCTGATGTCCAGGAGGCGCTTGAAGAGAGATACCGCTATATCCGCGACCGGAGAATCGTGCTCGCAACCCACATGCATGCCGGTGACGGCAACGTGCATGTGAACGTGCCGGTGCTCTCGAACGACCGGCCAATGCTGGAGCGGGCAGACCGGGTCATTGACCGGGTGATGGAAAAGGTGGTCGAGCTCGGCGGCGTTGTGTCCGGTGAGCACGGCATCGGCGTCACCAAACTGAAATACCTCGACCCCTCGATCCTTGAGGAGCTTTCGCTGTACCGCAGGAAGGTTGACCCCAAAGGACTCATGAACCCCGGCAAGCTCGACGACCTCGAGCTCCTCAAGCATATTTTCACCCCCTCGTTCAATATGCTCGAGCTTGAGGCCCACATTCTGCAGCGGGCCCAGATCGAGTCGCTGTCACGGAAGGTCGACTACTGCATCCGCTGCGGAAAATGCAAGACGGACTGCTGTGTCTACTATCCTGCACGCGGGATGTTCTATCACCCGCGCAACAAGAACCTCGCCATCGGCTCGCTGATTGAGGCGCTGCTGTTCGATGCGCAGCGCGAGCGCTCGACCGATTTTGCCCTGCTCCGCTGGCTTGAGGAGGTTGCCGACCACTGCACTATCTGCCACAAGTGCCTCAAGCCCTGTCCTGTCGATATCGATACAGGAGACGTCTCCGTTCTTGAGCGTGAAATCCTTTCGGGTTGGGGCATCAAGCACTCCTCTCCGGTTACTGAAATGACCCTGAGCTATCTTGAAAGCCGCTCTCCGGCCTTCAACCAGCTGTTCCGCAAGAGTGTGCTCCAGATGGGAGGCGCCGCCCAGCGGGCAGGTACCCGCATCGTACGGCCCATTCAGCCCGAAAACGAGCCTCCGGCACTCTACCCGCTACGTATGCTCCGTTCGCCGGTGCCGAAGGTGCCTGCCGGGACCCTGCGCGACGTACTGCCCGAATGCGGCCCCGACCAGGTGCTCGTGTTCGAACCTGCCCGGGAAGCCACCTCCAGCGTCTTCTATTTCCCGGGGTGCGGTTCCGAGCGGCTCAACTCCACCATATCGATGGCGGCCATCCACCTCCTGCTCGAAGCGGGAGCCAGGGTAGTTATCCCCCCGCCGTTTCTCTGCTGCGGATTTCCTGCCCATGTCAATGCAAAAACCGATCAGTATTCCAGCATCGTGCTCCGCAACAGCGTGATGTTCAGCCAGATCAGGGAGATGTTCTCCTACATTGAATTCGATGCCTGTCTGGTGACCTGCGGCACATGCATGGAGGGACTGGACGCAATCGAGGCTGGCCGGCTCTTCGGCGGCAGAATCATTGACACCGCGGCCTGGCTGCAGGAGCAGGGAATGAGGCTTGAGGGCGGGGCGCGGGGACTCTACCACGCTCCCTGCCATGATTCACTGCACGGCAAGGCGCAGGAAGTCATTGCCGAAATCGGCGGGTTCGGTGCCATCACTCCGGTTCCGCATTGCTGTTCGGAGGCCGGCACTCTCTCTCTGTCTCGCCCCGACATCACCGATTCTATGCTCCAGCGCAAACGGGAGGCTATCGGCCAGGCCATGCATGGAGCGCCGGATGCCGTCATCCTGACCAACTGTCCATCCTGCGTCCAGGGACTCGGCCGCAACGTCGACATGGGACTCCGGGCCGAGCATCTTACCGTCGCCCTTGCCATAAAGCATTCGGGTCCTGACTGGATAGAGAAGTTCCGTCTTCAGGCCTCGAGGGCCGTGGCCGTAAACTTTTAAGCTCCAGGCTTCCGTTTAAAACATCTCTGGCGGTGTTTTTTCCTCCGTAGAGACATGCGCCCCTCAAGAAGGGGCGGGAAACCCGATCATCACGGGAGGGTCTCATGCATTCGGATTCCAGGGTACCATGGCACGCGCTTCCGGCCGATGAGGCCATGCGCCGGCTTGATTCCGGTCCGGACGGACTGACGCACGATGCCGTCCTTCTGCGCAAGCATAAGGAAGGGGCGAACATCATCCGCCCTGTCCGCCCCGTCCGTCCACTTTCCCTGCTCCTCCTTCAGTTCCGCAATGTACTCGTCATAACCCTCTTCATTGCAGCCGCTCTTTCGTTCCTGATCGGCGAGGGGCTTGAAGCGGCAACAATCGCCATTATCGTCCTTTTCGCCGTGGTGCTCGGTTTTGTCCAGGAGTACAGGGCGGAACAGGCTGTTGCTGCACTCAGGAAGATGGCGGCACCGATGGCCCGGGTCAGGCGGGGAGGCAGGGAGTCAACGCTTGACGCATCGGAACTTGTGTCTGGCGACATCATCATCCTTGATGCGGGTGACAGGGTGCCGGCCGACGCCCGCATTTTCTCTTCCTATGGCATGATTGTCGACGAGTCGCCCTTGACGGGGGAGTCTGAAGCGACGGAAAAATCAGCAGACTCCGTGTTTAGGGAGGAAGCCGTTCCGGGAGACAGGCTCAACATGGTGTTTGCCGGTACGACCATCCGTGCCGGACGGGGAGAGGCCGTGGTGACGGCAACCGGCATGCAGACTGAGTTCGGCAGGATTGCTTCGCTTCTCGGGGAGGTTCCTCCGGAGCGGACCCCGCTCCAGAAAAACCTTGACCGGGTGGGCATCCTTCTCTCAAGAGCTGCGCTTCTGATTGTTCTCTTCATCGTCGTTTCAGGGCTGCTGCACGGACGACCCTTCATGGAGATGGTGCTTTTCGGTATTGCCCTTGCCGTTGCGGTGGTCCCTGAGGCCCTTCCTGCTGTCGTCACGATTTCGCTCGCCCTCGGCGTACAGCGGATGGCCCGGCGAAACGCACTCATGCGCCGACTTCCTGTGGTTGAAACGCTCGGAAGCACAACGGTGATCTGTACCGACAAGACCGGTACCCTGACCCGCGATGAAATGACCGTCCGGAGGATCCGCCTCAGAGAGGGAGAGGTGCTCATCAGCGGCACCGGCTATCTGCCCGAGGGAACCCTCTCCGTTGCAGAGGGTTCCTTCATGCCCGATAAGGCTAAAGCGCTGCTTCTGGCGGCAGTGCTCTGCAACGACGCCGGTCTCGAGATGGACGGGGATGGCATCTGGACGGTTGCCGGGGATCCCACCGAAGGGGCTCTCGTCGTTGCAGCACGCAAGGCCGGCATTGATGAAAAGGCTGAAAGAAAGCGCTGTCCCCGCATCGGAGAAATCCCGTTTTCATCCGAAACAAGGCGGATGCTTACCCTGCACCGGATTGAGGGGAAGGGGCAGGTGTTCATGAAAGGGGCTCCGGAGGCGGTGCTCCGGAGCTGTTCAGCTGTGTCTATGGACGGTGCGTCAGTACCGTTCGATGATGCTTTGAAAACCCAGATGCAGGCGGCGGCTGACCTGTACGGAAGCAACGCCCTGCGGGTGCTCGGATTCGCCAGACGGGATGCAGAGGATTTTGAGGGTGCGGAAACCGGAATGACCTTTCTCGGCCTTGCAGCAATGATCGACCCTCCCCGTCCGGAAGCGGGGCCGGCTGTCCGCCGATGCATCGAGGCCGGCATACGTCCTGTGATGATTACCGGCGACCACCCTCTGACGGCTGCGGCGATTGCCAAGGAACTGGGCTTTCCCGGTGACGGGCGTGTGGTGAGCGGTGCGATGCTGAAGACGATGGATGAGGGTGCCCTTTGTGACGTTGCCGCCTCCGTTTCTGTGTTTGCTCGGGTCTCTCCCGAGCACAAGCTCCGCCTTGTCGAGGCATTGCAGAAAAACGGCGAAGTGGTCGCAATGACTGGAGATGGCGTTAATGACGCCCCGGCCCTGAAGCGGGCCGATATCGGCATCTCGATGGGCATCACCGGCACCGATGTCGCCCGGGAGGCCTCGGCCATGACCCTCACTGACGACAATTTCTCTTCAATCGTCGATGCCATCGAAGAGGGTCGGGGCATCTACGACAACATCCGCAAGTATCTGACCTACCTGCTCTCATCCAATATCGGGGAGCTCGGTCTCATTGTGGGCGCCATGCTGCTGGGTCTGCCGATGCCGCTTACTGCGGTGCAGATCCTCTATGTCAACCTGGCCACCGATGGCCTTCCTGCACTTGCTCTTGGCGTCGATCCCCCTGAAGAGGGCATCATGCGCCGTCCCCCTGCAGATCCGAAGACCGGCGTCTTCACACCTCCGCTCATGGCTCTCATGCTTGCCGGCGGTCTTTGGTCGACCCTCTGCAACCTCCTCCTGTTCACCTACGCGCTTCATACTGAGCGCTCTGTCGGGACAGCCATGACCATGACCTTCGTTTCGCTCGTCCTGATCGAGTTTTTCAAAGCCTATAATTTCCGTTCCCTCACAGCCTCGGTATTCCGCCGTCCGTTTGCCAACCGTTGGCTCAACCTTGCGGTGCTGTGGGAGTCCTGCATGTTTGCCGCAGTGCTTTTCGTGCCCCTCTTTGAAGGGCCGTTCGGCGTGGTCCGACTTGAGGGAAAAGATTGGATCCTGACGGTGCTTCCGGCTCTCTCCGTGCTTCCCGTGCTTGAACTGGTAAAGCTTTTTATACGCAAAAACCAGCCTGAAGCAGCCTGAAGAATCTGCCTACACAGTAAAAAACAGATAAATACTTTTACTTTCGCCTATTATTCGCCTATTTTAAACTATACTGTGACCGTTTCGTTATTGTTTTAATGTAGTACATGCCCATGAGACAGTTCCGGCCCCCGATGGTACGGATGCAGCATCTGGACCGCCTGCTCCGCAACAGCCGATATCCCAACTGTTCCGCCGTCGCCCGCTATTTCGACGTGTCGCCAAGAAGCATCCGGTCCGACATCCGCTACATGAAGGACATGCTCGGTGCCCCGATAGTCTATGACTCCCGGAGACGGGGGTTTGCCTATGAAGGGGCATGGCAGTTCCTTCCCGAGGTGCTTCTCGATCCCATGGAGGCCGAGGCACTTATGGCAACCAAGAAAGTAATCTCAGGGTATCACGGCACGCCCTGCCATGATGAGGTGAGCCGTGCACTCGACAAGGTGCTGCAGTATCTTCCCGGGGCCTGTGCCGACCGATCCGAGTCCGACATCCATTCCTTCGGCCGGTTTTCCGACCCGCTGGTCTCGATTGCCTGTTTCACTTCCATCGAGGACTCCCTCCGGCAACAGACGAAAATGAGGATCATCTACGATGACTCGTCAAGAAGCGGAGCTGCGACACAAAGCACCATTCATCCCTATCGCCTTCATTTTTCGCAGGTGCTCACCTCATGGTACCTCGTCGCATGGTGTGAGCTGAGTCAGGAGGTGCGCACCTTTGCTGTTTCAAGGATCAGCGAGGCAGTGCCGCTCGATGAAGTCTTCAGTCTTCAGGAAGGGTTTCCTTTGGGCCGATATCTTTCCGGAGCATTCGAGGATGTTCGCGAACCTCAGCTCGTAAAGGTTTCGCTCCGGTTTTCCCCGCATCACTCGCAGTGGATCAGGGAGAGAAAGTGGCATTCTTCCCAGGAGCTCGAAGAGCATGAGGATGGCTCACTCACTCTTTCTATGGAGATTCCTTCTCTGGAGGCCGTCATGCGCTGGGTGATGCGATACGGAGGAGAAGCCGAAGTGGTTGCCCCCGAAGAACTGAGGAACCGGGTGAAAGAGGAGATTGTGCGGATGGGCATGCTCTACCTGTGAATGCGGGCGGTTTGTCTTTCTTGAGCTGTTTCCATACATTGAACCAGTGGCCTTTCGGCGGTCCCCACTTGCCGCCAATGACTACACGGCCACAGAGACTATTCCTATTATGCATCAGGTTGGTTTTTCCGTGCAGGGTATGTGCAGAGTGTTCCATCATGAATTTCTCCCCCGCCAAAAAGGAGTTGTTGCCATGAGGAAGAACGCACGGTTGAAGGATGCGACTGTTGGCGGAGAGGAACTGCCCCGGCGCTTTGTTCATAATGCCGGCGGCCATGTGCGTTGCCAGAGCGGGCCGCAGTATGAAGACCCGCTCAGAGGTGTCTCCGGAATGCTTAAGGGGGCCAAGGAGGGCTTTCCCCTCATCGATACGGTCGGCGGAGAATCCTTTTTCCGTTTTCTCACTGAAAACAGCGGCGATGTCATCTGGCTATATGATTTCCGGCGTAACCGCTATGTGTATGCAAGTCCTTCCGTGTTCAGCCTGAGAGGATTCACCCCCGAGGAGATCTGTCGTCAATCGCTTTTCGATGCCCTCACCCCTGCCTCGGCACTTGTCGCCGCTGAGGAGATCCAGTCCCGCCTGACGGCGCTCCAACAGGGAGACATTACGGCCCGCTCGGCGGTCTGCGAGTTCGACCAGCTCTGCAAGGACGGTTCTGTGGTTCCCACAGAGGTGATGACGACGTTCCTTCAGGACGCAGACGGGAATCTGTCCGGCATCATCGGCGTTGCGCGGGACATACGGGAGCGGCGGAGGATCGAGGCGGAAAAAGAGCGGATGCATTCGCTCCTCGTCAAAGCGGGGAAGATGGAGTCGGTGAGCCGCATTGCCGGCGGCATCGCACATGATTTCAACAACAGCCTCCAGTCCATTCTCGGCCATGCCGACCTTATGCTCTCCCGACTTGGCCCCGCTTCGGAGCATGATGGGAGTCTGGAAGAGATCCGCCAGGCGGTGATGCACTGTGCAGAGCTGACCACAAGCCTTCTCTCATTCGCCCGCAAACGGGTTGTCGTTCCCAAAGTCATCGCATGTAATGATGCTATAGCCGGCGTACTGCAGTCAGTCAGACCGCTCTACGCCAGCGGAATCGAGATTTCCTTTACCTCTTGCAGTGAGCTCTGGCCGGTGAATATGGACCCGTCCCAGTTCGAAGAAATCATAGCCAACCTGCTTGACAATGCTGTTCTTGCGCTGGAGGGAGGCGGCAGGATCGACATCGTCACACGGAACGTTCCTATGGAAGGGCATACGCCTGACTCTATTGGCGAGATATCTCTGGACGATATGGTGCTTGTCGAAGTGTCCGATACGGGACACGGTATGGCGCCCGAAGTGCTCGAGCATGTTTTTGAGCCTTTCTTCTCGACCCGCAGCGGGGCATCCGGACTCGGTCTTTCGACGGTATACGGCATCGTCGAGCAGAGCGGGGGGTTCGTGAGTGTTGAGAGTACCCCTGGAAATGGCACCATCATGAAG
The DNA here is from genome assembly GCF_000012485.1 of Pelodictyon luteolum DSM 273. Taxonomy (NCBI): domain Bacteria; kingdom Pseudomonadati; phylum Chlorobiota; class Chlorobiia; order Chlorobiales; family Chlorobiaceae; genus Pelodictyon; species Pelodictyon luteolum. The sequence goes on along the minus strand of NC_007512.1, from coordinate 1,390,011 downwards.
CTCTTCCTTCCGCGTTCTTTCGAAATCACAGACGGCCCTGCAGGAGCGACTTCCGATGCATCGACCGGCTCGGTTTCCGCAGAGGATCTTACCATCCTGCTTGTTGACGATGAAGACGCTGTCCGCCATATCACACGCCGTTTTCTTGAGAGCATCGGCTTTCGGGTGCTCGATGCCGAAAACGCGGATGAGGCCCTCGCCAGAGCAGAGCAGCATCATGGAGAGATTGCCATGCTCCTCACCGACATGGTGATGCCCGGCATGAACGGCCGGGAACTGGCTGAAAAGCTTTCTCGGGCCCGTGCCGGGCTGAAGACTCTCTTCATGTCGGGATACGCGGCCGATGCATTTGCTGATGCCGAAGCGGGTGCGGAGCTGCACTTCCTCGGAAAACCATTTTCCCGGGACGCCTTGACCTCCAAAATCCGTGAAGTGCTTGAAGCGTGAGGAGTGCTCTATGAAGGAACTGCTGCTCCTTGACAACGACGGCCTGCTGCTGGATACGGAGCGTCTTTTTTTTGATGTGACAAAGGAGTTTTTCCGGGAATCGGGGCTGGAGATCACCGAAGCCTTATGGGCGAGGGAGTATCTCGGCAATGCCAAACGGAGCCTCCAGATCGCCATTGAGCTCGGCATGCAGGAGGATGATGCCGGCGACATGTTGCGCCGGCGCAACAGCCGCTACATGCGATGTCTTCAGGGTGAAGTTCCGGTCCGGCCCGGTGTGTCTGAAACACTCTCTTTTCTTTCTGGAAAAGTCCGTCTGGCCATGGTGACCGGCAGTCCACGCGACCAGGTGCTCATGATGCACCGTCATACCGGCCTGCTTGACCATTTCGAGCTGATCATAGCCGATGACGACGTAGAGCGGCCTAAACCGCACCCCGAACCCTACAGCAAAGCCCTCGAGACGCTTGGTGTCGACCCATGCCACGCTTTGGCGGTTGAAGACTCCCTGCGGGGCTTCAATTCCGCCCATGCAGCCGGCATTGACTGCGTCATCGTGCAAAACAGCCTCACCCGCCTGCAGCGCTTCAGCGGTGCTCTTGCTGTAGAGGATGAGTTTCTGGCCGTACTCCGCCATCTCGGATTGTCCTTATCGGTTCCAGTGCCCCCATGCGCTTCATGATCCCGCACTCTGCTTCACTCTTCAGCGGATTCTCATCCGTTTAAGCCAGAGCGAACTGGCAACCACTGATACACTGCTTCCCGCCATGGCCATGCCCGCAAAAGCAGGGTTGAGGAGCAGTCCGAACAGGGGGTAGAAGGCTCCTGCCGCAAGCGGTATGCCGACAATGTTGTAGAAGAATGCCCAGAACAGGTTCCGGCGCACCACCCGCAGTGTCGCACGCGCCAGCTGCACCGCTTCCGTGACCTTCATGATATCTCCTTTCAGGAGGGTGATGCCGGCAGCGGCAATGGCGATATCGGTGCCTGTGGCCATCGCAATGCCGGCGTCTGCCACGGCAAGGGCCGGGGCGTCGTTGATGCCGTCTCCCGCCATGGCAACCCTGCGGCCTTCGCGCTGGAGTTCCCTGATCCTCTCCGCCTTTTCTTCTGGCGGTACGCCTGCCATGACGGTATCGATGCCGGCCTGACGGGCAATCCACTCTGCAGCCTCCACCCGGTCCCCTGTCATCATGATGACCTTTACTCCCTGCCTCTTGAGCGCCTCCACTGCATCACGGGCGTTTTCCTTCATGGTGTCGGCAAGCGCAACCATTCCGACTGCGCTTCCCTCCACATCGACAATGGCAAGGGTTTTCCCCTCTGCCAGGAGTGACGAGGCTGAGGGCAGGGCGGATTCCTCCACCGTTGGCTTTCGCACCTGTACCCGTTTGCCCTCAAGAAGGGCGCTGACGCCGAACCCTTCCATTGACTTGAACTCCGGGCTTTCCAGCAGCTGAAGCTGCTGCTGTTCTGCTGCCTCGACGATTGCCCGGGCAAGAGGATGTTCAGAGAGGGCCTCCACGCTTGCCGCAAGCTGGAGGATATGCGACCGTTCCGGTTCAGCGTTGAGGGCAACGATGTCGGTGACTACCGGTCGGCCGGAGGTGAGGGTCCCGGTTTTGTCGAAGACCACGGTGTCTGCGGCAGCAAGCTTTTCTAGTGCCTCGGCATTTCTGACCAGGATGCCGTTTTCAGCACCCCTGCCGACTCCGACGATGATGGCAGTCGGTGTGGCAAGGCCAAGAGCGCAGGGGCAGGCGATCACCAGGATGCCGATGAAGCTGTTGATGGCCAGGGGGAGCGCTGCGGCGAACCCCATCGTGAGCGAGCCGATAAAGAGCCAGAGCAGGAGGGTGAGGAGCGCGAAGAGAAGCACGAGGGGAACGAAGACCGAAGCGACGCGGTCTGCCATGTTCTGTATCGGTGCCCTTGAGCCTTGGGCCTCCTCGACCATGGCGATGATTCTCGACAGCATGGTATTCGAACCCACCTGCATGGCGGTGAAGGTGAACGATCCCTGCTTGTTGATGGTGCCGCCGATTACCTCTTCCCCGGGTGCTTTGTCAACGGGGACCGGTTCGCCGGTTACCATTGATTCATCGATGGTTGCCGTGCCTTTGGCAATGATGCCGTCGACCGGGATGACGGCTCCCGGCTTCACACGCAGAAGGTTGCCGCGCCGGACCTCCGAAACCGGCACCGTCATCTCCGTTCCATCACGGACGATGATGGCCGATTTGGCCTGCAGGCCGATGAGCTTTTCGATGGCCTCACCCGTTTTCTGTTTAGCCCGGGCCTCGAGATATTTCCCGGAAAGGACGAAACCTATGATGATTACGGCAGTATCGAAATAGGTATGGGGATCGACCTGCAGGAACTCACGGACTGAGGGAAAAAGCGTTATGGCCGAGCTGTATGTGTAGGCGGCAAGGGTGCCGATGCCGATCAGGGTGTCCATGGTGGCGGCACGGTAACGGACAAAGGCCGAGACGCCTTTCAGGAAGGGTTTGCCGGGGCCGAAGAGGATGATGGTGGCAATGATCATCGCCACCGGGTTATAGATATCGTGCGGGAGCGGTCGGACCAGCATGCCGTAGAGCATCACGGCAACCATCAGAATAGCGGGAGGGAGGACCAGAAGCACCGTCCTCTTCATGGCCCTGAGGGACTTCAGTTTCTCCTCTCCTGCCTTCCGTTCTTCGGGTGCGCCAGCATGCGTTCTGTCGGTAGTTTCCATACCGGGCTCCGTCTCCTCTTCCATAAGCCGGTAGCCGAGCTTTTCAAGCTGACTGTTCATGGCTTCGAGCCGAGGGGCTCCGTCCGACAGTTCAACTGTCGCCTTTTCCGTTGCGAAGTTCACATCGGCACCCTCCACTCCCTCCATGGCAGTGAGTTTCTTCTGCACGATGTTTGCACAGCTTGCGCAGCTCATCCCCGTTACCCGGTATTTTTTTCTGCTCATTGCCTCTCTGTGGTTTATTTATTCATAGTAGCTCAAACGCAATACCCATGCCCGGGGTTCCATTGCTCATAACCGGCAGCTACTCATGCGGGGTGGCATAACTCAAAAATAAATGGTATCGTAACCCTACGATGTTTTTGCCACATATCCCCTCCTCAAGTTATGGCTGAGCCCGTTTCGTTTGATTTTCAGCGTGATGTCATAGATCGGAGCTATGATCTTCCGGTTCTTGTCGATTTCTGGGCTGAGTGGTGCGCGCCGTGCCGCATGCTGGCCCCTGTGCTCGAAAAACTTGCTGAAAGGCATATCGGAGGGTGGGTACTCGTGAAGGTCAACACCGAGGAGTACCCCGATATCGCTTCCCGGTATCAGATCCGCGGCATTCCTGCCGTGATGCTTTTTTCCGGAGGTGAGGTCCGGGACAGCTTCACCGGAGCGCTCGCGGAACACCAGATCGAGGAGTGGCTCCAGAAGGCCGTGCCGGGCCCTTATGCAAAAGAGGTTCTGCTGGCGGAAGAGTTCATACGGGAGGGAAAGCTCTCGATGGCACTTTCCGTACTTGAGGGCGTGATTGAAAGTGAACCCGGGAATCTGAAGGCTCTCTCGCTTCTGTTGAAACTCAAGCTTTTTTCCGCACCGGGGTATGTGCTCGCCCTTTCCCCGAAGCTGGATGCGGAGGTTGAGTACATGGAGCTCGCGGGTACCTTGAAGACGCTCTCCAGGCTTCTTGATGCCTCATTGTCGGCATTTCCTGAGGACGATCTCAGGGCGGACTATCTTGCAGCAATCGAGTGCTTGCGCCGTGAGGATTTCGACGGTGCGCTGAAAGGGTTCATTGATGTGCTCCGGCGGAATCGTGGCTATGATGACGATGGATCACGAACCGCCTGCATCGCCATCTTCCGTTTTCTCGGCGAGGAGCATGAGGTATCGATCCGTCACCGCAGGTCGTTCGACAGGGCGTTCTGAGATGAAGAGCCCCCGTGAAACAGTCATCGGCGTCGATCTGGACGGAGTCTGTGCCGATTTTTACCACCGCATGCGTCGTATCGCTTCGGAATGGCTGGAGCGGCCTCTCGATGAGCTTCCGGAGGAAGTCTCCTACGGACTTGACGAATGGGGCATCAGCGGCCCCGGGCAGTATGAAAGCCTGCACCGGTTTGCTGTCACCCAGCGCGAACTGTTCCGGACGATGCCGATGGTTCCCGGAGCCCGCCGCTACCTCCGCCTGCTTTCCGATGAAGGATACCGCATCCGCATCATCACCCACCGTCTCTTCATCCACTACTTCCATGCTTCGGCCGTGCAGCAGACGGTCGAGTGGCTCGACAGTCACGGCATTCCTTACTGGGATCTCTGTTTCATGAAGGTGAAGTCGCAAGTGGGTGCCGACATATACATCGAGGACAGCCCGGACAATATCCTGCAGCTCCGTGAAAGCGGCCTCTACACCATCTGCTTCTCCAACAGCACCAACCGACACATCTCCGCTCCGAAGGCCTCTTCGTGGGAGGAAGCCTACCGTCTCGTCAAAGAGCGGGAAAAAGAGCCACAGGGGTAGTCTTCTCTCAACCACATCTTCCCCGCAAAAGCCGGGATGTTAGATGCGGGAGTATTTACTTTCATTTTAATAAAGATCAACGCTTGTCTTACGAGTGTAAGTGCTCGACTTTACCGCGATTATGCTTTATGGCTGAAAAAATAATAGTACATTGGTGGAAGTGGTAATCTTTGACAACGTACTTACCCGCATACCATCATGGACCTTAAGGATTCACTGAAAGCCATAGCTGATAGGGTTTCAAAGCTTAAAGAGCAGATCGGAACGGAAGAGGCGACAAAGAACGCCTTCATTATGCCATTTCTACAGGCATTGGGATACGATGTGTTTAACCCAGTTGAAGTGGTTCCGGAGTTTACGGCGGATATTGGATTGAAAAAAGGGGAGAAAATTGACTATGCAATCATTAAGGATGGTGTGCCGGCAATCTTGATTGAATGCAAACACTGGGCTCAAGATTTAAATCTCCATGATGGCCAGTTATTACGCTACTTCCATGTTTCACAGGCAAAGTTTGGCTTGTTGACCAATGGGGTGAGTTATAGGTTCTTTTCGGATTTGGTGCAACAGAATAAAATGGATGAAAAGCCGTTTCTTGAGTTTGATATCACAGAGATTAATGATGGTCAACTGGAAGAATTGAAGAAATTTCATAAATCAAGCTTCGACGTTGATAGTATAGTTAACACCGCAAGCGATTTAAAATATACAAATGAGTTAAAGCAATTGATAAAGCAGGAGCTAATCAATCCATCTGTTGATTTTGTGAAGTATTTTGCACGACAGGTATACCCCAGCATTGTAACTGCAAAAGTCTTAGATCAGTTTACTTCGCTGACCAAAAAGTCAATTCAGCAGCATATATCAGACCTCATTACAGAAAGGTTGAAGACTGCGTTGACAAAAGAAGGAGAAAGTAATAAAGAATCGGCGTTGAATGAGTTGACGCCAAAAGAAGGGACTAAGATCGTCACAACTGATGATGAACTTGAGGCGTTTATGATAGTAAAGTCAATTTTACGCCGGAATGTTGATGTCAAACGTTTAGCGTATCGAGATGCCCAATCCTATTTTGCTGTTCTTTTAGATGACAATAACCGAAAAACCGTGTGCAGACTCTATTTCAGTATGACCAGCGATAAAAAATCGGTTACTGTTTTTGGGGAGAATAAAAAAGAAATGAAATTCGATATTGGATCTCTTGAAGACATTTTTGACCTCTCGGATGAGTTGATGCAAAGTGTTGCCTGGTACGACAATCAAAACTAAACGGGACGACCCGAGATTTGGTTTTTGACGTAGGCTTGTCGCTGGCGACGCATTTGCCGTAAGTAAAAAAAAGCCCTATCTGCCGCAACTGATCAGCGAATGGCAGATAGGGCTTTTTTATCAACGGCCTGCGCTTTTACAGCACAGGCCAAAGAGGCATATTCAGCGGGTTACGTAGAAACAGGCGAATTTGAGGTATCCGGTTTCAGGCATTGAGAGCAGCACCGGGTGATCGAAGGGTTGGGAGTTGCGGTAGATCATCCTGAGCTGTGTGCCACTGAGGAGTGCGGCCTGATGGATGCTCTGCAGGAAGTCCTCCTCCGATACATGGTGGCTGCACGATGCGGTTGCCAGGAACCCTCCGTTTTTCACGAGCTTCAGCCCGAGCTGGTTGAGCTTTTTGTATGCCTTGAGTGCCACTGGAAGGTTTTTCCGGCTTTTTGTAAAGCTTGGCGGGTCGAGGATGACGATATCGAACTGTTCTTTGGCATCAATCATCTGCTGGAGTACGTCAAACGCGTCCCCTGCCATGAGACTGAAGTTGTCCATCCCGTTGAGTCCGGCATTGCGCTCGGCACGTTTCAGGGCTTCTTCAGATGCATCGACGAGCAGTGCGGAGGATGCTCCTCCAGCCAGTGCGTTGAGGCCGAACCCGCCATCGTTGGTGAAGACGTCGAGCACCCTTGCTCCCTTGCTGAAGCGTCTGAGGATCCTGCGGTTTTCACGCTGGTCGAGGAAAAACCCTGTTTTCTGGCCCTCATAGAGGTCGACCTTGAAGGTGATGCCTGCATCATGGATTGTCTGCACGACCGCTGTTTTGCTGCCGGCGACCACGTCACGATAGAGCGGAAGGCCCTCAAGCTCCCGGAGCACGGATTCATTGCGTACTACCACGACTTCCGGCTTCAGCAGTTCCTGCAGGATTTCGGTGATGAGGGGCAGGTGGAGGTCCATTCCGGCAGAGAATGCCTGCAGGACGATGCCCTTTGCAAACCGGTCCACGATAAGTCCCGGCAGACCATCGGACTCTCCGTGCACAAGACGCCAGGCATCAGTGTCGTCCAATTGGTATACCTTCTCTCTGAGGGCGAGGGCCTCGGTGAGCTTGCGGAGGAAAAAATCCCTGTCAGGCAGTTCTTCGCCGCGGGTGAGCAGACGGAAGGAGATGAGTGAGTTGGGATTGTAGAAGCCTGCCCCTACAAGCTTTCCTTCATGGGTGTGCAGTCGGACGGTTTCCCCGGCGGCGATGTCGCGGGGAAGTTCCCTGAGTTCATTGCTGAATACCCAAAGGTGTCCCTTCTGGATTCTGCGGTGTTCTTTCGGTTTGAGATGTATGGAATGCATGTCGCGGTTGTAGGGTTGTGGTTTTGACGGTGGTGTTTTTTAGGGTACACTTGAAAAAACACCTGTACTGCAATGTGCTTTACAGGATGCTGTTTTCAAAGAGGATAATGAAGCTTCGTCCCCCTATGGTGACGCGAGCACGAAAAACGGAAGGTGATGATGCGTAAAAACGGTGTTTTGGCGTGGGCTCTCCTGCTTGCGCTTTCGGTTATGGTTTCCGGCTGTTCGGGTTTCCGGACGGTGTCCCGACAGGAGCTGCCTCTCGGAGAAGCAGTGCTTTCAAAGGGGGATGCGGCCCTGTACCAGCGTGTGCGGGCATCGGCGCCCTTCATCACCTCGGTTGACGGCTACGCCGATGTATGGCTCAAAACCCTGAAGCATCGTCACAAGGTCTATTGCAGCATACGGGTGAACAGGGGGGGGGAGTCTCGCATGCTGGTAAGTGCCGGGTTCATCGGCCTGCCTGTCGCCGATATTTTCATCGGCCGGGATTCGGTGCTGGTGCACGATATGCTCCGTAACCGCTATTTCAGCGGCGGAAACAACGAGCGGAACCTCGAAAAAATACTCGGCGTCAGTTCGGGGCCGATGCTCATTTCAGGTTCGCTGCTCGGCCTTATGGACATCCCTGAGCCTGCCGGGGCCATCCGTTCTGTGCAGAAGGGAGACGGACTCGTCTCTTTCAGCATTGCATCAGGGTCAGGGGCGAAGGTGGTTGTCGCAGATTCCGCTTCCGGTACACTTCGTGCGCTTCAGGTAAAGGACGGCGCGGGGCGGCTCACGAGCGAAATGCACTTCAAGGACTTCGAGGCCTGCATGGTGGACGGTAAAAGCGCCATGGTGCCCCGCACAATCGAAATGGTGCTGCAGGGTGATGAGGGAAAGGGAGAGCGACAGCTGGTCATCTCCTATGACGAACGCGCATTCAATCGTAGAAACGGCTCTATGCGTCCTGTCGTACCCGATAACGCGAGGGTTGTGAGTCTTGAAGAGTCGGACGGAGTGCCCTGGCTCTAAGATGACATGCCGGCATGTGCTTTATCGGCGCTGTGTTCAACCCAGAAAGTGATGCCATCAAAGAAAGGGGGGCTTGCGGAGTATGCTTGGCTTTGGGTAATTGAAAAAACCCCGCGGGTGAGGCGAGGGTAGGGGGTCGGTCAATCAATGGGGAATCTGCTTGTCATCGTAATGCCCTTTGGCCTCGATGATATAAACGGGTACGGTGTTGTCAATAATCTCATACACGATACGATGTTTATTACTGAGGTGTCGTGACCAATACCCCTTCAGATTCCCTTTGAGTCGCTCTGGTTTGCCTGTCCCGGTTCTTGGATGATTCGCCAGCACTCTCTGGATATTTACGAGATTTTCTTGATGCGTTTAGCATTTCCGGTTTTGTATGACGCCGCCAGATGAGCTTTTTCGAGATCGGAAGTTACGAGAGAATACTTTCCCATATGTTATTGGGGTTTTTGATCGTAACGCACCGTCCTGCTTCTATGTCGGCTTTTCCCTGACGGATAGCGTTCAGCACCTCCGGCTGTTCAAAATACTTCTCGTTCTTCGCTGTCTTTTCTGCGCGGCTCTCATTAACGGCATCAAGGGTCTACGAAAACAGCCGCTTGTTCCTGTATCGGACCGGTACCTGCTCCTGTTTTGTTGTGGCAGGTTCAAGGTACTTGCCCATATTCCGCCGTAATTCTGTGCTGGTGATTTCTATCATGGATCAAGTATTCACAAGGTTTGTAAGTAAGGCAGGAAAAGAACGGCTTCATCTACAAAATAGTTCAGAAAGCATACCCCGCCGTCGCCTCCAGAAGCCTCACTTACCCCACCTGCTATGCATGATCGGCAACTTTATCCCGGTGCCGGCTGTCGTGAATCTATGCGTCCTGCCGTACCGGATAAAGCGAGGGCTGTGAGTCAGGAAGAGTCGGATGGGGTGCTCTGGCTCAAAAAAAAGGTGCCCTTTCAAGGGGCACCTGTTCAGCAGGCTATTGGTATATTCCTCAGCGTGCAGCCGTGTAGTTTTCTTCGGCAAATTCCCAGTTGATGAGGTTGTCGATGACGGCTGCCGTGTAATCCGGTCTGCGGTTCTGATAGTCGAGGTAGTAGGCATGTTCCCACACGTCAATGGTGAGGATCGGCTTCATGCCTTTTGTCATGGGGGTTTCTGCATTGGCTGTTTTGGCAACCTTCAGGGTACCGTTCTCCAGCACGAGCCAGGCCCATCCGCTTCCGAACTGCGTCGCTGCGGCATTCTTCAGCTCTTCACGGAATGCATCGTAGCCGCCGAAATCCTTTTCTATCGCTTCAGCAAGTTCACCGGAAGGCTTTCCACCGCCGTTCGGGGTGAGGCAGTTCCAGTAGAAGCTGTGGTTCCAGGCCTGCGCTCCGTTGTTGAATACCCCGATTTTGGACGAGTCGCCGGCCGTCTGGGCAATCACATCCTCAATCGGCATTTCATCAAGTGGCGTGCCGCCGACGAGGTTATTGTAGTTGGTGACATATGCCGCATGGTGCTTGCCGTAATGGAAGCTTAGGGTTTTAGCGGAGATGTGGGGCTCAAGGGCATTTTCCGCCCAAGGGAGCGCTGGTTGCTGGTAGGCCATGATGAAGTGTGTTTTTTATTGTTTTTAAGAGAGGTTGCCGAGCCTTTGCTATAGGTGGATTATATTGTGCCGTATGCGTTTACTGCGCATGATTAATAAATGATAAACTTTTGAATTCCGGATTTAGTTTCTTAAATCTTGAAAAATCATTTTCGGCCGTCTCTGCCCTGAGGGATGACGGCTGCTTGCTTCAGGCACCTTCAACACCGTATCCGAACCGACAGATGAAACCGAGCCGTTCCCTCCGCATGGTTCTTGCAGCCCTTTTCCTCCTTCCGCTCCTCGGCGGATGCCAGGGAAAGCCTTCCTCAACACTGGACGCTGACGATGTCCGGTTCAGCGAGTTTTACAGCGAGTATCTCTTGACCTCCGGCGTATCGGAAGATACCGGCGGAGCCATCACTGCGGATCTCGATTCCGCAACCCTTGCCTCGATGCTTGAGCGCCACAGTCTCAGTATGGAGAAGCTCAAAGCGAAGAGTGATTTGTACCGGACTGACCCCGAGCGATGGCAGAAGGTGCTAGTCCGTGTCCGGGAGAATATCCGAAAGAAAGCGGACGCGCCCAAATGACCCCATCGCATCCGTTCCTTGTCGGTGTCACCGGCGGCATCGGCAGCGGCAAGTCCACGCTGTGCCGTTTTCTGGAAAAGATGGGCTGCGAACTGTTCGAGGCTGACAAGGTCGCCCGCCAGCTGCAGGTTTCTGATCCGGAAATTATGGAGGGCATCAAATCCCTTTTCGGCAAGGACGTTTACTCTAAAACCCGTTCCGGCAAGCTCAGTCTCGACAGGAAGCGCATCGCAAGGGAGGTGTTTTCCCATCCCGCAACGCTTGGGGCGCTCAATAACCTTATCCACCCGAAAGTATACAACGCATTTCGCCAGAGGGCGCTTGAGGCCTTCGGGCGGGGGACGGCGATTCTTGTCATGGAGGCAGCCATCCTGTTCGAGACGGGTCGTGCCGCAGACCTCGATTTTGTTGTTGTCGTCGCCGCCGACACCGAAACCCGCATCAAGCGGGCGGTCACGAGGGGGCTCGGCACCCCTGAGGACATACGGAAGCGCATCGCACTCCAGTGGCCTCAGGAGATGCTGGTTGCGCGGGCGGACTATGTGGTGAACAACGACATCGGGAAGACGAAGCTCAAAGAGGAGGCCGGGCGGCTGTACAGCGTTCTTGTAGAGGCCGCGGCTTCAGGCCCGGATTGCCAGAGCAAGCGCCGGTAGCGATACCTTGTAGCGGTAGGAGGTGCCTCCGTGCGAATCCATGAACTCCTCATGGCGGTGCGCTATGCCGTAACGCCGGAGTTCCCTTGTGAGAATGCGCAGTCCGAACTGGAGGTTGTACTCGTCCATTGTTCCGCAGTCAAGGAACAGCAGCTTCAAAGAGCTGAGCGCAAGGCGGTGCTCTTCGCCCTGCAGCATCTGCACCGGATCGAACCCGATCCACTCCTGCCAAACCTCTTCAATCGTTTCCGCGGTTTCGGGATCGAACGGCAGACGCATGTTTTCCGGTGCTTGCCGGGACCTGTCGGGCGAATAGGCTGCCGACATGGCGAGCAGGTCAAGCAGCGCGAACTCTCCCTGCGGGGGTTTCGGTGAAGCGAAGTAGCGCTCGTAAAATGCGGCGATGTTTCCGTTGTATCGTTCAAGTATCCTTGCGGCAGCGGGGAAGTTCGGCCTGTATGACAGGTCGAAGGCCATGTCGCCGCTGTGGCATGCAGCCGCAGAGAACACATCGGGGTGGCGCATGGCGAGCCGGAGTGCACCGAACCCTCCCGATGATTTGCCCGCGACTGCGCGGTGTTCACGTCCGGGCAGTGTTTTGAGATTCCGGTCTACAGCGCCGACGATCTCTTCAACCAGATAGGTTTCATACTTCCCCGTAGCCGCGGAGTCGACATACTGCGAGCCGCCGTAGCGCGTCATGCAGTCCGGCATGGCGATGATGGTCTCCTCCATCGTTCTTTCGCCGATCAGCCGCTCGGCAATTTCGGGAACCGAGGGCGTCATGAACGAGTAGTTGGTGAACGAGGCTCCGCTCGAGGCGAATCCGGCCAGGAGGTAGATGACGGGAAACCGCTTTTTGTCGTCGTAGGAGGGAGGGAGGTAGACCGGCATCAGCCGCAGGGAGGGATCGCCGAGCGGGTTGCCCTCCAGGGTCTTTCCCTGTACAGGAAGATTGATCAGACGGGGCTGATGTCCAGTAGTGCTGGTCACGAGCGTTTCAAAGCTGCGTTGTTGCGGTTGACATGCGCTGAAATCAGGATGCTTGCCTCATAGAGCAGGATGAGCGGTACGCCGATCACCAGCTGGGTGACGATGTCGGTCGACGGGGTGACGAGTGCCGCGACAATGAGCAGGGTGACAATGGCATGGCGCCGGTAGAAGCGCATGAAAGCCGGAGTCAGCAGTCCGATCTTGGAGAGTATATAGGAGATGAAGGGGAGCTCAAACACCAGCCCTGCGGTCAGGAGGGTGCCGATGAAGAAGCTGGCATAGTCCTGGACGGAGATGTTGTTCTCGATCAGGGGGGAGCCGAACGAGGCGAAAAAGGCCAGAGAGACCGGAAGGAACACGAAATAGCCGAACATGATGCCGAGGAAAAAGGAGAGCGAGATGAAGAGGATTGAGAATCGCCCTGCCGAACGCTCATGTTCATGCAGCCCCGGCGCCACGAACTGCCATAGCTGGAGAGCAAGAAAGGGGAACGAGACGATGAAGCCCGAAAAGAACACCGCCTGAAGATAGATCGATATCTGGCCGTAGGGCACAAGGTTCTGGAGCTGGAGGGTGCCGCTGCTTCTCTTGAGGGGGCCGATCAGCACGTTGTCGACGAGGAAGTCGGAGTATAAGGCCGAGAGGCCGGTGGCGAGGGCCAGGACCAGTGCCGAACGTATGAGTCTAGTTCGGATCTCGTCAAGATGTTCGATGAAGTGCCCCCCGCCTTCAGCATTGTCCTCCTGAGGGTCTTTCAGCTCATCGGCGGACGTTTTCCGGCCGTTGCCGACGGCAGCCAATGCCGGATCAATCGGTGTGAGGTCGAACAGCTCTCCCTGGTTTACATCGGGAGCGGGTTCAGGCGGCGTGCTGCCGTTTCCGACGGACTCGGCTTCTGCTGGCGGGGTCCCGGGCCGGGTGCCGTCCTGTTCAGTCCCTGAATCAGGGGGGGGTATGGAGGGTTCTTCGTCCTTCTTCATCGCTCGGTTCTCTGTGGAGGTGGTCGCTCGGGAGTCATGGCGCAGCTTTCAAAACATAGCAACAAAGATGCACGTTGGCAAACATTGTTTCCTGCTCGCTCCGATAGCGGCATCGCCCTGTGGTGCGCTACATGCCGCGTCGTTATTTTATTTGCATGCGGAATCGCGATATTTGTAAATTGCAGGGCATTGTATCGTCCTTTCACCCATTAAGACCGGGGAGCTGTTGAATATCAATGAAGTAACGGCATCGGTGGCCGATGAACTCGAGATTTTCCGGAAGAAGTATCGGGAGCTGCTGCATGCCCAGAATACACTGGTCGACAAGGTTACCCGGTACGTGCTCCGCCAGCAGGGCAAACAGATCCGGCCGGCGATGGTCCTGCTTTCCGCCGCAGTCTCGGGAGGCGTGACGGATGCGACCTACCGTGCCGCCATCATGGTCGAGCTTCTGCATTCGGCTACCCTGATCCATGACGACGTTGTCGACGGCGCCGAGATGCGCCGGGGGCTTCCCTCTATCAATGCGATCTGGAAAAACAAGATTTCCGTTCTCATCGGCGACTACCTCCTCTCCCGGGGCCTGCTCTATTCGCTCGACTCGGGTGACTACGGATTTCTGCATCAGGTTTCTGATGCAGTACGCCGCATGAGTGAAGGCGAAATTCTCCAGATACAGAAGACCCGGAGCCTGGACATCACCGAGGAGGACTATCTTTCCGTCATTTCCGACAAGACGGCTTCCCTCATTGCCTCCTCCTGCGCCATGGGTGCCCTCAGCGCAACGTCGGACGAGAAGAGCATACTCGCCATGAAGCGCTATGGGGAGCACCTGGGGCTTGCCTTCCAGATCCGTGACGATCTTCTTGATTATACCGGCGACTCAAAAAAAACCGGCAAGGAGATGGGCATCGACATCCGCGACAAGAAAATCACCCTGCCGCTCATCCATGCTCTCTCGAATGCTGCCCCCTCCGAAGCGAGGCGGATCCGCTCCATCCTGAAGAACTCCGGAAAACGCGCGCTGAAGCGGGGCGAGGTTATTGAGTTTGTGAAGCGTATGGACGGGCTCACCTATGCCGCAGGCGTGGCTGAACGCTTTGCCGACGAGTCGAGAGCTGCCCTTCAGCCATTTCCTGAGGGAAAGGCAAAGATGGCGCTTATGAACCTGGTCGATTTTGTAATGAACCGCCAGCACTGAGCTTGCCGCGCTATCCTGGTGCGGCCAGAAGCGCTCCTTGTGCTTTTATGAACCTGATTATGATTTTCTCTTGTTATGATGAAAAAAGCCGGACTGATTTTTCTTATAGTTTTTCTTGTTGCCGGGGTTATAGACAGGGTGATCATGCCCTGGTACGTTTCCCTTGGCAGTGCTGTCACCGTTCCCGATGTGACAGGCCTCCAGTATGACGATGCAGCTTCCAAACTGCGTTGGGAGGGGTTCGATCCGAGACAGCGCTACCACGTGAAGTACATAAGCGGCGTGGACTCGACCATTGTCTTATCTCAGTCGCCTGCCGCCGGCCAGAGGGTCAAAAAGGGGCGTGACATTTATCTCGTGTTGAACAGGAGGGAAAAACCGAGTTATCCCATGGCCGATCTCGTGGGACGCATCCAGTCCGATGCACTGCAGACCATGGCGCGGATGGATATCGCCATTGACGACGTGCAGATCAGCCCCGTCCGCAGCCGCGATGAGGACGGACGGGTGCTCTCCCAATCAGTTCCGGCAGGGGTATCGGTCAAGGCCGGTTCATCGGTTTCGCTGATAGTGGGACGCTTCGAAGAGTCGGATGAGGGAATGGAGAAGCTTATTGTGCCTGACGTGCTCGGCATGTCGCTTTCGCAGGCCGACAAGGTCATTACAGAGGCTGGTCTCAAGCGGGGTAGGGTGACGAAGGAGTATTCCGCGATTCTGGTGCCGAACACCGTCATCAGCCAGCGTCCCGCGGTCAGCGCCTATGTATCCCCGGGGCAGGCCGTCGATCTTACCGTGGTGACCGCTGAATAGTATTGCACCGCCAGACTTGTAGCGGTTAGCGGTAGTTGGCTTTTTTGTATTCGTCCCTCAGCCCCTTGATTCCGGTCGTGCGGTCGTTTCCGTCGCTGATGATCCCGAAGTATTCCAGCACGATGCGGATGACGAGCCAGATGCCCGCCAGCAGCAGTTGCAGCGATGTAAGGATGGTAAGGAGGGCGTTTTTGATCATGCCGACATGCCGGGGTGGGTTGGTGTAGGTCGTTTAAGGATGATAACAAAAAAAGAGGCTGTCTCAAAAGGACAGCAACAGACACAAACGGGCTGCCTGCAATGGCGGCCCTTTTTCGTCACTCATCATTCCTTCGTCACTCCTTCGTCACTCATCCGTCAGTCATTGTTATGAGCTACTGAGGCTGGTGGTCCTCAGGACCCGCATCTCAGTACATCAAGGGTATGCTGTGAACGCAAAAAAGGCTGTCCCAGCGTTGATTCTGAGACAGCCTCTTTTCGATTGGGGCCCGTTTCCGGAGCTTATCCCTGAACGATGCACTCTGCAGGGCAGACTGCTGCACAGGCGGGAGCATCGGCGTAACCGGCACACTCGGTGCAGGTTGCTGCGTCGATGACGTAGATGTCGTCGCCGGCTGAAATTGCGGTGACCGGGCATTCGGGCTCACAGGCGCCGCAGTAGGTGCATTCTTCGGTAATGTAGAGTGCCATATTGACTTCCTCGCTTAAGAGTTGTTAAAACAGGTAAAAAAGAACGATTCAATACAAGTTTGTCAATATAAGATAATTTCCCGCCCGAAAAAAAACTCCGCGCGCCTTTTCCTCCGGTTTCGTTGTACGAAGGCTACCCGCGAGTGCGATCCCACATGCCCCGAAGGTGGAACATCGGCTCATACTTTGATGATGCAGTCGACCGGACAGACGGCCACGCATGCCGCTTCATCATGGTAGCCGATGCAGTCGACGCATGCGGCTTCATCGATGACGTAAATCTCTTCTCCTGCCGAAATCGCATTGACAGGGCATTCGGGTTCGCATGCAGCGCAATATGTGCATGTCTCTGTGATGCGGTGTGCCATGGTGGTTCTCCCTCTTTTAGATTGTCGATGTTCCTCCCGGCTACGGGAGGCAGGCTTCGTCAGTTTACAACAGCACCCGCCGGCGCAGAGTTCCTGTCCTTGCTTGGTGCAATCACGAAGTATTTGTTCATGTCCACGAATGGGGCTACATTTAAAGACGGAGCTTTCCGCCAGATTTTTCCCCCTCACGGAATGGAACGATGCAGTGTTTCACATCTTCCCGTTACCCGCCTTCCCGAGTGGTCGGTCCGGCATGGATCAGCCGGCTACGTCAAGGAGATTTCGGTTATCGGCAATGACATCATCCACAGCAGGGTGGTGGCCGACGTGCCGGTTGTGCTGGATTATATGGATAACGATCTCATCCATTCGGTCATTGACAGTCCCGTGCTTCGGGGCAGCCCGATCCACTGGATCTGGAACCTCCAGGATGTCGATGGTATGTCATGGGGCTATAAAAAAGACATCACCAATCTGTTATACCGGTGGTCTCCGAGCTTGAGGCTGATCGTGTTCTATAACCTTCGCCCGTCGTTCAGGACCATGATGGAGACTGCCGCATCGGTGGTTCCGGCTCAGATTGAGGTCATCTTTGCCGACAGTTTCAAGGACGCGGTGGAAAGCACCCTTGCCTTTAAGAGCGGTACCCTGCCGCAAGCGTCGTTCTGGGGCACTTCAAAGGATGAGGGGCATGCCCGCCTGCAGGAGTTTCTTTGTGCCGTGGCAAAGATGACATGGTTCAATATGCTTGATCAGGTTGTTCCTTTTCCGGCCGCTGACAGTCCATACTATCCGTTTCTTCGCTCCATTGCATGCATGCAGGACGACCTTCGCTCAAGAGCCGCCGAGCATCAGGCTGAGATGGCGGACCTCCGCCGCTCCTATGAGCAGCGTCTCGATCGGAAAAAACACCACATGAAGGCGCAGATGGAACTGCACCGGCAAGCCCTTCAGGGATTTGAAGAAGAACGATCAAGGCTGCTGTTGCAGTTGTGTTCGAAGGAACAAAAGTTGGAGAGTGTTTCGCGTTCGGTCGCCGAGAAAAGGGCTGCGCTTGATGCGATTGCCCGAAAGGTTATGGCGCTGGAGGACGATGCGGGGCGGGGTGCGGGGATTGCTGCGACATGTCGATCGTTGTTTTCCTCCGGAAGCTCCGCTCCGATTGCGGATGCTCAGGCGGGCATTCGTTTTGCCGAACGGGACCGGGCCTTCATCACACTTCTGGAGAAGATCCATCCGAGCCTTACGCCGCGGGAGCTTCAGACGTTGCTTCTCATGAAGCACAACACTACGAACCGGGAACTGTCGGGCATGATGGGTGTTTCTGCGCGCGGAGTGGAGAGCCTGCGCTACCGCATCCACAAAAAGCTCGGCATCGGCAGGCACCGCTCGATCAAGTCCTACCTGCTGGAACTGTCTGAAGGGTAGGGGAAGAGCAGTCGGAACGTGGCACCTTCTCCAGGCCGGCTTTCCGCCCGTACCGTTATTCCCTGCAGGTCCGCCAGTTTTTTGACGATGGAGAGCCCTAGCCCCGAACCTCCCGAACCGATGCTTCTGGACGCGTCGACCCGGTAGAATCGCTCAAACACCGCCTCGAGCTTACTTTCCTCGATGCCCTTCCCCATATCGCTGATGGTGCAGAACGGCAGTCCGTTTTCCGTGCCGGTTCTGATTGTGACCGTTCTTGACCGGGGGGAGTAGTTCACAGCATTGGCGATGATATTGTCAAGGATGATGCCGAGCATTTCCCGATCAGCCGCTACGATGAAGCTTGACTCCTCTGGAACCCGGATGGTGATTTCCTTTTCTCCGGCGCGCGATTCCTGTCGCTCAGCTACCTCACGGATGAGTGCATTGATGTCGATGGAGCGGAGGGTGGCGGATACCTCTCTGGCATCGTGGCGTGCAAGCAGGAGGAGTTGCTCTATGAGGCCTGCCATGCGATGCAGCTCCAGCAGACAGAATCGGATGCGCTCTTCATAGTGCTCCCGCTCCCTTGGACGGCGGATGAGCACCTCCAGGGTGCCCTGCACTGCAGAAAGTGGGGTTTTCAGTTCGTGGGATGCGTCTGCCGTGAACTGCTTTTCCCGGTTGAATGCCTCCTGGAGGCGGTCGAGGAGCGCGTTGAACGTTGCAGAGAGCCGGTAAAGCTCATCACGGTTCGCTGGCAGGGGTATGCGGCGCTCGAAATGTTCCCTGGTGATGTTTTCGGCTGCCATGATTGCTTCTTCGACCGGTCGGATGCTTTTGGCTGCAATGGCGCGGGTGAGGGCGAAGAGGGTTATGAGTATGGCTGGAAACGACAGCATGAGAACACTTCTGAGGTCTAGGAGCATGGCGATGGCGTCCCCGAGAGGACGCGCCACGCTGATCCATCTGGGTTGAGGGTCTCCGTTACCCTCAACCGGGAGCTGGATCTGCCGGACCGCAAGCCCGCCGACCGTCGTGTTGAAGTAGATGGTAGCGGTGGAGCCCGTCTTTACCTGAAGGGCGTTCAGTCCCAGATTGCCGGAGCGGGAGATGGGGGTGCCATCGGCAGCGGAGTACTGTATGAACTCCGTCCTCAAGCGTTCACGGCGGTGCTTGCGGTGCTCATCGTCCTCTTTTTCCCGGTCAGAATCCTCCATTTCCATCGGGCGCCGGTCATTCAGGCGTCCATCCGTGATGCTCACAACCCTTGCGGCCGCCATCGTCAGCTCCTGGTCGAAGTGCCGGTAGACCACACCCTCTACCATCAGGTAGACCGTGGTGAAGACCAGTGCGATGAGCACGGCTGTGGCTGCGGTGTAGTATACCGCTATGCGGTTCCGAAGACTCACTCGTTACTCTTCTCCTCGTTGTTTGCTTCAGGTGTTCGGATGACATAGCCGACCCCGCGGACGGTCTTGATGAGGCCCGTGCATCCTGCGGCTTCGAGTTTGCGGCGGAGAAAATTGACATAGACGTCGATGACTGAGGTGTCAGCATCAAAATGGATGTCCCAGACATGCTCGATGATGCGGCTTCTCGTACAGACCCTGTCAAGGTTCCTCAGGAGGTATTCAAGCAGGGCGAACTCTTTGGGTGTAAGGGTGAGATCATGCCGATTGCACCCTGCCCGGTGTGTTTCCGGATCGAGCCAAAGTGCACCTGCAGTGAGCGGGCCCGTGGTTGGTGTGTTCTGTCGCAGGCGGGCGCGGATCCTGGCCAGGAGTTCTTCGAATGCGAACGGTTTTTTTACATAGTCGTCCGCACCCGCCCCGAGGCCGAAGACGACGTCGTCGAGGGTATCGCGGGCGGTGAGGAAAATGACCGGAACTGCCGAACCGGCTTTGCGGAGCTGGCGGCAGACTTCGATGCCGCTCAGTTTCGGCAGCATCCAGTCTATCAGGCAGAGGTCGTAATCGTTGCTCATGCCGAGCTCAAGCCCGCTTTCTCCGTCGAAGGCCGTGTCGACGGCAAAGTGCTCCTCTTCAAGACCCTCCTTGAGAAAGCGGGCTATTCCCGGTTCGTCTTCAATGATCAGCAGTCGCATGGGTTCCTGTTCAGTCGTTGCCTTTTTCGTGTCCGTTTTTCCCTCCGACGAGGATTGCCAGCACGTCACCGGCTTCCATGCCGCTTGCATCAGCAATGGCGCTTACGGTCATAGATGGGTCGGTATCCTTGATGCCCCGCCTCTTGAGGCGCATGTCGAGAGTTTCAGGGGTATCGTTGACGACCAGCGCCACGGTAGTGAGCGAAGAGGACTCAAGAGCGCGCACCAGACTTCGGGCGGTCCTTTTTTCTGTTTTCTCATGCTCTTCGTCACCAAAGAACGGCATTACTGAAAGAGCGGTCACGAGCATTGCCGCGGCAAATACGGCAAGGGCTGAGTTTTTTGAAAAGTACAGGCTGAACGCTTTCCAGTTTGCCAGGAGATGGACGGAAACGCCGCCCACAAGCAGCCAGCTGAGCCACTTGTGGACAGGTTCGACCAGCCCCGTTTCAATATGGAAAAAAATCAGCACTCCTGTAACTCCCGAGATCAGGAAGGCGCCGGCGGCGATTGGAGTTGCCCAGGATTTCATGGTCAGTTTCATAGCTTGAACGGGTTGGTTGATGATTTTGGGTTATAATTTATTGACGTATCAGGTTTGTTCAGCGCCCGGGTCCCATGGTGCCGGGACGCATCTGCGGGCCCACCGCCATCCTGCCCCTGTCTGCCCGCTCGATTTGTTTGACCTCCACGCAGGTTTGCCGTCCACGGCGCTCGGTCTTGCCGAATACCCTGACCAGGGTGGTATGGTCGGCGTTGAAGCCATTCCATGTCCGGTTCCTGATTTCCAGGAGCGTCTCCCCGCTGCGGTCGCGGAAGGTGTAGCAGTCGCCACGGCGTTTGTTGACGATGCGGCCTTCAAGCATGACCCTCGAGTTCTCAGGCATGTCCCGGACGGATGCGGCCGCTGCGGCACGGGGTCCCTTTGGCTGCACAACGGCCGCATCGGGGCCGCGGTACGCTGCAAAGCCCGGGGTGCTGAGGAGCATGCTCGTGGTACCCAGAAGTGCCATCAGTGTCATTTTTTTCATCATAATCTCCATTCTGTTGTTCATTGGTTTCATCTTTCTCTGCTGCAGCCGGCTGTGTATGGTATCCAACCGACTGATCATAACATAGCCCCGCAATCCTTAAACGGAGATGAAGGGCGGCTTAAAATTCGCTTAAAAATAAAACACCCCCGGTAGTGCGGGGGTGAGAGGCTGTCTGGACGGTATGTCCATCGGCGGACCGGAGCCCATTGGCGGGAGGGGTTATTTTTTTTCGTGGATTTCGTAAGCGTTGATGATGTCACGCACGAGTTTGTGACGCACCACGTCGGATTTGTCAAGGTGCACGAAACTGATCCCTTTGATCCCATTGAGGATCTTCTGCGAGTTGCCGAGTCCTGATTCGATTTCCTGCGGAAGGTCGACCTGGGTGACGTCGCCGGTGATGATGGCTTTGGAGTTCAGCCCGAGACGGGTGAGGCACATTTTCATCTGTTTCGTCGAGGCGTTCTGGGCTTCGTCGAGGATGATGAATGCGTTGTTGAGGGTTCGGCCGCGCATGTAGGCGAGCGGAACGATCTCGATGATCCTTCGTTCGGTGAGCAGACGGAGTTTTTCCGATGTCAGCATGTCCTGCAGGGCATCGTAGAGAGGGCGCAGATAGGGGTCTATTTTCTGGGCGAGGTCGCCGGGCAGGAACCCGAGGCTTTCGCCGGCCTCGACGGCAGGCCGGGCTAGGACGATGCGCTTGACGGTCTTGGCTTTCCATGCGGCGACCGCGATGGCCACAGCCGTATAGGTCTTTCCCGTTCCGGCCGGACCGATGGCAAAGACGATATCGTTGGTTTTGGCCTCAGTCACCATCCGCCGCTGCCCGTTGGTTTTGGCCCGTACGGCATAGTCCTGCGTCGAGACGATGATGTCCTCATCCGCCGCTTTTCCTTCTCCGCTCTCTTCAACGGGGGAGATGGTGAGGTGTATGAGGGTATTGAGGTCACTTTCTAGGATTTCTCCGTGCCGGAGAGCGAGCTGGCGCATTTCATCGATGATCCTGCCGAGGGCCCGGACATCGTCCCCTGATCCTTCCAGCGAGAGCTTCGCGCCTCTTGAGCTGATGCGGACGTCGGGAAACGCTTTCTTGAGGGTTTTCAGGTTTGCGTCGTGCGGGCCGAAGAGGATGACCGGTTCGATGCCTTCTATCTCAATCTGCCTGGTAGTCAAGTTGCGGAGGGTTGTGGGTTGGCCTTCGTGTCTGTATTCATGTCGAGAAACGGGCTCTCGTGCATGAGGTAGCGCTGTACATACTCCCTGACGCCCTCTTCAAGCGTCGTGAACGGCTTATCGTACCCGCATCCCCTGAGCGAGGCGGTTTCCGCCCGGGTATGGTACTGGTACTTGTCCCGCAGCGCCTCGGGCATCGGGATGTACTCGATCGAAGGGTCGCGGCCGAGGGCTGAAAACGTTGCTTCGGCAAGCTCGCGAAATGTCCTTGCCGTGCCGGTTCCGGCATTGAGGAGGCCGGTGGCGGAGGGGTTTTCGAGCAGCCAGGCCATGATGGCGGTGCAGTCCCGGACATAGATGAAATCGCGTTCCTGCCCGCCGTCCGTGTAGCCTTCCCGGTGCGATTTGAAGAGCTTTACTTTCCCTGTTTCCAGAATCTGGTGGTATGCTTTATAGACCACGCTCGACATGTCTCCCTTATGGTACTCGTTGGGGCCGTAGACATTGAAGAACTTCAGGCCGGTTGCTGCTCCGAGGACGCCGTTTTGGATGGCCCAGCGGTCGAAAAGCTGTTTGGAGTATCCGTACATGTTCAGGGGTCGCAGCCGCTCGACGGCTTCTGTGCCGTCCGTGTAGCCCTCGGCTCCGTCGCCGTAGGTTGCCGCGCTGGAGGCATAGATAAATCTTACGCCCTCTTCCATGCAGTAGGCGGCTATCTTCTTGGAGTATTCGTAGTTGTTCCTGAGAAGGTGGTCGGCGTCGGTCTCGGTGGTGGAGCTGTTCGCACCCATATGGATGATTGCCGTCACATCCTGGAGCGCATGGCGCTGAAGCAGGGCGGGGAAGTCGTCTTTATGGATGAAGTCCCGGTATCTTAGTCCGGAGAGGTTGCGCCACTTCGGCGGGGTGGTGAGGCCGAGCTCGTCAACGATCGTGACGTTTTCCTCTCCGAGGATGTTGAGTTCGGCAAGCATGGCGCTTCCTATGAATCCTGCGCCGCCGGTGATGATGATCATGCGGGGATGATGAAAATTGTTCTCAGGGCTGTCCTCTGGGTTCCCTGCAGCGGGCACCGTCTCTAGTTAAGGACCAATATAGTGAGGGAGGGCGTAAAACAAAAGACCGCCCGGTGAAGGAGGGCGGTCTTTGCACGACTGTTGCATTGGGGCCCTGAGCGGCTCAGGCTGAGACTTTCAGGAGCATGTCGGAGACAAGCAGCTTGCGGCCGAGGAAGAGCCAGGTGCGGATGGTCTCGACCGGTTTGCCGATGATTTCCGAGATCTCGGCGTGCTTCAGCCCTGAAATCTCGTTGAGCAGGACGCTGAGTTTTATGTCGGCTGCCCACTGGCGAAGCACGGCCATAAGATTCCGTTCCGGCTTGCAGTCGATGCTGTCGATGCAGAAGTCTGTTTCCTGGCCGTACCGGTCTATGTAGCACTCGCGGAACGTCTTGAGGATGGCGGTTTCCTCAGAGCGCATATCGGCATTGACATAGGTCATGTTGACCAGCTCGCTTGTGGCCTTCTCGCTGCCTGTCATCCAGTATGCAAGACTGTATATGTCATCAAGCAGGTCTATCGGGGATTTCTTGATCGTCGTCATTGTTGTCCTCCTTCTAGGATTTAGATACAGGATATTTTTTGTCTTGTTTTAAGGTACGAATAAAAAGGATCATTGTCCAGTTTATTTTCGTGAATTCTCGGAAAAAGATATTTTTCAACGGACCAGAGAACGTAATCAATATGTAAGCAACTCCTCTCCGCATTCCCATGCAGAACGACATCCACCGACACCTCAATCCGGCTCTTCAGAAGATAGGCGCATACGTGGTGGAGGGGGGCCAGGAGGCCCCTGTGAAACTCAACCAGAACGAGAGTCCCTTTGACGTTCCGATGTGGCTCAAGGAGGCCATCACCAGAGAGTTCGTCCGCGAGCCCTGGAACCGCTATCCCGACATCCTGCCCTACCGGGGGATCGAGGCCTACGCGGAGTTCCTGGGGGTTCCGGCCGGCCGCGTCATCATGGGCAACGGCTCGAACGAGCTGCTCTACACCATATTCATGGCGTGTCTCGGTCCGGGCCGCAGGATCCTGATTCCGGAGCCTTCGTTTTCATTGTATGAGAAGATCGCCCTCCTCATGCAGGCCGACATCGTTTCAGTGCCTATGCGTCGGGGACTGGATTTCGATGCCGACCTTATTCTTGAAAGGGCTAAAGCTGAGGCTGTGGACCTCATCGTGCTCTCCACGCCGAACAACCCGACCGGTAAGTCCCTTTCTCCTGATGACATCCGGCGCATAGCCACGGAGTCCGGTGCCATCGTGCTTGTCGATGAGGCCTATATCGAGTTTTCACGCCATCCCTCAGCCCTTCCCTTAGTCGATGAGCTTCCGAACGTGGTGATCCTCAGAACCATGTCGAAGGCGCTTGCCCTTGCCGGCATGCGCATCGGTTTCGCTATAGCGCCGGAAGCGCTGATGGCCGAGCTCACAAAACCCAAAATTCCGTTCGCATCGAACCGGCTTGCCGAGATCACCCTCCGCCATGTGCTCGCGAATTATTCTATTGTTAAGGATTCGGTATCGTATATTCTGGATGAGCGTGAACGAATGTACTCTGAACTTGAGGGAATGGATGGCCTGCAGCCGTTCATGAGCGACACGAACTTCCTCATCATCCGCGTTGCCGATCCGAGGGCGGTCTTCCAGCATCTTCGTGGAGAGGGTATTCTGGTGCGGAACGTGTCGGGATATCCGCTGATGGAGGGTTGCCTGCGATGCAACATCGGTCTCCGGGACGAGAACCGTCGCCTGCTCGACGGGCTTTCCAGGGCGCTTCGCTAGATGGCAATGGAGGGCTTCCGCAAGCTTGAGGCCAGTGAGATGGGGCGGTTCGACCCCGGCGAGTATCCGCCCACGGACCGCCATCCCGTCGTGCTGCTCCTGCACAACATCAGGAGCATGTGGAATGTCGGTTCACTGTTCCGGACAGCCGACTGTGCAGGCATCGAAAAGATCCTCCTCTCGGGCTATACGGCAACACCGCCGCGCAAGGAGATTTCGAAGACCGCACTCGGGGCCGACTTGAGCATGCCCTGGGAGTACATCCCGGACCCGCACCGGGCGGTTCTTGAGATGAAAGCTTCCGGCCGGAAGGTCTTTGGCCTTGAAATTACCGAAGGGAGCCGGCCCTACACGTCGCTTTCGGTTGTTGATTTCCCCCTCTGCCTGGTGCTCGGCAATGAGGTTCAGGGGATTGATGACAGTCTGCTCAGGCTCTCGGACGGGGTTCTTGAAATTCCGCAGTACGGAACCAAGCACTCCCTGAACGTGTCAGTTGCCGCAGGCGTGGCGCTTTTCGAGCTGGTACGGGTGTTTCGGGCAGACGGGTGAGGTTTTCCGGCATTCCGGAGTTAGTAGGGGGTAGGGAGTGGGTAACTATAGAGAACGGCGTTTCAAAAGTGTTCTTCAATGCTGCATTACAAGACATATCAACTGGTTGAACCTGGGGCCCCGTGGGTCGTGTTCGTGCACGGCGCAGGCGGAAGTTCCTCGATATGGTTCCTTCAGATCAAGGAGTTCATCCGCCACTTCAACGTGCTGCTCGTCGACCTTCGAGGCCACGGGCGATCCAAGGCAGTCGCCGGATCAAAGGAAGACCGCCACTACAACTTCGAGGACATCACCCGCGACATTCTGGAGGTGCTTGACTCCCTCAAGATCCGTGAGGCCCACTTCATCGGCATCTCCCTCGGCACCATCCTCATCCGCAACCTCAGCGAACTGGCTCCCGAACGGGTCAGCTCCATGGTGATGGGCGGGGCCATCATCCGGCTCAACGTCAGGGCCAAGGTGCTCGTCACCCTCGGCAATATGTTCAAGCGTGTGGTGCCCTACATGTGGCTCTACAGCTTCTTTGCCTGGATCATCATGCCGCGGGAGCGCCACAAGAAGTCGCGCCTGCTCTTTGTGAACGAGGCGAAAAAGGTGGCGCAGAAAGAGTTCATGCGCTGGTTCCGGCTCACCTATGAGCTCACACCGCTCCTGCGGTACTTTGAGGAAAAGGATACCGGCATCCCCACCCTCTACCTGATGGGGGAGGAGGACCATATGTTCCTGCCGGCGGTCCGCATCATCATTACCCGGCATACCAACTCTTTTCTGCAGGTCATCACCAACAGCGGCCATGTCTGCAACGTCGACCAGCCCGTCGAATTCAACCACCGGGCAATCATGTTCCTTCAGGAGATATCAGGAGGTATGGATGCGGTTGCCGGGATCGAGGAAGCTGCACCCGCATGCCTCGTTGCCTGCTGAACGAGAGAGCGCGTCATTCTGCAATCATTCTGCAATCATTCTGAAGTTATTCTGCCGACTTGTTGTAGTGGTTCATGGCGTGCTCGATGCCGTTTTTGGCAAAGTCCAGAACGGCTTCCCGGCATGATTCGAGTGTCCGGTCCATCACAACCCGCTCTTCCGCACTGAATTTTCCCAGCACAAACGACGAAAACGACCCCGGCGGCATCTCTCCAAGGCGGATGCCGATGCGAAGGCGCGCGAACTCGTCGCTTCCGAGCGATTCGATGATATGCTTCAGGCCGTTCTGGCCGCCGGCCGAGCCTTTTGCGCGCAGGCGCATGGTGCCGGAGGGGAGGTTGAGGTCATCGCAGACGACGAGGATGTCGTTCTTCTGTACCTTGTGGAAGTTCATTGCTGCCACAACGGCATGGCCCGAGAGGTTCATGTAGGTGGTCGGCTTGATGAGCATCAAGGTCTCTTGACGGTGCGTGATCTTTGCGGCAAGGTATTTTCCCTTTCCGGAGCTGAACGATGAGCCGAACGCGGCGGCGAGGCTGTCGACAAGGTCGAAGCCGATGTTGTGACGGGTATTGTTGTAACGGGATTCAGGGTTCCCGAGGCCGATGATGAGTTTCATTGCTTGAGACCTTCAGAGAGAGGGTGAAAACAGGGACGGCCTTCATTTGAAGGCCGTCCAATGGTACGAAAAGCTGCCGAGTTATCAAAGCAGCGGGGCAATCACGAGCGCCACAACCGCAATCAGCTTCATAAGAATGTTGAGGCTCGGGCCGCTGGTATCCTTGAGCGGGTCGCCCACCGTGTCGCCGACAACGGCGGCCTTGTGGGTATCGGACCCTTTACCGTAAACCACTCCGTCGAACTCGATCTTGCCCTCGATGCGTTTCTTGGCATTGTCCCATGCACCGCCGGCGTTCGACTGGAAGATGGCCATCAGCACGCCCGATGAGGTCACGCCGGCAAGCAGACCGCCGAGCATGTCCTTGGATATGAACCCGACCACTACAGGAACGAGCACGCCCATGAGGCCGGGAAGGATCATTTCGCGGATGGCTGCCTTGGTGGAGATGTCGACGCAGTGCGCAAACTCTGCAGGAGCAGTTCCTTCGCGCAGGCCGGGGATTTCACGGAACTGGCGGCCGACTTCGTTGATCATGTCGCTTGCTGCGCGCCCTACCGCTCCCATGGCCATGGCGCTGAATACGAACGGCAGCATGGCACCGATCAGCAGGCCTGCCATGATGATCGGCTCTGCGATGTCGAGAGAGGTGATGTGGGCCTGCTGGCGGTAAGCAGCGAAGAGGGCCAGGGCCGTCAGGGCTGCGCTGCCGATGGCAAAGCCTTTGCCTATGGCGGCGGTGGTGTTTCCGACTGCGTCAAGCTTGTCGGTCCGTTCACGCACTTCGGCCGGGAGCCCTGCCATTTCGGCGATGCCGCCGGCGTTGTCGGAAATCGGTCCGTAGGCATCGACGGCCAGCTGGATGCCGGTGACGGAGAGCATGCCGAGGGCTGCGATGGCGATGCCGTAGAGGCCTGCAAAATAGTGCGAGGCGACGATTGCTGCAGCAAGCACGAGGACGGGAAGGGCCGTCGACATCATGCCGACGCCGAGGCCTGCAATGATGGTTGTTGCCGCACCGGTGATGCTCTGGCGGGCGATGCCGATGACCGGAGCCTTGTCGGTGGAGCAGTAGTACTCGGTGATGAGGCCGATCATGACGCCTGCGGCCAGACCGATGATGACGGCATAGAAAACATTCAGCGAGCTGTAGACGATGCCCTCAGCCGTCCAGCTTGCGGGGAGGTATGCTGTGATGAGGAAGTAGCTGAGCACCGCCATGACGATGGATGCTCCGAACTCGCCCATGTTGAGGCCGGTCTGCGGGTTGCCTCCCTCTTTCACCTTCACGAGGAACGATCCGGCGATGGAGACCAGGATGCCGACTGCGGCAAGCACCAGCGGAAGCATGACGGCGGCGATGGGGTTGGGGAACCCGATACTGTTGAATACGGGGATGAACGCGGCACCGAGCACCATGGTTCCGATGATCGAGCCTACATAGCTCTCAAAAAGGTCGGCGCCCATGCCGGCCACGTCACCCACATTGTCGCCCACGTTGTCGGCAATGGTGGCGGGGTTGCGGGGGTCGTCTTCCGGGATGCCTTCATAGACCTTTCCTGCCAGGTCGGCACCGACATCGGCCGCCTTGGTGTAGATGCCTCCACCCACGCGGGCAAAGAGCGCGATGGAAGATGCTCCGAGCGAAAAGCCGGATATGAGGTTGATGACTTCAGCCATGTCCGTGAACATCTGGCTGTAGATGATGAAGAGTCCGGACAGGCCGATGATGCCAAGTCCGACGACGGAAAGCCCCATGACGAGACCGCCCGAAAAGGCGATGTTGAGTGCCTCTCCGAGGCCTGTTCTTGCAGCATGGGTGGTGCGCACATTGGCTTTCGTCGCCACCCTCATACCGAAGTATCCGGCCAAAGCGGAACAGAACGCTCCGACGACGAAGCTCACGGCGATGATCGGGGATGTACCCTCTCTGCCGCTGTTGGCGAAGGCGAGAAGAACTGCAACCGATGCGACGAAGATGACGAGGACCTTGTACTCGCGCTTCAGGAACGCAATGGCCCCGTCGGCGATGTGCCCGGCGATGGTCGACATTTTTTCAGTACCTTCCGGCTGCTTTGAAATCCAGGAGGCTTTGAACAAGGCATACAGCAGCGCAAGTACTCCGGTGAGAGGAATTGCGTACAGCACAGTTGAATTGTCCATGGCTTTTTTTTTGTTGGATGTTTGAACGTGCGAACGTGCGAACGTGCGAAATCCACTGTTCCGGTGTGAGGAACAGTAGATCCGGGCTTCAGGGAAGCCGATGCTGCAAAAGGCCAAAGAACAGGACCGGCGTGCCGGCTTATGATGGAGTCTAAGTCATAGTAAAGATGAAATTTACGATTTATGAAGCGGACTGCAAACTTCAGGGCGGGCTCCGGGGCGTTATTCACGGTTCCGATTCTGATAATTCTTTCGATATGGCGTATCATAAGGGTATATGGGAGCCCCCCCTCCGGGCGGGTTCTCTGCTACTTTTCTTGCCGGCTCCTGGAATGTTTCGTTTATTAACCCTCATGCGACTAAGCAGCATACACCATACTCTTTTCCTTGATTTCTATCGGGCCGACCTCTCGGTTCCGCTGCCGCTTCCTTTGGCTGAAACGGCTGTTTCGGCAGGGTTTCCCTCGCCGGCCGAGGATCATCTCGAAGTTACCCTTGACCTCAACCGGGCCCTCGTCCGCCACCCCGATGCAACCTTCTATGCGCGGGTGAAGGGGAGTTCGATGATCGAGGCCGGCATCGCCGAAGGCGACATCCTTGTCATCGACCGCTCCCTGGATGCGAAGGAGGGCGACATCGCGCTCTGTTTTCTGGATGGGGAGTTCACCGTCAAGCGCATTGCCATGGATGACGGGGTGCTCATGCTCATGCCTGAAAACAGCGCATACAGCCCCATCCGGATCGGCGAGGAGAGCGATTTCCAGGTGTGGGGTATCGTCACCTATGTCATCCACAAGTCCCGCTGAACGGGGAGCGCTTATGTTCGCCCTTGCCGACTGCAACAACTTCTATGTGTCCTGCGAGCGGGTCTTCAACCCCATGCTTTGTGGGCGGCCGGTGGTGGTGCTTTCCAACAATGACGGCTGCGTCATCGCCCGCTCCGAGGAGTCGAAAGCGCTTGGCATAGCGATGGGTACTCCGCTGTTCCGGTGCCGGGATGTGATTGGCCGCCACGGCGTCGCAGTCTTTTCTTCCAACTACCCCCTCTACGGTGACATGTCTTCACGGGTGATGAACACCCTCGGGGCCATGGCTCCGGAGCAGGAGCGCTATTCTATCGACGAGGCTTTTTTCGACCTCTCCGGGTTCCGGCGTTTCGGCCTCAGGGAGCATGCGGCCCTCATGCGACGCACCGTGCTCAAACACACCGGTATCCCCGTCAGCATCGGCATCGCCCATACCAAGACCCTCGCCAAACTTGCAGCGAAGGCGGCCAAGAAAGACCCCTCGTGCGGCGGCGTGCTCATGCTTGAGGGGGCGGACCGGGTGCGCCGTGCCCTTGCATCCACCCATCTGGAGGATGTCTGGGGTATCGGTCGGCAGTGGAGCCTGAAACTCGCTTTGCAGGGTATTCAAACCGCAGCCGACTTTGCCGGTATGCCTCCCGCGCTTGTGCGCCGGCTGCTCGGGGTCACCGGCGCAAAGGTACAGGCTGAGCTCCAGGGGCACCGATGTCTCCCGCTGGAGCTTGTCCGGCCCATGAAACAGACCATCTGCACCTCCCGTTCGTTCGGCCGGAACGTTTTCTCGGTTGAGGAACTGCAAGAGGCTGTTGCAAGCTTCGCTTCCCGGGCCGCTTCGAAGCTTCGCCGTGAGGGCTCGACGGCCTCGCTTCTCACCGTCTTCATCTCCACGAGCCCGTTTGCCGCTTCCGCTCTCCGGCGCGAGGCCTCACGCACCGTCTCTCTTCCCCGTGCGGCCGACGATGCCATGACGCTCGTCACGGCCGCCTCCCGGGTGCTCGAGGCGATCTACCAGGGCGGCCACCCGTACCGGAAAGCCGGTGTGCTTCTCGGAGCCATTGCTCCGAAGAACCCTCCGGGAGAGTCATTCCTGCTCTTCGGCGACGAGGGTGAGGGGAGAGCTGAAGCGCTCCAGCAGGTCATGGAACAGGTCAACCTCCGCTACGGAAACGGCAGCATCCGCCTTGCCGCGGAGGACTCCCGGGCCTGGGAGCCGCTTTGCCGGCACATCTCCCCACGCTACACCACTTCCTGGGAGGAGATCCTCCGGGTTCCCTCCGCACCGCAGGCCCCACCCGCTCCCGCTCACAGGTGATCATCAGCGCAAGCCGCCGGACCGACATACCGGCATGCCACGGGGAGTGGTTTATGGAGTGCCTGCGAGCGGGTGAGGTGCTGGTTCCCAATCCCATGCGGCCGAGCCAGGTGAGCCGCATTGCCCTCAACCCCGATGCCCTTGAGGGCATCGTGTTCTGGACGAAAGATCCAGGCCCCTTCATGCCCTTCCTCCCGGAGCTGGACCGCATGGGCTACCCCTACTACTTCCTCTTCACCCTCACCCCCTACGGCACCGACATCGAGCCGTGCCTTCCTCCGAAGCCGCTTCTCGTGGACCGGTTCCGGTGCCTGTCAGAGCATCTCGGTCCTGAACGGGTTATCTGGCGGTACGATCCCGTGATCCTTACCGCACGGATGGACGTCCAGTGGCATCTGGAATCGTTCGCTCACTTCGCCCGTGAGCTCTCGGGTTATACCCGGCACGCCATCATCAGCTTCGTCGACCGGTACCGCAAGACACAGCGGGCGATGCAGGCTCTGGGAACGCTTGAGCTGGATGCTGCAGCGATGGAGGCTGTTGCGGGAGGCTGTGCCCGTATTGCCGCGGAGTGCGGTATGGAGCTTTCCGCCTGCGCCGAGGCGCTGGACCTGTCGCAGGCGGGCGTACGCCCCGCCAGCTGCGTCGACAGGGATCTGCTCCTCCGGATTTCGGGCCGTGCTCAGCTGGACCTTGGGCTCGGGCGGAATAGGGAAGGAGGGAGAAAAAAAGATCCCGGCCAGCGCCACCAGTGCGGGTGTGCGCCAAGCCGGGACATTGGAACCTATGGAACCTGCAGCCACCGCTGCCTCTACTGTTACGCCTCCTAGTCCTCCACCTCTTCC
Organism: Pelodictyon luteolum DSM 273; assembly: GCF_000012485.1. Classification (NCBI taxonomy): domain Bacteria; kingdom Pseudomonadati; phylum Chlorobiota; class Chlorobiia; order Chlorobiales; family Chlorobiaceae; genus Pelodictyon; species Pelodictyon luteolum. The sequence continues at coordinate 1,357,758 of NC_007512.1, read as the reverse complement.
CAGCCGGTGATCATGGCCTTGATGTTGGAGGTGACGGTGTGGCCGGTGGTGGTCATGTAGACGTGCATCACCACGAACCCGATGAGCAGGTAGGCAAGGAGCGTGTGGATGTGGGCCACCGGCTCGAGCCATGCCGGGTTCATGCCGAGGTCTACCAGCTCATTGAAGTAGTAGTAGATGAACCCGAAAATGATCTGCAGCGGCAGGCCGACAAGCGTGAGGCCGAGATAGGTGATACGCTGCAGCGGGTTCAGCCGGGAGATCTCGTTTTTCTTGAACGGGTGCGGCTCGTTGCGGAAGATCCCGATGACATAATAGCGGGCCTGCATGAGGATCTTCTCGACCAGGTTGCCCTCCGTCAGGTACTGGCGGAAGTCACCGGTGGTGATGTACCAGAAGAAGGCCAGGACAATGAAGCTCAAAAGCGCGACGGCAAAAAAGTTGTGCACATGGAATGCCGCTTCGTAGCCCATGATCTTGAAGAGCCCGTGAACCTCCATTCCCGTGAAGAGAAGGCCGAAGATGATGAGGGCCTGCATCCAGTGCCAGAAGCGCTGAAACCGTGCATACAGATAGATTTTCCTCATGCTCTCTCCTCCCGTTCCTTGTGTTTTTTTGTGGTGTAGTAGCGCACGATGCTGTGGATGATGACTCCTCCCAGTGAGCCGACGGTGACGAGGAGTCCGATGATTTCAACGAACAGGTTGACATCTCGGCCGGGAAGGTAGAATCCCGAGAGGTTTTCAAGCCGTCCTCCGCGGGCGTGGCACTCCACGCAGCCGAGCGCATCTTCTTTAGGTGAAACCATGTGCGAAATCGGCCAGAACATTTCGGTTTCTACGAACCCGTAGCTGCCGCTGTACTTAAGCCCGGACTCCCTCATGCCCGCTTCTATCGAGCGCTTCCAGTCGAAGTCCGACCAGTAGGCGCCGGAGCCTTTCGGGCCGAAGAGTTTCGGCTTGACGAAGTGCTTCAGCTCCGTGTCGTAGGGCTGGAGCCCGCGGTGCACCTTGAAGGGCCATATGCGGGAAAGTGTATCGCCGGTCATGCCGGAGGGACGGTTGACCGACACCACTCCTTTGTCGTTGATGGTGGTGTGGAATGTCACGTAGTTCATTTCGCCATTGAACCAGCGGTACTCGGGCCGAGCGTTTTTCTCCCAGCGGAACTCGCCCTTTTTGGTGACGTAGGTCGGCATGCCGGCAGCGTCCTTTTTCGTGATCATTTTTCCCTTTTCGTCGAACTTGCCCGCCTTCGACCAGTCCCACCACATTTTCGTCGGGCGCTCTTTTGCGATATGGGGGATATGGCATGTCTGGCAGGCCACCTTGTCGATATGGTCGTTGAGCTTCTTGTTCTTCCGGTGCGGTTCGAGGCTGTGGCACGAGGCGCAGGATGTCGGGAAGTCGTCGGCCAGGGGATAGTCGAAGCCGTGGGTATCACGAGCCATAGGTGTGTAGCGGCTGCCGGGAACCTGATGTCCTTCGGTTTTATGGCAGTCGACGCAGGTCATGTTCAGCTCGTTTTTGCCCGTCGCCATGTGCACGTCGAGCGAACGCGGCCCCTTTATGAGTGAGCCGTCCAGGTCTCCGTGCTTCACCGCGTCGGCCCCTCCGCCTTCAAAATGGCAGATGCCGCAGTTCTGGCGGTCCGGGTTCTGCACGTTCCGGGCAACGTAGGAGAGGTTTACTTTGGGGTACTTCTTCTTTTCCTGCACCGTCGCCTCGTAGGCGGGGTGGCCGGCTCCGGCGGGCAGCTTTTGGTACGTGCCGGTTCCGTCATGGCAGATGAGGCAGTCGACGTTCTGTTCGCTCCTGAAGTCGAACTGCTTGTCTTTCCATCCGTACCCCACATGGCAGGACGTGCATCGCGCTTCGTTGCTTTCAACGGAGATGCAGAAGTTGTTCACCACGTTTTTCTTGCCGAGCATCTTGCCGTCTTTCATCGGCACTTCCCAGGTCCAGTGCTTGGTGCGGTGGACCTGTTTTGCAGCTTCGGTGTGGCACTCAAGGCAGGCTTTTGTGACTTCGGGCCCGCTTTTGAACTCCCGCTGCAGCTGCCGGAATTTGCTGTGGTCGGCCGTCGAGACCGAGAGAGAGTCCTTGGGGAGGTGGTAGACCGCTCCGGAAAGAGGCCCTGAGGCAAAGAGGATGAGCATAACCGGCAGAATCCGGCCCACGAGCACTTTCATCATGGGTGGTTTGTTTACGGTTGCAAAAGAGAGAGAGAGAGAGGAAGAATCAATTAGCAGTAATGTACGTATAAGTTTTTTATAAAGAACAAGATAACGATTGTTAACGGACTGTATCGGCCAGTCGGAAAGGTTCTTTTTGCGGGGGAAAAGTACGCAGGAATCAGTGCGGGTGCGACGTGGTGGCGACTTTGAGCAGGAGGGGGAGATGGTCGCTGTAGCCGCCGCTGTATTTTCCTCCCTCATAGGTTCTCCAGGGCTTTTTCCCGGATTTTGTGAACATGGGGCGGAAGAAGAAGCAGCTGAACGCACCGGGTTCATCGGTGCGGATGCCGGGGCCGGAGAGCATGCCTTTTGAGACAAGGATCTGGTCGATCCGTTCCCACCGGCCCCGGTAGGAGTAGCTGCCGGGCTGGCTGCTTCCACCCCAGCAGTTGTAGAGGGTGCCGTCCTTGGCTCGTTGGGCCTGCAGACGATTGAGGGTGCCGCGGAGGGTGCGCCTCACCGATCGGTCCTGGGGGCTGTCGTTGAAGTCGCCCATGACGATGATGTCGGCATCCGGGTTCTGGAGGAGGAGGCTGTCGGCCGCAGCCCTTGCCACCCTGGCGGCCATGATGCGTTTCTTCTCAGTCAGGGCGCTGCCGAATGCGCGGGAAGGCCAGTGGTTGAGGATGAGGGTGAAGGGGCGGCCCCGGTTCTTGAACCCGGCGACGATGATGTCCCTCGTTGGACGCCCATCCTGCGGAACGCTGTAGGTCTTCATTCCGGTGAAGTCCAGGCGCTCCGGATCATAGGCGAGCGCGATGTCGATGCCTCTCAGGTCGGGGGAGTCATGGTAGAGGGCGCGGTACCGGGCTCCCTTGATTTTCTGGAGGGCACGGCGGAACACGGCACCGTTCTCAACCTCGGCGAAGGCGAGCACGGCGGGAAGCTGGCCGTAGTCAGGATGGGTGGCGATCGCTTTCATGACGTAGGCGATGCGCATCTCTTTGAGAAGGAGTTTTTTAGGGGTCCAGTGCAGCCGGCCTTCCGGGGTGAACTCCTCGTCGGAGATCCCTGGATCATCCGTCGTGTCGAAGAGGTTCTCGACGTTCCACCACAGGAGGAGCAGGCTTTCGGGGCGGTCATCTACAGTCTTTTCACCGCCTTTGGCCACTCCATGGAGAAGCGAGAGGAGCAAAAAGGCGGAGAGTATTTTTTTCATTGTCATAATCAGTATGCTTTATGTAACTTAATCGGGATTTTTCCAGTTTCAATTTTTATTTCATTCACTGCAGGGGAACGCGGTATGGATCGGAAACGAGATGTCAAGGACCGTGCCAAGGACATTCTTGAAGAGACTCTTGACAGGGAGGCAGTCATCGTCCTGACCAGAATTTCCGAAGAGATGCAGCTGGTATTCGAAGCCCATCCGGAGCCCTCTCTGGAGGATGTCGAACGTATTGTCACGGCTTTTTTTCTTGAGAAGGGCAAGACAGAGCCGTTTATCGAAGACTGGATCCATACCTCCTGTGAGCACAGTCGCTCGCGAGGGCTGGATGACAGAGACCAGCCGAAAGCCATGCTCTCCGACCTCGGAGTGTTCCGGTTCATGAGTTTCCTCAAAGATCGCGGCCTAACCGACGACCAGATCACGATCGTGCTTACCGGCGCGGTACAGCAGGCTGCTTCAGAGCGTACGGACGGGCGCTGAGCAAATCCTCTTTCCACCTGCGCCCCAGAGGGCGCCGCCATCCTTTTTCACCCGTTTGTTATCACCTACTCACCAACGTAACCGCATAATGAAAAAGACAACGCTCCTCCATGAAGGCAAGGCAAAGAAAGTGTTCCTGACCGATGAAGCTGATCTCGTCATTCAGGAGTTCAAGGACGACGCCACCGCATTCAACAACAAGAAAAAGGGCACTATAGCAGAAAAGGGGGTGGTGAACAACGCCATTTCCTGCAAGCTCTTCACCATGCTGGAAGGCGAGGGGGTCCGCACCCATCTGGTAGAAAAACTCTCCGACCGCGACATGCTCTGCAAGAAGCTTGATATCATCAAGGTCGAGGTTGTCGTGCGAAACATCGCCGCAGGTTCTCTGGTGAAGCGCTACGGGTTTACGGAAGGAAGTGTGCTCCGGGAGCCCATCGTCGAGTTTTACCTCAAGAACGACGATCTCGACGACCCGTTGATGAACGAATCGCATGCCGTGGCTCTCGGTGTGGCCAGCCTTGATGAACTTGCCGTGCTTGGAACACGCGCCCTCCGGGTCAACGAGGTGCTGAAGCCCTTTTTTGCCGGCGTGAAGCTCAAGCTTGTCGATTTCAAGCTAGAGTTCGGCCGCCATCACGGCGAAATCCTGCTCGGCGACGAGATCAGCCCCGACACCTGCAGGTTCTGGGACCTCGAGACCAACGAAAAGCTTGACAAGGACCGGTTCCGCCTTGATCTTGGCGGCATTGAGGATGCCTACAGCGAAGTGCAGAAGCGGGTACTCGGCTCAGGGGCGCTTTCATGATGGAACCTGCGATACAGTGGCTGCAGCAGGCAGACCCTCTTTCGGTCTACCTCCTGCTGTTCCTTGTCGCTTTCCTTGAAAACGTCATTCCCCCGATTCCGGGGGACGTGCCGGTGGCTTTTGTCGGCTACATGATCTCCTTCAGCACGATTTCGATGGGCTGGTCGCTTTTATCGGCCACCCTCGGTTCCACGGCCGGGTTCATGCTGCTTTTCCTCTTCAGCCGGGGGCTCGGCGTCCGTCTCTATGCCGACGATGCAGGGCCCGTGAAGCACTGGCTCTCCCGCAGTCTCCACAAGCTTTTCCCCCCCGGTGACATGGTGGTCCTGCGCAGGAAGTTTTCCCGGCACGGCTACCTTGCCGTCCTGGTAAACCGGTTCCTGTTCGGTTCACGGGCCGTCATTTCCATCATGGCGGGCCTCATGCACCTGCATGTGCCCCGGGTTCTTCCGGCCGCATTTCTTAGCTCGCTCCTCTGGAACCTGCTCCTGCTCTACGGCGGCTACTTCCTTGGCAGCAACTGGCAGGAGGCCTCAGGCTATCTTGCGCTCTACAGCGTGCCCATCACGATTCTTTTCGCGCTCTTCCTTTTTTTCGCCCTCCGCAGATTTCACAGGGAGAGAAAGCGCGAAGGTGAGTGAGTTTTTTTTGTTATTTCTGCCAAGCCCTTTAACTTTCGGCTTACCGGGCAAGAGCCACTGAATTTCCCTTTATTTTTCATACACGAACGCAGTACTACTCCCCATGGCAACTTTAAAGCGCTATCCTGCTGAAAAAAAAGGCGAGCTACTTGAGCTCGGCTCACTTGAAGACCTCAAGGCTATGGCCCGCCAGGTCCGCCGCGACATCGTCCGCATGCTCTCAATGGCCAGTTCCGGCCATACCGGCGGCTCCCTTGGCATGGCAGACATTTTCACAGCCCTTTACTTCAGGGTTCTCCGCCACCGCCCCCATGATTTCTGGGACCATGGCGACCAGGACCTGCTGTTCCTCTCCAACGGGCACATCGCTCCGGTATGGTACAGCGTCCTTGCCCGTTCAGGATACTTTTGCCTCTCGGAGCTCGGTTCCCTCCGCCAGCTCAACTCCTATCTCCAGGGCCATCCGACGTGTGAGGCAGGGCTTCCCGGCATCCGCATCGCGTCCGGCTCACTCGGCCAGGGTCTTTCGGTTGCAACGGGAGCCGCGCTCGGCCAGCGCATGAACAGGCAGGGTGGACATGTCTTCTGCCTCATGGGAGATGGCGAGTGCCAGGAGGGCCAGATCTGGGAGGCTGCGATGAGTGCCGCCCATTACGGCCTCGGCAACATCATCGGCATCGTCGACTACAACAACCAGCAGATTGACGGAGAGGTGGAAAACGTCATGGGTATCGAGCCCTTCGCAGACAAATGGCGTGCATTCGGCTGGAACGTCTATCACTGCGACGGCAACGACATCGAGGACTTTGTCGCCACCGTCGAGAAGGTGAAGCTGGCGGCAGCCCCGAACCCTTCAGTCATCCTTGCTGTCACCATCATGGGCAAGGGGGTTCCGTTCTTTGAAGGCACCATGGAGGACAATACCAACTGGCACGGCAAGCCGCCCTCGAAGGACGATGCCGAAAAAGCGCTTGCGATCCTCGAAGAGACCCGCTTCGGCGATTTCTAGGGCAACGGGCCTCCAGTGCAGATCATCGCGGGCAGATACCGGGGCCGCAGGATAACGACTGCCCCCCTGCAGGATGTTCGTCCGTGCAGCAGCAGGGTGAAGAAGTCGATTTTTGACATCCTTCACTCCAGAATGGATTTCGAAGGGTCCTGTGTGCTCGACCTTTTTGCAGGCTTCGGTTCCCTTGGCTTTGAGACCCTGAGCAGGGGAGCCTCCAGGGTCACCTTCGTCGACCGTCATCCCGTTTCGCTCCGCTCCCTCCGGAAAACGGCAGGAGAGCTCAAGGTGGAAGAGATGGTCTCTATTGTGAATGAAGACGTCACCCTGTTTCTGCAGTCCGAGACCGGTTCCTTCGACCTGATATTCGCTGACCCCCCGTATGCATGGGAAGACTATCCCAGGCTGATTGAGGGCATTATGGCAGGAAGCCTCCTCGAAGAAGATGGCTGGCTGCTCATCGAGCACGATGCGCACGGTGATTTTTCCCTTTCGCCCTACTACTCGTTCCACCGTGACTACGGTATGACGAGAATTACTTTTTTTCAGCATTGAATTCCCTGCACCATGAAAAAGAAAGCCATATATCCAGGCACGTTTGACCCGTTTACCAACGGACACCTCGACGTACTGGAGCGGGCGCTGACGATTTTCGAGGAGGTAACGGTGCTCATTGCCGAAAACAGCAATAAAAACACCCTCTTTACGGTGGAGGAGCGGATGGACGCAATCCGCGAAATCACCATCGGTATGGACGGGCTGCATGTGGAAGTGCTGCATGATGGTCTTTTGGCCGAATATGCCCGTGACGTGGGCGCCAATGCCATCATCAGGGGGGTGCGCCAGGTAAAGGACTTCGAGTACGAGTTCCAGCTCTCGCTTTTGAACCGCCACCTGAATCCCGATGTGACCACCGTCTTTCTCATGCCGAATGTCAAGTACACCTACATCGCCTCCTCCATCATCAAGGAGGTCGCAATGCTTGGCGGTGACGTCAGCAAGTTCGTGCACCCTTCCGTGCTCTCGATGCTGCACCGCAAACGAAAAGAACTGAAACCTAACACCACATCATAAACGAATAACAGACCACTATGCCGACCACCACTTCGCCTGCAGAAAAATACCTGACACGCCGGGTCAGGAGCATGCAGGAATCGCAGACCATGAGGATTTCAGCACTTGCCAACGCCATGAAGGCCGAGGGCAAGGATATTGTCAGTCTTTCAGCCGGGGAACCTGATTTCCCGACCCCTGACTTCGTCAACCTGGCCGGCATCGAGGCCATCCGTTCCGGCTTTACCCGTTACACGGCCAACTCCGGCATCCCCGAGCTGAAAAAAGCCATTGTGGAGAAGTTCCGCCGCGACAACGGCCTGGAGTTCCAAACGAACCAGGTCATGGTGAGCAACGGCGGCAAACAGACGCTTGCCAACACGTTCCTCGCCCTCTGCGAGGAAGGCGATGAAGTGCTTATTCCTGCCCCGTTCTGGGTCAGCTTCCCCGAAATGGTTCGCCTGGCAGGTGCAACCCCGGTAACGGTTCCGACCTCGATCGAAAACGGCTACAAGATGACTCCCGCCGACCTTACGGCTGCCATCACCCCTGCAACCCGCATGCTGGTCCTGAACTCTCCCTCGAACCCTTCAGGCTCTGTATATAGCGAGGCGGAAGTGCGTGCGCTGATGGATGTGCTCAAAGGCCGCGAGATCTTTGTCCTCTCCGACGAGATGTACGACATGATCGTTTACGGCGCCGTCAAGGCGTTCTCGCCCGCCCGCATCCCCGAAATGAAGGAGTGGGTGATTGTCAGCAACGGTGTTTCGAAAACCTATGCCATGACCGGCTGGCGCATCGGCTACCTCGCCGGCCCCAAATGGATCATCGATGCCTGCGACAAGATCCAGTCGCAGACCACCTCGAACCCCAACGCCATCGCACAGAAAGCTGCTGTCGCCGCCCTCGAGGGCGATCAGTCGGTTGTCGAGGAGCGGAGGCGTGAGTTTGAAAAACGGCGCGACTTCATGTTCCATGCCCTCAACGCCATTCCCGGCGTGGAGGCAACGCTTCCTGAGGGCGCATTCTACATCTTCCCCTCCATCAGGGGCATCATCGGCAGGACGCTTGGCGGAAAGGTGATGAAGGATTCGGCAGACGTGGCCGAGTACCTCCTCAAGGAGCATTACGTGGCGACGGTTCCGGGTGACGCGTTCGGTGCCCCCGAAAACCTCCGCCTCTCCTATGCGGCCTCAATTGCCTCTCTGGAGGAGGCTGTCCTCCGCATCAGCCGCGCATTCCAGTGAGGACTTGATGCTGTATGTCCGGCGCAGCAGGCTGTACACCCTCTGGTTCGGCTGGTACTCGCGCCGGCAGTTCAGGCGGTTTTTCAACTCCGTGAGGGTGTTGCTGGACCCCGCCCTCAGGGAGATGGACCTCCGTGTGCCCGTCATCTTCCACTGCAACCACGCATACTGGTGGGACGGGTTCTGGTCGCAGCTCCTCACAGAGGAGTACTTCTGCCAGAACCTTCACATCATCATTGAAGAACGACAGCTCCAAAAGCACCGGTTCTTCACCCGTCTCGGGGCATTTTCACTCAACAGGGAGAACCCTCGCAGTGCGGCCCGGACTCTCTCCTATGCGGCCGAACTGCTCCTTGCCCCCTCCGAGAGGCAGAACGCGCTCTGGCTCTTCCCGCAGGGAAGGATCGAGCATGTCGACCGGCGCCCGCTCGGCTATTACCGCGGGGCGGCCTCCATCGTGAAGCGTGTTCTGGAATCCAGAGAGAGCATTTACCTTGTTTCAGTTGTCAGCCGGATTGAATATCTTGAAGAACAGAAACCTGAGCTGTTCCTGTCGATCGCTCCACCAGAGAAAGTCACCCGGGAAACGTTTCCTGGCACGGAGCGGCTGACCGGCCTCCTTGAGGAGGAAACTTCGGCCCGGCTCGACACGCTCAAAGAGAACGTCATAGCCCGCCGGCTTGAGGGGGCCCGTACCCTTCTTAGGGGAAAGGCTTCGATAAACCGGCGGATTGAAACCTTAAGGCGCTTTTTGCGCCCCATACATTAAGGCGCTTTTTGGCGCCTCACCTAAGGAGTGAAATAACGACTATGGGTAATGTTGTATGCAGCTGCCTTCAGGGCGACAACGCACAGGTCAGGCTGCGGCTTTCACAGCTGCTGCACAGCGAAGTCGAAGAACTTTACTCCGGCTCCGCTGATGAGGTGACCGGCGTAGAGGGAGATATCTGTGAAGTCGAGCTTGCAGGCTGTCTCCGTGACTTTTTCCTGAACAACACAGCCGTGCCGCTCGATGTCGGCCAGGAAGTCATCGTGGAGTCAGACGGGGGGTATGATTTCGGTATGGTCTATTCGACGGGCCGGATAGCCCGCAAGAAATTCGTTCTCAAGGGGCTCGACCGGAAGCATGAAACCCGTCCGGTAATCCTTCGTCTGGCTACCCCCGAGGATCTCGTGATGCTTAAGGATGTGATGAAAAAGCAGGATGAGATCCGTGACGTCTGCATTGCGAAGGTACGGCGCCACGCCCTTGAGCTGAAACTGGTCGACGTGGAGCTGCGCATGGACCAGCAGAAGCTTTCCATCTACTACACCTCGTCGCACCGCGTCGATTTCCGCAACCTTGTGCGCGACCTTGCCGGGGAGTTCCGTGCAAGGATCCAGATGGTGCAGATCACGACGCGCGAGGAGGCCCGGCGCGCCAATGCGTTCGGCCCCTGCGGGTGCATGCTCTGCTGCTCGAGCTGGCTCCAGAAGATCCATGCCAATCCGTTTGCCGACAAGACCCAGTATGCTGATACCGGCAATGCCGACAGCCACGCCTTCAACATCACCGGTCTCTGCAACAAGCCGAAATGCTGTCTCGGGTTCAGTAAAAACGATCCGGCCGCTTCCTCCTGCAAGGGGCCGCAACTGCCCGTCGCCGGCACATTGCTCTCGACCCCCGACGGCCCGGCCGTCATCGACAGCGTCGACTTGGAGAAGAAAGTGGTATGGATCGTTTATGAAGCGGGTTCGCGCAAACGCCGACTGCCGCTCGAACGCTTCAACGCCATGTTCCTTCAGAAACGGGAGCGCCGCAGCTGAGGGTTGCGGGGGGATCCACCGTCCTAGTACAAACAGTTTTTACCAGCTTTTTCCAGATTCAGTTTTTATGGCCCAGTTCAAAAGAACGCTTGTCACTACCGCTCTTCCGTATGCAAACGGTCCTGTCCATCTCGGCCATCTTGCCGGCGTATACCTTCCGGCCGACATCTATGTCCGCCACAAGCGCCTGAAAGGGGAGGAGGTTCTCCATATCGGCGGTTCAGACGAGCACGGCGTGCCGATCACCATTACGGCGGAGAAGGAAGGCATCAGTCCGCGTGACGTGGTCGACCGGTACCACCGGATGAACCTTGAGGCGTTCCTGAAGTGCGGCATTTCATTCGACTGTTACGGCCGCACCTCATCGGAACTCCATCATGAAACCGCCCAGGAGTTCTTCCTTGAGCTGGAGCGGAAGGGGATTTTCAACCGCAGGACCGAAAAACTCTTCTACGACGCCGAAGGCGGGCGCTTCCTCTCGGACCGCTATGTGAGCGGTACCTGCCCCATCTGCGGCAGCACCGAGGCCAGCGGCGACCAGTGCGAACAGTGCGGCACGCACCTCAGCCCGATGGAGCTCATAAACCCGAAAAGCAAGATCTCCAACGCCACCCCGGAGCTACGCGACACCCTCCACTGGTATTTTCCGCTCGGGCGCTACCAGGCTGAACTTGAGCGGTTCGTCAACTCCCACGAGGATGACTGGCGCTCGAACGTCCTCAACTACACCCGCACCTGGCTCAAAGGGGGCCTCAACGACCGGGCCATCACGCGCGACCTCAACTGGGGCATCAAGGTGCCGCTCGGCGAGGCGGAAGCGGTAGGCAAGGTGCTCTATGTGTGGTTTGACGCCGTCCTCGGCTATATCTCCTTCACCCGGCAGTGGGCTGAGGAGCAGGGCGACCGGGATCTCTGGCGCCACTGGTGGCAGAACCCTGAAACCCGTCTCGTCCAGTTCATCGGCAAAGACAACGTCGTCTTCCATACCCTCATGCTCCCCGCCATCCTCATGGCCTGGAACGAGGGTCGGGAGGATGGGATATACAACCTCGCCGACAACGTGCCGGCATCCGAGTTCATGAACTTCGAGGGCCGGAAGTTTTCCAAGTCGCGCAACTACGCCGTCTATCTCGGTGAGTTCCTCCAGAAGTTCCCTGCCGATACCCTCCGCTACAGCATCGCGATGAACTACCCGGAGAACAAGGATACTGATTTCAGCTGGACCGACTTCCAGAACCGTACCAACGGTGAACTGGCCGATACGCTTGGCAACTTCATCAAGCGCTCAATCGACTTCACCAACTCGCGCTTCGGGGGCGAAGTGCCGCACAGCTGCACCGTTCAGGAGTGGGAAGGGCTCGGTATCGACTGGTACGCCACCCAGAGCCAGCTCGACCAGGCTTACGAGGGGTTCCATTTCAGGGAGGCCGCAACCATCGCAATGGACATTGCGCGTGCAGCCAACCGTTTCCTTACCTCGGCAGAGCCCTGGAAAGCCATAAAGACCGATCCTGAAGCTGCCGGAAGGACCATGGCGCTCTCGCTGAATCTCTGCCATGCACTCTCCATTGCCCTTTATCCTGTCATTCCCGAAACCTGTGACCGCATCCACAGGATGCTTGGCTTCAAGGGTGGAGTGGACGGCCTTGTACGCAAATGTGAGCCCATCCTCAAGACACTTCTTGAGCCAGCTCTTCCGATGGGACACAAACTCAGCCCCGAGAGTGAAATCCTGTTCAGAAAGATTGAGGACCAGGAGATACAGCCCGAACTCCAGAAGATCGAGCAGCTCGTCCGTGAAGCCGAAGCGCGCGAAGCGGGAGCCATTGAGGTGAAAATTGAGTTCAAGCCGGCAATCGGGTTCGACGACTTCCAGAAAGTCGACCTTCGGGTCGCCACGGTGAGGGCCGCCGAAAAGGTCAAAAAGGCTTCGAAACTGCTTAAGCTGCAGGTGCAGGTCGGCTCAACCCAGCGTCAGGTGCTTGCCGGCGTTGCCGAACACTACAGCCCGGAAGAGATGGTAGGCAAAAACGTGCTGCTTGTAGCCAACCTTGCGCCCCGCACCATCCGCGGTGAGATTTCCGAAGGGATGCTGCTTGCCGTCGAGGGTGAAGGGGGGCGGCTTTTCATGGTTGAACCGCAGGGAGAGAAAATAAATGGCCAGAGTGTGCAATAATAATTTGGAAATGATTCGGGATTCCGTACATTGTGCATACAAACACCGTGGGGTGGAGCAATTGGTAGCTCGTCGGGCTCATAACCCGAAGGTTGCAGGTTCAAGTCCTGTCCCCACCACAAAGCAGAAGCCGGTCCTCATAAGGGGAACCGGCTTTTCGCGTTTTCCGCGGTGGGGGAGCCGGTCGAGCTGGTTTCCTCCGGCTTTTCTTCCTGCTCGTTTTTTCCCTTTCATAATTACCTCTCTCATCATCGCTCTCTTTCTCGTTCCGGGCTCGCTGATTCAGTGGGCGCGCGCCGAGGCAGGAGAGCGGCTGCTCTCTGGCATCGACAGTCTGGAGGTAACCGGCTGCAGTGATCTTAAAGGCCTCCGGGTGGGCCTTATCACCAATGCGGCTGCACGGACCAAGAGCGGGGAGCAGGGGTATCGGATGATGCTCCGCCAGGGGGTCCTTCTCCGCTATCTTCTTTCACCAGAGCATGGGTTCGCCCTTGATGTGGAGGCTGGAGAGAAGGCCGGGGGAGCGGTTCTTTCCGGTAGCCTCCCGGTCCATTCGCTCTACGGGGCCTCGCGCCGACCCGATCCATCGCTGCTTCGGGAGGTCGATATCCTGGTGTTTGATCTCCAGGATGTCGGCGTGCGCTGCTATACCTATATCTCCACCATGAAGTATGCCATGGAGGCATGCAGCGAGGCGGGCATTTCCTTCATGGTGCTCGACCGCCCCAACCCCATTTCACCGCTTGGGAGGGGAGGGTTCATGCTCGAACCCGCATCCACCTCGTTCGTCGGTTCTCTCGATGTGCCTTTCCTCCACGCCATGACGGTCGGTGAAATAGCCCTTTTCATCAAAAAAAGGTACTGCCCGGATCTGTCGCTGAGGGTCGTGAAAATGAGCGGGTGGGACCGCGGGCGCTTCGGCGATCAGTTTCCCGGCTATAGTTTCCGGAGCCCCTCCCCGAACATCCGGAGTGTTGACGGGGCCATCCTCTATCCTGCAACGGTGTTTCTTGAGGCAACCAACGTCAGTGAGGGCCGCGGGACAGGCCATCCCTTCATGCAGTTCGGTGCGCCCTTTATTGACGGGGAACAGCTCGCCCTGCGTCTGAATCTGTACGCTCTTCCGGGCGTCCGCTTCAAGGCGGTACGTTTTGTCCCTAATTCGTCGAAGTTCAAGGGCGAGAGGTGCGGGGGGGTGCGGCTACAGGTGACCGATCGCGACGTGTTCGATCCCTTCATGACCGCTTCCGTCATACTCTCTCTGCTCCATAACCGCTACCCGCAGGAGCTCGGCATCGACCGCCAGCGCACTTTCTTCGACCGCCTTGCCGGCACGCCCCGGTTCCGTGAAATGATCACCTCCGGCATGACGCCCCGCGATATCGTGGCTGAAAGCCGGCGTGAGGCTGAGGGTTTCCGGCCCCTTCTGCTGTATCCCTGAGGGTTTCCTTCCGTAAAAAGGCTCCCGCAAGAATACAGGGGACTCATGACCGGGAGCAGACAGAAAGAAGACAGAAGTATCTCCAGCTGTTACGAATGCGAGGCCTGAGGTCATTTATGGTCGTTGTTCCGGACACCCGGCATTGCAGGATTTGGCGATGAGTGCCGCCGCCAGTCTCGTCTGTTGGTACATGATCGTATAGAACCCGACGTGGTCCGCTTTCTTGAGAATGCCGCAGACCCGTGACGGCTGGAGGGCATGAACGCGCGGCAGGGGAGCCCCAACAGGCATACCATGGTCTTCAAAGGGCTATCGCGGCACGCCCTTTCGGCTGTTCATACCCTTTTTTGAAAGCAGCACCTGCCAGAGCTGGATGTTGCGGGCCCTGAAGGCTCCTGCAAAGCTCAGGAGATAGTAGTTCCACATTCTTCTGAATGTGTCGGAGTAGTGGTGGCGGAGTTGTGGCCAGGCGGTTTCGAAGTTGTGGTGCCATGCCATGAGGGTCCGGGCGTAGTCCAGACTGAATACATGCCAGTCTTCAAGCATGAAGCGCCCCTCGTAGGCCCTGGTGATCTGGCTTGCTGCAGGGAGCATGGAGTTGGGGAAGATGTACTTTTCACTCCACGGGTCGCCGCTTGTCGAGGGCCTGTTGGAACCGATGGTGTGGAGGAGTGTGACACCGTCTTTTTTGAGGCAGCGATTCAGGGTGTCGAAGTAGGTTCGGTAGTTGCGGTACCCTACGTGCTCGAACATGCCGATGGAGTAGATACGGTCAAAGGTTTTCCGGATGTCGCGGTAATCCATGAGCTCTATCTGTACATCTCTTGTGCGGCATCGCTCCCGTGCAAGGCGGTGCTGTTCGCCGGATATGGTCACCGCCGTAACCTCCACCCCGTACTCCTCGGCTGCGAACTTTGCCGCCCCTCCAAAGCCGCATCCGATATCGAGCACCTGCATGCCGGGCTTGAGGTCGAGTTTATTGAATACGAGCCGGAGTTTCTGTTCCTGCGCCTGTTCGAGCGTATCGGCATCCTTCCAGTATCCGCAGCTGTACATCATCCTGCTGTCGAGCATGGCCTGGAACAGGTCGTTGCCGGTATCGTAGTGCGTTCTGCCGACGGTCCATGCCCTCCGGGGTGCCTGGCGGTTCATCAGCCTTCCGAGGCTGTGCTCCAGGAACCCCCGGAAGCCTGATACCTTTTTGTCGACGCCTGCCCGGAGCACCCTGTAGATGAACTCATCAAGGGCGCGGCAGTCCCACCATCCCTCCATATAGGATTCACCGGCTCCGAGATGGCCGTCGGTGAGTATGCGGCGATAGAAACGTCTGTCGTGGACCTTGATGTCCCAGGGTTCCGGCCCGTTCACCTGGATGCCGGCAGGCTGGAGCAGGCGCTCCACATGGCTCCGGCACAATGAAAAATCCCCCATGGCATAGACTCCTTTGCAGTCTTTCCTCGGGGGATGTTGCGGTCAGTTACGCCGGTATTGAAGGGGCCATCGTTCAGGCCCGTGTGCTTTTCTTTCCGTTTCTGCCGATCGTGGGTCCGGCGGTTTTTTTCGGACGTCCTCTCTTCTTGCTCCCTTCGCCTTCAACCCGGTCATCGCCGGTCAATTCTTCTTCATCATCATCGAAAGATGATACGCCCATATCATCTTCATCGATCACACTGTCAATGTCGTTCTCGTGGAGCAGGTCCAGCTCGTCACCGACTTCGTCCGGGTGGTCGTATGCTGCGGATTTAGATTTTGCGCGCGAGCAGCGCCGGGTTTTCATGGCGGGTTCGACCAGCGTCACCACCTCGTTGATCGATGAGAATATATAGAGCTGCTTGTCGAGGTTGGTGAGTTTGAGAAGATCTTTGATCTGTTGGCAGAGAGCGACGAATATAGCGAGCCCGTGGGCATGGTTGGCAAGCTGATGGGTGAGGAGTATGGAGCTGATGCCGCATGAATCGATCGCCTTGACATGGCTGAAGTCGATGATGAGGTTGGTGCTGCCGCTTTCTATGAGATCCTCTACGGCTTTCTTGTACGAGGTGCCGTGCCGGAAATCAAAGACGGTTTCCTCTATTTTCAGAATGGTCAGTTCCTTGCGGTTCGATACTGAGTGCTTCATTGTAAATTCCTACGATAAAACCTGTAAGATATTACGGGCAGAACCTGTTAAGACTTTCCCGGAAAAAGCCGGTCTCTTCCTTGTCCCACAGAATTATTATAGGCAAAAAATCCACACACAAAGAATTTTTTTTATGCGCTGAAAATGCCGCACCTTGTGGTGCTTCCTACCAGTTGTACCCGAATTTCAGGCGGTATGAGAGGTCCCAGGGTTTGATGTTTTCCCCGACGTCGCCGCTGTACTCGGCCTTGAGTTCCGCACTGGTGCTGAATCCTCCCCGGATCGGGATTTTCAGGCCGGTCCAGGTGTCGAGGATGACACCCGAGAGGCTCTCAACGTTCACGAGGCCTTTCTGGTGATGGTAGAGCTCGAGGGTGTCAGTAAGGAGCGTGTGGCTGCAGTCAAGCGACCAGGAGCCGGCCATGTAGTTGTTGCCGGGTATGGCCGTGAACCGCTCACTCACCAGATCCGCTCCGAGTTCGGTGCTGAGGCGGGTTGCGGGGGTGTGGATGAACTGGAGCCCGAGATAGGGGCCGGCGGCGAAGCGGAGGTCGAGTCCAGCGATGCGGTCGGTCTTGAAGTCCACCTTCGCGCCGTAGTAGCGGAGAGGGGAGGCGATATGGTCGTATTTGGCGAGCACGTACCATTTGTCGTTCGTCGTTGCTCTTTCCGTGGTGTCGTACTCCAGTTCACCTGACAGCTTTACCCGGTGGCGGAGATGCCGCCACTCCATGGCTGTGTCGACATCGGCTTCGTCAGATCGCGTATTGCCCCGGTCTAAGTTCAGCGACAGTGCGGCCTCGCCTTTGAAGAGGTGTCCATCGCCGGTCACCCACGCTTCGGGGTTGATCTGCTGCACCGGCAGCAGATCGGCCTGCACGAGGGCGGTGGACTCCATGATCCTGCCGTCTTCCAGAAGGATGCGCATGGGTTTCTCTGTGGTGAGCCCAATCACTTTATTCCAGGCTATAGAAATCGGTCCTGCGTACCCGGTGTCTAAGCGGAGGGCGGAATTCTCCATCTTCACCACCGTGCCGCTCAGCTGGTCGCCGTTCGAGAGGCTTACCCGGTCGATGCCAAGAGCAGGGGATGAGTGGACGAAAAGAAGGGCGAGAAAGAGTGCGGGGGCAAGAGATCGGCGGGCGGGGGAACACAACTGCATGGCGGAATAGGGGGGTAAAGGGTTTGCTGGGTTTTGGATACGGGGTATCGTATCTGTATTTGGTGCCAACCTACCTTCTTTTTTGCATCCAGACAAATTTTTATCATCCGGAGAGTACCCGCCTGGATCCGGATTATTGGATGGATGGCACATATTTCGTTAATTATGGCTCGTATCAACCACCATTAAAACCTTCCCTGCCATGCAGACCATTTATGCCGACGGCATCGCCAATATCATGCTCATTGACGGAGTCATCCGTATGGATCTTGTCAACGTCACCAAAATTGAAGATCAGCAGGCCAGCGTACGTCCTGTTGCCGCAGTCGCCATGTCAATGCAGGGCATGCTGAGGACACACGCAGAGCTCGGTAAAGCCATCGAGAAGATGGTCGCTGACGGCATCCTCACAAAGAACGAACCGGCCCAATCGCTGAACGGGAATTAAGATCTGTTTGTCTGAACGGGCATGCCCGGCTGGGCTCCTCTTGATGGAGCCGCTTGTTCTATCCCGTGAAGTGCGCAGTCCAGTCCGTATCGGCCGGCATCCATTGGACTGTGAGCCGGTTGCGCATGAACGTCAGCTGTCTTTTTGCGTAATTGCGGGTATGCTGCTGGATGAGGGTGACGGCCTCGTCAAGGGTGGTGCGGCCCCTGAAGTGGTCGAAGAGTTCCTGGTAGCCGACGGTGAGAAGTGCCGGCAGTGACTTGTTTTCAATTTCGATCCGGTACCGCTTCCAGAGCTGTTCAGCCTCAATGAGGAGCCCTTCCTCCATCATCGATTCCGTGCGCCGGTTGATCTGCCGGTAGAGTTCTTCTCGGGGAATATCTATCGCAAAGGTTTTGAAGTGCAGCGAACTCGGGGGGGACGGCTCTCCGCTCTTTTTTGCCTGCAGTTCCGTTACGGTCCGCCCCGTGATCTCAATGATTTCGAGGCTGCGGAGCAGGCGGTGGGTTTTTGTCGGGTCAAGCGTTTCGGCCTGTTCCGGGTCCAGCTGTTTGAGTCGTTCATACAGGAGTTCGCCTCCGAGGTCCGCCAGCTGCTCGCTGAGCTTCCGGCGGATTTCTGCATTTTGGGGGGGGAGTTCGGCAAAGGGACTAATGAGCCCCTCCAGGTACAGCGCCGACCCTCCGGCCACAATGACCCGTTTGCCGCGCCTCTTGATCTCCCGGATGCGTGCTGTGGCTTCAAGGGCGAACGCGCCGGCGCTGAAGGGCTCCGTGATTGCTCTTTCGTTGATGAAGTGGTACGCTACCTCCCGGAGCATCTCCCGGGAGGGCTTGGCCGAGCCGATGGTGAGTTCACGGTAGACCTGGCGGGAGTCGGCGGAGAGGATCTCTGCACCGGTTTCAAGGGCGAGCCGGTGAGCGAGGGCCGACTTGCCGGACGCCGTCGGTCCGGTGATGACCGGTACCGTCATGTTTCCAGAGACTTTCCCCACCGTCTTAAACAACCATTTTCTGAATGGCCGCCCATACCGCTGAGAGCGGCAGGCCGACAACATTGTAGTAGCATCCCTCTATCCCACTGACATAGGAGGCCATCACCGGGTCCTGGATGCCGTAGGCCCCCGCCTTGTCGAAGGGGCTTCCTGTGGCGATGTAGCGCATGATCTCCCTCTTCGGCATTGCGTTGAATGTGACCCGGGTGGTTGCCATGGCGGTATGCTTCCGTTCTCCGTAGAGAAGCGCATACCCCGTGTGGACAGAGTGGGTTCGTCCCTGGAGGCTTTGGAGCATGGCAAGGGCCTCCTCCTCTCCCTGTGGTTTCTGCAGGATCAGCCCGTCGTGTTCGACCACTGTGTCGGCGCTGAGGATGATGGAAGAGCTTGACTCTTCGGGGTAGAGACGCCGCGCCTCCCGTGCTTTTTCTTCCGCTATCCTCCGCACGTTCTCTTCAAGAGATGCAGCGCATTCGAACTGTTCAGGCGTATCAACCCTTACAGCCGTGAAAGGAATGGCCAAGAGGGCTAAGAGTTCGCGACGCCTCGGCGACTGCGATGCAAGCAGAATGTTCGGTGTCCTCATCCTCCTATCAGTTCAGGTTGTTCCAGCCGCGTCGGTTCAGGTCCATGAAGATGAGGGTTCCGGCTACGGCGCCTCCGGCAAGGAAAAGTGCTCCGGTCAGCGGTTCACCGAAGATGATCCGGCCGGTGCCGAAGAGTATGGCGTAAACCATGGCAATACCAAGCGCCCAGTCGAAGAAGAGCCGGAGAAATCCGGTGTCTGAGTGGACATCGGGAAGGTTTTTTGCGACAGGCTCCCAGAGGACCCCGCCAACCCTGGTCTTGCGGTAGAAAGCCTCAAGGTGCTTTCGCTCGGTGGGCGCGGTGAGAAAGGTGACGGCCAGAGTGGCAGTGATGGTAAATGCGACGATGATGAAGATCGACGAGGGGAACACGATCTGTGTAAAGAGCGACAGGTATCCGTAAGCGAGGAACGGGGCGAGCATGGAGGTGATTTCACTCCATGCGTTCAGCCTCCACCAGAACCAGCGGAGGATAAGCACGAACCCGGTGCCTGCTCCGCACTGAATGATGAACTCCCATGCACCCGTGATGGTGTGGAGGACAAAGAACGTGATGTAGAGGGCGAAGCCGGCAGTGAGGCCGGTGGTGATTTTTGAGACTGCGACGTAGTGCTTTGGCGAACCGTCGATCGTTATGAAGCGGCGGTAGAAGTCGTTTATAAGGTAGCTGGTTCCCCAGTTGAGGTGGGTGGCAAGGGTCGACATGTAGGCGGCCAGGAATGCTGCGATGAGGAGGCCCTTGAGGCCCGGCGGCAATACGGCCTGCATGACGTAGACGAACCCGTCCTCCTTCTCTGCCGCCGGCAGGTCGGGGAACATCACGAGGCTAGCCAAGCCGACGATGATCCATGGCCACGGCCTCAGGCAGTAGTGGGCCACGGTGAACCATAAGGTGGCCAGCAGTGAATGCTTTTCATCCTTGGCACTCATCATGCGCTGTGCGATGTAGCCTCCGCCTCCGGGCTCGGAGCCGGGGTACCAGGATGCCCACCACTGCACGAAGGCCATGGCGGCAAACGAGGCGAAGGGGAGTGCGAAGGCACCGGCTCCGCCGGAGTCTTTAGCGGTGATGGCCGGGAAAAAGTCGAACATCCACTCCGGCAGCGCTGCCTGCAGCCCGCCTGCATTGACGACTGCCGGCGACTGGACGGCAAGAACCGCCAGGATGATGCAGCCCGCGATGGCGATCACGAACTGCACGGCATCGGTGATGGAGACGCCCCAGAGGCCTGAGAGGCTGGAGTAGAAGGTGGTGAAGAGGACGAGGGCTATGATGGTCAGCTGCGGGTTCAGTTCAGGGATCATGATGCTGATGATCTTGAACATGGCGAGGTTGACCCACCCGATGATGACGGCGTTGATGAAGAGTCCGAAGTAGATGGCCTTGAACCCGCGGAGGAACCGTGCGGCAGGGCCGCTGTATCGCAGTTCGATGAATTCGAGGTCGGTGAGGATTTCAGCGCGGCGCCAGAGTCGGGCGAAGAAGAAGACGGTGAGCATGCCTCCTGAAACGAATGTCCACCAGACCCAGTTGCCGGCAATGCCATGGCGTGCGACAAAGCCTGTTACGGCCAGCGGCGTGTCGGCGGCGAAGGTGGTGGCCACCATGCCGGTCCCGGCGATCCACCAGGGAAGCTTGCGGCCGGACAGAAAGAACTCTCCGACGTTCTCGGAGGCTCTCCGGGAGAACCAGAGTCCGATGAAGAGCGTCAGGAGGAGATAGCCGATGATGAAACTGTAGTCGAGGGCGTTGAGCGCATTCATGGGCTTGGAGGGGATCCGGGGGATTCTCTGCCCCCCGGGTTCATGGGATAATGGCCCTTAGGCCCTTTGAACAGTGGGCTCAGACGTCGATTCTGGAGAGTTCGAGGAAGCTGTCGTACCGGTCTTCGATTTCAAGCATATCAAGCGCTGCAATCTTTTCAGTGCCGAACTTCTCGACGCAGAAGCTGGCCATGGCGCTGCCGTAAAGCACTGCTTTGCGCAGTTCCATGTCGGTCACTTCCCCGCAGCGGGAGAGATGGCCGATGAATCCGCCGGCAAATGTGTCTCCGGCTCCTGTCGGGTCGTAGATGGACTCAAGCGGGAACGCCGGTGCAGCGAAGATGCCTCCGTTGGTGAAGAGGAGTGCGCCGTGCTCGCCTTTCTTGATGATGAGGGTCTTGGGTCCCATCTCGCGGATGATGCGGGCGGACTTGACGAGGTTCGGGTCGCCGCTGAGCAGGCGTGCTTCACTGTCGTTGAGGATGAAGACGTCGACGTGCTTGAGGGTTTCCTTAAGCGCTTCGGGCTTGCCCTCGATCCAGAAGTTCATCGTGTCGAGGATGACCATTTCAGGCTTCTTTATCTGTGTAAGCACCTTCAGCTGCAGTTCGGGGTCGATGTTGCCGAGCACGACGATGCCGGTATCCTGGTACTGGTGGGGGATATGGGGGTCGAAATCCGCGAAGACGTTGAGCTGGGTGTCGAGGGTGTCACGGGTGTTCATGTCATAGTGGTAGCGGCCGGCCCAGCGGAAGGTTTTGCCGTCTTCGATGACCTGGATTCCCTTGGTATCAATGTCCCTGTCGTGCAGAAGCTGGAAGTGTTCTGCCTCGAAATCGGATCCTACCACGCCGACCATCTGGATTTTGTCGGCAAAGTAGCTTGCCGAGAGGGCGATATAGGTGGAGGAGCCTCCAAGGGTGTTCATGGAACTGCCGAAGGGGGTTTCGATGTCATCGAATGCTAGGGAGCCGACAATGAGTATGGGCATGGTCGAGGGTCGTTTAGTGGTTCGGGTAAAAGTACTCAAGATACGATTTTACGCAGTATGATTCCAAGGTGCCTCAATTTTCATCCGGAAGGAGAAAGAGCATGCACTGGCCGGGCTTGAGGGTGAGTTCGAGCCGGTGATTTTCTACCATGCATATTGTTCCGGTCAGCAGGTCGTCAAGGGCTGCGGATTCTTTTTTGAACTCGATGTAGCCGGTTCTCGGGTTGTCAATGGCGCTGTTGCCGATGAAGAGCAGCGAGCGGCCTCCGGCCGTCCGCTTCAGTGCAAAGATGGCGTCGTCGGAGACGATGGGGATAACGAGGGAGCCCTGCTCTCCGGAGAGTATGATGTCGAGATGGCGGCTTCGCACGTCGAGTACTTTTTTGACGTACCCGTTCAGCGGCTGCAGGCTGTTCGTCCTCTCCCAGTCGAAGCTTGCGGCGCTGAAGAGGGGAAGGGTTTCCGGGGGCCACATGGCGCGGTCTTCATCATTGAAGTTGAGCCCGAGGTTGACCGGACGCCATTCAAGGATCTCCATGCCGGAGTGGATGAAGGGAACGGCAGGAAGGACGGCTGACAGGGTGAAGATGAAGGTCGAGAAGCTTCTTCCTGCCTCCTGTTCACCGTAGCGGAACGGAACTCTGGGGGTGTTGTGGTTTTCTCCGGTCCCGAAAAAGGGTAGGGCCACGCCGGTCTTGTTGAGGAAATTGAGCAGCCCCCTGATATAGATGATGTCGCTGACGACGAAGGGGAACGAGCCGAAGACGGCGTTGAAGCCCTCGTCGCGTATGGCCGGGGTCGGGTCGAAGTTCTCATCCCAGAAGACGAAATCGGGCCTTGTTTTCCGTGCCCGCGTGACGATCTCTTTTTTCAGTGCTGCCGGCAGTGCGTGGCCCATGTCCATCATGGCGCCGTCGATGCCGTACTCACGCTGGAAGCGGGGGATGATGCCCGAGATCTCCTCCCAGAGACCGGTGTTGTGGGTTTCAGGGTTTGTGAGCGCGGCATCGTACATGCGTATGGTGTTGTAGGCGATGTAGTCGAACTCCGGAGGTGTATGCATGCGGAGGTAGGTGACATCGGTCCAGGCGGGCTGCCGGTCGTCCGGCGGCCAGTCGGAAAACGCGCTGGCGATTCTGCATGCTTCACCGTCGGCATCGATTCCCCTATACCCGCCTTCCTTTTGGGGCTCGGCCGTAACGGGGCGGCGGGCGAACTGGTTGCGATAGCTTTCCGAAGGGGCAGGGAGGCCTTCCATCTCGTGGCGGTCGACGAGGCTGTAGATCTCGTTCAGGGTATCCTGCTGAAAGTGCGGCGGGCCGTAGGATTCCGGGGGAACGCTCTCTTTCAGCCAGTAGAACCACTCTGGATGTTCCCCTATCCAGCGGCTGTCGACGGAGGCAGTACGGAAGACGAACTCCAGCACCACGTGCATGCCCTGAAGGTGTGCGGCCTCAATGAATGCCTTGAGGAGGGTTTCGGGCTGGAGTCCGAGAGCTGGCTCAGCCAGCATCGGGTCGAGCCGTAGCGGATCCTGAACGGCGTAGGGGGAACCGAGGGTGCCTTTCCTCTCTTTTTCGCCTATGGTGGTGAGAGGGAGCAGGTAGATGGTATTGGCACCAAGTTTTTTTATATAAGGAAGCATTGCGATCGCCTTCAGGAGCGTGCCGGTCTCCCTGAAGCCGGAAGCGAGGGGCTCCGGGGCTATCCGGCCGTCCCCGTCGTGATCGAAGGCGCAGCCGAAGCGCACAAAGAGGTTGTAGACGACGGCTTCCCGGTGCCAGTCGACGGCTGTGTCCGCTGACGGGGAGGCCAGCAGTTCCCCAAGCTGCTCCAGATGCCAGAGGACCGGATCTACTGCGATTGCTCCGGGTTGTTCATCCACCCACATCCGGGGGACGCGGTAGCTGGATGATTCCGGGGCGGGGGAGAGGGCCCGAAGGGCGCTCTGGACAATCTCTAAATGCTCTCTATGCACGATGGGGGCTGTTGTATATGAATTGAATATCAGTTCTGGTTGAATATCTGTTCCTGTTCAGTGCATTGTTGGCACTGACGGAATGAAATGTAGCAATTCTCATGAGGAATATCAGACTGCGCGTAGAATATGACGGTACTCCGTATGCAGGATGGCAGCGCCAGCCGGGCGGCATCGTGACCGTACAGGGGGAACTGGAGGCGTGCCTCAGCCGTATCCTGCAGGAGAGGGTCAACCTTGCAGCAGCCGGCCGTACCGACCGGGGCGTGCATGCCCTCGGTCAGGTGGTGAATTTTCAGACCGCCTCATCGCTTGAGCTACAGCGTATCGCGCATTCACTCAACTGCCTCCTGCCGGATACCATCAGGGTTGACTGCCCTCAGGAAGTAGACATGGAGTTCCACGCCCGGTTCAGTGCTGCCGAGCGTCAGTACCGTTACTTCCTCATGGAAGAACCCTCGGCCGTTTTCGGACGTTTTGCCGGCTGTTCGTCCAGGCCGCTTGACCTACCCCTCATGCACTCTCTTGCCGTAACCCTCAAGGGCATCCATGACTTCAGCGCTTTTTCGCGTGAGGACCGGGACGGAACGGGCAGCCTGTGCTCGGTCCGCATGGCCGGATGGTACCGCCATCGGGGGTTTCTGGTCTTCCATATTGCGGCCAACCGGTTTCTTCGGAGCATGGTTCGCGGACTGGTGGGCGCGATGATGGACATAGGTGCGGGCCGGCTCGATCCATGCTCCTTCAAGGCGATGCTCGATGCCGATGCCCATGCCCGGAGGGTTCGGCCGGCAGCCGCCTCCGGCCTCTTTCTATCCCGGGTGGTGTATCCGGATGATTACGGATGCCGGAAGCTGAGATAAGCCGCTTCCGTCGCTTGTAATACTGGGGAAGTGTTCATATGTTGATCGGGGGCGTTTCCTTCGTACCCATGAATCTTCCATATACGTTTCCCGTGCCACCTGTGACCATCAGGATCCCTTATGCCCTTCCGGGGCTGTTGCTTCCTTTGCTGCTGCTCCTTCTTGCGCCCATCGGGCGTCCAGCGGCCGCGGCCTCCGCTCCCGATGTGTTCTCGAGCGCCTCGCTCTCGGCGTCGCTCGACAGCCTCATGCAGGCATCATACTTCAGCGACGAGCATTTCGCCGTTCCGTCCGGTACCGAGACGCGTTCAGGATTTCCGCTGCAGTTCGTCCCCCAGTACAGCGATTCGGTCTATGCCGCAAGAATCGAGGCCCTCAACCGTAAAACGCCTTTCAATCTGACCTACAACAACCATGTCAAGGGTTTTATAAGGGTCTATGCGGTTGACAAGCGGATTGCGACGACGAAAATTCTCGGACTCACCCGCATCTATTTCCCGATGTTCGAGGCCGCCCTTGCCCGCCACAATGTGCCGGCGGACATGAAATACCTTGCCATCGTCGAGTCGGCCCTCAATCCCACTGCCGTGTCCCGGGCCGGGGCAAAGGGGCTTTGGCAGTTCATGTACGGAACCGGCAGCCGCTACGGTCTGGAGTCATCATCATTCATCGAGGACCGGTTCAATCCCCGGAAAGCCAGTGATGCAGCAGCACGCCACCTTCGCGACCTCTACAACATATACGGTGACTGGTTCCTTGCTCTCGCCGCATATAATTCCGGACCCGGAAACGTCAACAAGGCCATCCGGAAAGCCCGGGCAGCTTCGGGGTCATCGGGGAACAGGGATTACTGGACCATATGGCGGTATCTGCCCGCTGAAACCCGCGGGTATGTGCCGGCGTTCATCGCTGTCCACTATATCATGAACTACCACAGGGAGCATAATCTCGAGCCTCTCCTGCCGGGTTTCCTGTACCGTGACATCGAGTCCGTCGAGGTACGCCGCCCGGTCTCCTTCGAACGGGTGAGCCTTACGCTCGGCCTTCCGATCGAGGATCTCCGGTTCCTCAACCCGCAGTACAAGATCGGATTCGTCCCGGCAGGGAACACGGCAAAAGGGGAGCTTCGCATCCCGGAGCAGTATGCCCGCGTCTTCTCCGACCGTGAAAACGACCTCTACGATCCCGTCGTGACCGCACTCGATATCCCGGAGGGGATAACTGATACAGCCGAGGTTGTTCCGGATGTTTCCCCCCTGCAACCTTCTCCCCCGGCCCGCATCACGACCCACAGGGTTGCAAAGGGGGAAACTGCGGCCTCCATCGCACGCCGTTATGGAATAAGCATCCGGGAACTTGCTGAACTTAACGGCCTTGGCGGCAGGATGCTGATCCAGCGCGGTCAGCGGCTCAGCATCGCCACCACGGACACAGGGAGCCGGAAGAATTCCGGCAGGGATGTGCGCTACCACAGGGTGAGAAGGGGAGAGACCCTTTCGGACATCGCCTCAGAGTACCGGATAAGTGTCCGACGTCTGGCGGAGTGGAACCGGATCTCCAATAAGAAAATCATCCGAACCGGACAGAAACTTCGGGTGTCTCCCTGAATCACTTCCTCCTGTCAGGGAGGTAATAAGTTGCCGAGGTGGTGTTCAGATTAATTGATTAATTTATTATCTTTAGCCTTTTCATGTTTGCATGGCGGCAGACGGCATGTGGTGGACACAGCTTGGGGACACAGCTTTTTCAATAATTCCTTAAATGAGAATCATTAAATCGTATGCGTAATATCATTTTTACCGGAAAGGGCGGCGTTGGTAAAACCTCAGTTGCTGCAGCCACGGCTCTCAGAGCTGCTGATATGGGGTACAAGACCCTCATCATGTCCACCGACCCGGCTCACAGCCTCGGTGACTCACTCGACGTCACGCTCGGACCTTCTCCCGTCAAGGTTGCTGAAAACCTCTGGGGTCAGGAAGTCAGTGTGTTCGGCGACCTCAATCTGAACTGGGACGTCGTCAGGGAGCATTTTGCCCAGCTGATGGAGTCGCGCGGTGTCGAAGGCGTCTACGCCGAAGAAATGGGCGTTCTGCCCGGCATGGAAGAGCTGTTCTCTCTCTCCTACATCAAGCGCTACAATGAAGAGCAGGCCGATTTCGACCTTCTGGTCGTCGACTGCGCGCCGACCGGCGAAACCCTCCGCCTCCTCTCGCTTCCCGAGACATTCGGCTGGTTCATCAAACTCATCCGCAACGTCGAGAAATATATGGTGAAGCCGGTCATCAGGCCGCTCTCCAAAAAGATCAAGAAGATCGACGATTTCGTCGCACCTGAAGAGGTCTACGAAAAGGTCGACAACCTCTTCTCTTCGACCGAAGGCATCATCGACCTGCTTGCCGACGGCAGCAAGTCCACCGTCCGCCTCGTCATGAACCCCGAGAAGATGGTCATCAAGGAGTCCATGCGTGCACTGACCTACCTGAACCTCTACGGCATCACGGTCGACAGCATCACCATCAACCGGATCATGCCGGATCACACAGAGGACCCCTATTTCAAGAAATGGCGTGCCATCCAGCAGCATTACATCGAGCAGATCAAGAGCGCGTTCGCCCCGATTCCGATTGCAGAGGTTCCGCTGTTCGAGGGTGAGGTCGTGGGTCTCGAGATGCTCCGCAAGGTCGGCGAGAAAGTATATGGTGAGACCAACCCGCTTGAGATCCTCTTCAAGGAGAACCCGATCGACATCAAGAAGGTATCTGAGGGTCATTACAAGGTTCGCGTCCGTCTTCCGTTCATGGACCACATGGGTCTTGAACCGAAGATCCTCAAGCTCGGCGATGACCTTACCATCCGTATCGGCGACTACCAGAAAATCGTTGCCCTGCCGATCTTCCTTGCCGGCATGGAGTCCACCGGTGCCTCGTTCGAGGACAAGTGGCTCAGCATCGATTTCTCCAGGCCGGAATAAGCCCCCATGCATCCCGGGCCTCCGGGGTGCACTTTTCTCTAAAAGCCTGCCGTACTCCGGTGGGCTTTTTTTATTGGGTGCGGCCCAGTACAGGCCCCCTCTTGGTGTTGAAACTCATCCTGTGGGTTGAGCTCGGCGAACGACGAGGGGCGCAACGGAGTCTCTTATAAGAGAAGCAACAGTTGACTGGCATTGTCTGCCGTAGACTGTCTGCCGCGCTGTATCGAGTGTAGTGTATTCTTGTGATGGGTGGTATAATGAAGGACTAAAGTAACTCTTATGTCTGTTCCCCATTACCCTGCCGCACGTTTAGTGTCAGCTCCGAGTCTTGGAAACTCTTTATATGGACGACGGTGTAGTTGCATTGCGGTTCCTCTGACCCCCATTTTTCTTCTTTTGCTTCTTTTCGCCTCTCCCGGTATGCTTCATAGTGCGACTGAGACTGAAGTGCTGGGCCGTTCCATCAGGAACGCAGCCCTCACCGGATATCCGGACGGCAGGGAAGCCCCGGCTATCCTGCAGAGCAGCATCAAGCGTGATGTCATCCTCACTGTTCTCTGGCAGGTGTCCCGTTCAGGGCTCAATTTCAAGGCGTCAGGCGCTTATCGGTGGGGTGGCCTGGAATTTGATTTTGCGTCCGGAAAAAGTGTCGTCGGTATTGAATCAGTACAATTGCAGGGTTCAGCCCCATATGGATCAGTTTCAAGCACGGGGAGGAGAGGAGCCGGCACTCCATCGGGGAGAGCGTCTTTGGAGGAAAGGCTAACCATGTGACCCTCCCCGATTCGCTGTAAGGACTGCAACCCTAAGGGCGCATATTCGCCGGACGACGGATGAAAAGTGTGTACATGGGCAGGTTTTCGCACTGGAATGAAGGAGTCGTCATGGACTTTTTCGAGAAGTATTTCCGCTGGTATAACACGGAGCACTACCATTCACGCATCGGATATGTGACCCCGGAACAGATGCATCGGGACCTTGCAGCAGGGATTATCGCTGAAAGAAAAAGAGCATGGGGAGAGAAGCAGAAACTTCGTAAAATGTACTGGTCAGCAAATCAAACAACCGGAAGCGGGCTGTAGTTTATTGGAAACCCGTTTCGCGACATCACCCAAAAATCGCGCCGATGAATTCTTTGGTGTAGCAGGTTATGGCGGCGCAGTCCGTTGCCATCGTGACGGTAGCCATGGGCGGGGACTTCGTGCAAAACGCCTGTGTTAGTGCGTCTCTCATCGGTATGGGCGTTGGTTCACATCAAACATGATTCGTTATGGAGAAGACACAACATCTCTCCAGTCTTTCCGGCGGTATCGGCCAATCCCGCCTGACTGGGCTGATTGACAGCATTGCTGAGGGCACTTCTGACCCCATCCTTTCGCTGGTGCACGCCGGCAGATGGGGGTGGGATATCACGACGAACGCCAACGAATGGTCAGAGGAGCTGTGGCCATTGTACGGCCTCGATCCTCACTCCACCGAGCCATCCTATGAAGCGTGGCGTGAGACGATCTTTCCCGAAGACCGGGAGGCCGTTGAATCGACCATTCATAACGCTGTGGCGAAGGGCACGGAATTCAACTGCACATGGCGGGTGAATGGCCTGAACAGCAGCGAAGTTCAGTGGCTCATGTCAAAAGGGACTCCGGTACGGGACGAACAGGGCAAGGTCATCCGATATGCCGGAATAGTTCTTGACGTCACCGAGTGGATGCGGGCTGACGGGATGCGCCGTGAAAGTCAGGCCCGGTTCAAGGCGGTGTTTGAAAGCAATAGCGTCATCAAACTCATCCTCGATCCTGCCAGCGGCAACATCATTGACGCAAACGGTTGCGCAGAGCGTTATTATGGCTGGCCGGCAGGCCAGCTGCAGTCCATGAACATCAGCCAGATCAATGTGCTGCCATGGGAAGCAATACAGTCGCATCTGGCATCATGGCAAGAGCACGAAAGCCAGCACTTTGAGTTCCGTCATCGGCGGGCTGACCGTACCATCCGCGACGTAGAGGCTTTCGGAAGTAAAATCAGCATCCATGGCAAACCCTACGTCTATCTCATCATCAACGATATCACCGAACGCAACCGCCTTGCATCCCTGATGGCGTTCCGGCTACGCCTTTACCAGATGTCGGAGACCGCTACTGAAGCGGAGCTGCTTCGAGCAACCCTCAACGAAGCTGAACGGTTGACTGACAGCATCATCGGGTTCTGCCACGTGCTTTCGGGCCCATTCTCTCCGGATATGCAGCGGGTATGGTCAACGAACACGATGCAGCACGAATGCCGGATGGATACTGACCAGGGCGATATGGGCGTGCGGATGGCCGGTATCTGGCAAGAGGCCCTGCGGGACGGAAAAGCACTCATCCATAATGATTTCAAGTCCCTCAACCGCAACCGCCCGCTGCCTCACGGCCACAGCGACGTGCAGCGTGAACTGGTTGTTCCCCATATGGAGGGGACTACAGTCACGGCCATTTTCGGTATCGGCAACTGCCCCTACGACTATACCGAAGACGATGCATCCCTCGTCAACAACCTTGCCGGCTTTGCGTGGGACATCATTGCCCGCAAGCATGCCGAAAGGGCGGAGCAGGTCATGCAGGAACAGCTGAACCAGTCGCAGAAACTGGAACTTGTAGGCCAGCTCGCAGGAGGCATCGCGCATGACTACAACAACATGCTTGCCATCACGCTCGGCCATGTGGAAATGCTGCTTGACCAGGTACCGGAATCCCATCCGTTTTTCAACGGGCTTAAGGCCATTCTGAACTCAACCGAGCGTTCAGTGGCAATCACCAGCCAGCTTTTGGCATTCGCCCGCAAGCAGACCGTGCAGCCGGCTGTCGTAAGGCTGAATGCACTGGTTGAAGAGTGCCTCCCGATGCTGCGTGGTGCTATGGGTGAATCCATCGCCTGCGTCTGGCACCCCGGCCCCGCCATCAACTCCATCTCGATCGATCCCGGGCAATTCGACCAGATCCTCCTCATCCTCTGCTTGAACGCCCGCGACGCCATAAAAGAGAACGGTACCATTACGATCAACGCCGGCGAGAGTACGACACCGGGATATGCCGTCCTTACCGTCTCCGATACCGGAATCGGCATCAATGAGCGTCATCTTCCGCACATTTTCGAGCCGTTCTTCACCACTAAAGAGGTA
Organism: Pelodictyon luteolum DSM 273; assembly: GCF_000012485.1. Taxonomy (NCBI): domain Bacteria; kingdom Pseudomonadati; phylum Chlorobiota; class Chlorobiia; order Chlorobiales; family Chlorobiaceae; genus Pelodictyon; species Pelodictyon luteolum. Next base: position 1,326,659 of record NC_007512.1, on the reverse strand, counting down.
GGGAAGGGCACAGGCCTCGGCCTCTCAACCGTCTACGGGATCGTGAAGCAGCACAACGGCCATGTTGCATGCTCCAGCGAACAGGGTAAAGGAACCACCTTTACCCTGTCCTTCCCCCTGTATAGCGATCCCGTAGTGGCAGAAAAACCTGCCGATGATGAACGGAGTGAGCCGGCCGTAGAGGATAGCAAGGTCATCCTCATTGTTGAAGACGAGCCGGATATTCTGCATCTCGTCCAGACGATACTTGAAAAAATAGGATACCGGGTGCGCTCGGCTCCGGATGGCGAAAGCGCCCTCAAGCTGGACCCGCAGGGCATCAACCTGCTTCTTACTGATGTGGTGTTGCCGGGCATGAACGGCCCTCAGCTCTATGAGATTATGCAGGAGGCCGATCCCGACCTGCAATGTATGTTCATGTCCGGCTACGCACCTGAAAGCCTTGATCACCTTCAGTCGCTGCAGGAAGGAGTGAACTTCATCCGCAAGCCTTTCAGCATCAAAGATCTTGTCGGTCTGGTTCAGCGGTCTTTGGAGCCCCAGTCATACCTCCCCCCTCAATGAAATGGGGGACGTGGAGTGAGTGGTGGTGTCATGGGGTGCACGCCGGACGGTGGCAGCGTGGGATGGATGAAGATGCCGGGCGAAATTGCCGGGCGGAGTGATCCAGCCTGCACGCGCTACGCCTGGCTTGCTGCGCTGATAGCCTCTCGCCATGCCGGCCGCGTCCCGTCCCACCTCCGAAACAGCCGCTCAGCCAGCTCTGCGGCATTTGCTCCGTGTCAAGCTGGCACCGTCAATCCGATCATCTCTTCTTGCTGGCGGTACGGAAATGACTCCGGCGTTCCAAAAAGATCCTTCAGTGCAAGGCGGTTTATCCTTTTTTATTAACCGGGCGCAACTGCGATGAGTTCAGCCGGTCAGTTAAACGCCGACCCGAACGATGGTATCCTAACCAAACAGTAGGAGAATGCATACACGAGGTCATGAAGTCATGCCCGGATACTCCAGAAACAGCCTGTCTCTGGCAACTGACTCGGCCGCCCAGCGGTAGCTGCCCATGGCAGTCTGCACGTGGGTGGTCTCAAGGCAGTCAGACCAATCCAGGATCTGGGCAAAAGAGCGCTCTCTGCAAGCCATTTGCCCAGCTTCTTTTCGAGCGACAGAAGCGCCTTGGTCTTTCCTTTGTCCGCTCTTTGCGAGCCCTCGGCGCATTTGCGTCTGGATAAACTCCGAGATCATCGGCTGCCTCCTTCGCCGGTCTTGTTGTCCTTGAGGGGCAGTTCAAAGGCTTCCATTTTAAACGGATTGTTATACTGGCGACGTGGTGCCTGATGCGTCATAATGCCGATGCCCTGCACTGCAGTGTGCCCTGACGCTGGAATTTATTGTGGGGTATCTTCATTATATCTCGTGGTTTTTTTTATCTTCAGTGACTGATTTGAACGAGCATTCTTCGAGCATTTTTGAGCATTATTGTCTGTATCGCTGATGGAACAGTTACATGATTTACGGGTTTCGAGCATCATCCGGCTTTCTTCCCCCGGTGACCTCAAAGACCGGCTTCCGGTTGATGAGGCGGCGGCACTGGCCATTGCTGCAGGACGTCGCGAAATAGAGGGGATCCTCACGGGCAAGGACCGGCGCATGCTGGTCATT